>CAZKSD010000134.1:0-6697 GCA_964555315.1 uncultured Dechloromonas sp.
GCGCGCGAGCCCGAGCGCACGGACAGCAGCAGCGGATCCGACGCGTCGCCGAATTTCTTGCCCATTTCCTGTTCGACGAAAGCAACGCCCTGCAGGACGTCGGCCTTGATCAGGTTAACCACTCCTTCCGCGCCTTGTTCGCCATAGACCGTGCAGACTTCGGTGGTGATCGTGAAACCGGGCGGCACCAGTATCCCCAGACGGCACATTTCGGCCAGATTGGCGCCCTTCCCTCCGAGCAGATTCTTCATCTTGGCATCGCCATCGGTTCGGGCGGCACCAAATACATAAACGTTCTTTCCTTCAATTGACATACATACCTCGCGGATGAGGGAACAAGGAAAGGACACCTCGAACGGCACGCCCGAAGAGCCCCCGGATTTGATGACCCGGCCAACTGCGCCGGGTCAGGTGTTGCTTGCGCCGATGAACAGTCAGCGGCGCCGGGTCTTGCTGCACGGAGATCAGATCTCTTCTGTCTCCATCTTGATGGCTCCACAGGGACATTCGGCGACGCACATGCCGCAACCCTTGCAATAGTCGTAATTGAACTTGAAGCGCTTGCCGGGACCGAGCTTGATCACCGCATTGTCCGGACAGACACCATAGCAGTTGTCGCATTCGAAGCAGTTGCCACAGGAAAGGCAGCGGCGGGCTTCAAACAGGGCATTGGTCTCGTCCAGTCCGCCCTGGACTTCATCGAAGGTTGACTGACGGCGAATGACATCCAGAACCGGGCGTACGGTCTTTGGCGCATCGGCGTAATACCAGGTGTTGAGGTGCTCGAAAGTCGCGACCTCGCGTTGCGGCGCCGGCACGTGCTCCTCGCCGCGCAACCAGGCATCGATGTGGCGGGCGGCCTGCTTGCCATGACCGATGCCGACCGTGACGTTGCGTTCCGCCGGGACCATGTCGCCGCCCGCGAAGATGCCCGGATGGCCGGTCATCATGTTGGCCGCAACCTGCACTACCCCGTCGCTCACCTGCAGGCCGGGAACGCCCTCGAGAAGGCCGAGGTCGACATCCTGTCCGAGCGCGAGAACCAGCGAGTCGGCTTCGATGGTTTCGAACTCCCCGGTCGGCTGGGGAAAGCCCTTGCTGTCGAGGGCCATTTTTTCGATGGTCAGCGACGATTCGTTGGCCTGCTTGATGGTCGAAAGCCATTTGACCATGATGCCTTCCTGCATCGCATCTTCGACCTCGAAATCGTGCGCCGGCATCTTCTCGCGCGTGCGCCGGTAGACGATCAGCGGCTCGGCGCCCATGCGCTTGGCGGTGCGGGCGACGTCTATCGCCGTATTGCCGCCGCCATAGACGACGACACGACGCCCGAGCATGGGCTTGTCTTCGCCTTCCATGCTTCGCAGCAGCGAAATCGCGTCGATGATCTTGGCCGCGTCGCCGGCCGGAATCATCGCGCGCTTGCCGATGTGCGCGCCAACGGCCAGGAAGGCCGCGTCGAACTTGCCGGCCTGCATGGTCTCCAGAATATTTTCGACCTTGCTGTTCAATTCCACCTTCACGCCGAGGTCGACGACGCGCTGCATTTCCGCTTCCAGAATGTCACGCGGCAGACGGTACTTTGGGATGCCGAAGCGCATCATCCCGCCGAGGAAGGGACCCGCCTCATGGACGGTCACGCGGTGACCAAAGCGGCGCAGATGGTAGGCGGCCGACATGCCCGATGGGCCGGCGCCGACCACCAGAACATGCTTGCCCGAATCGGTTGTCGGACCGGTCAGTTTCCAGCCGCGCTTGAGCGCCTCGTCGCCGAGAAAGTGCTCCACCGAATTGATGCCGACGGATTCGTCGAGCTTGCCACGATTGCAGGCCCCCTCGCAGGTGTGGTAGCAGACGCGGCCCATGATGGCCGGGAACGGGTTGTCCTTCGTCAGGTGCCGCCAGGCGCTTTCATAATCGCCGGATTCGGCGTGGAACAGCCAGCCCTGGATGTCCTCGCCAGCAGGGCACTGCTTGTTGCAGGGCGGCAGGCGGTCAAGGTAGACCGGCCGCGAGGTGCGCCAGGAGCCGGTGTGGTTGGCCAGTGAAGAGCCGGGGTCCAGGGTTATGGCAAAGGGCTTTTCCATCAGTTGGCCTCCTGGTCGAGCAGTCCGTACTTGCGAATGTTCTTGTCTGCCGCCGCCTGCAGGCGGGCGATCGTCGCCACCGCCGGCTTCTTGCCGAACAGGTGGGCATAGCGTTTCTGCCGCTTCAGATATTCCTCCACCGGCTGTTTCCGGCGAATCTTCAGCCGGTCGGTGATCTCGCCGCCTTCCGCTTCGAACACCGGAAAGATGCCGGTCTCCTTGGCCAGGCGCGCCAGCAGGATGGTGTCCTCGGAGGCTGCGCCCCAGCCGAGAGGGCAGGGCACCAGAATGTGGATGTAGCGCGCCCCGCGCATGCCCATGGCCTTGGTAACCTTGTTCTCGAGGTCGCGCAGATCGGCGACCGTCGCCGTGGCGACATACGGAATCTCGTGCGCCATGGCGATCGCCGGGACGAACTTGCCTTGGCCAAAGACATTGCCGGGTTCCGGCCCGACCGGCATGGTGGTCGCAGTGCGTGCCGCCGGCGGCGTCGCCGAACTGCGCTGGACGCCGGTGTTCATGTAGCCGCCGTTGTCGTAACAGATGTACAGCACGTCGTCGTTGCGCTCGAACATCCCCGACAGGCAGCCGAAACCGATGTCAGTGGTGCCGCCGTCACCGCCCTGGGCGACGACGCGAACATCGTCGGCCTGGCCTTTCTGGCGCTTGATCTTGATCGCCGCAGCGATGCCGCTGGCAACTGCCGCGGTATTGCCGAACAGCGAGTGAATCCAGGGGATTTGCCACGACGTTTCCGGGTACGGAGTGGAGAATACCTCGAGGCAGCCAGTCGCGTTGGCCGCGATCAGGCGGCCGCGAGCCGCATTCATCGCCGCGTCGATCGCGTAGCGCGCGCCGAGCGCTTCGCCGCAGCCCTGGCATGCGCGGTGTCCCGAGTTCAGCGAGTTGGTCCGCTGCATGTTCGCCTGCACGCTGCGTTCCTCAAGCGTCAGCAATCGGTTGCCAACGGTGAAGGTGCCAGTCTGGTAAAAGTGAACGGGTTGGATGCTCATCGTCGTCGTCCTCAACCAATTCGGGCGGCAATGACGCCCACGTCACGCAGCATGCTCTCGGCTGCCGGCCCCGAACGGCGCTTGGTGCGTTCGCGTTCGAGCTGCTTGTTGACCACGTTCCAGTCGAGGTCGAGGAAAGTGAGGTGACCAAGTTCGCCGCGCACGCCCTTGCTGAGCAACTCGCGCAGCGACCTGCGGGTAATCGCGCGCCCGCCAAGTCCGGCGACGACTGTGTGGCCACGCAGGCCAAGGCCGGAAACCGCCATGCGCACGTCGGTCGACAGGATGCCGCCAATACCGACCGCCAGGCTCTTTTCGAGCACGACGACGCGGTGTGCGTTCTTCAGCGCGGCACGCACGTTGTCAAGCGGGAACGGGCGGTACGAAGTGATTCCCAGGACACCGATGCGCGTACCCTCGTTGCGCAATTCATCCACCGTGTCCTTGATCGTTCCGAGTACCGAACCCATCGCAACAACGACGGTTTCTGCGTCTTCGATGCAGTACGAGTGCGTCAGGCCACCGCTGTCGCGGCCAAAAACCGTCTTGAACTGCTCGGCGAGCTGCGGAATCCTTTCCAGCGCCTGCATCTGCTTGGCGTGCGCCAGATAACGCACTTCGGAAAAAGCCTCGGGACCAACCATGGCGCCGATCGACACCGGCTCGCGCGGGTCGAGGACCTGGCGCGGCTCGTACGGCGGCAGGAAAGCGTCGACCTGCTCCTGCGTCGGAATATCAACACGTTCGTAGGCGTGGGTCAGAATGAAGCCGTCCATGCAGACCATCACCGGCAGGCTGACTTCCTCTGCCAGCTTGAACGCCTGAATGTGCAGGTCGAGCGCCTCCTGGTTGGTTTCGGCGAACAACTGGATCCAGCCGCAGTCGCGTTGCGACAGCGAATCCGAGTGGTCGTTCCAGATGTTGATCGGCGCACCGATCGCACGGTTGGCGACGGTCATCACGATCGGCAGACCGAGTCCGGAAGCGTTATAAACCGCCTCGACCATGAACAGCAGCCCTTGCGACGCGGTGGCGGTATAGGTGCGCGCCCCGGCTGCCGAAGATCCAATCGAGACGCTCATCGCCGCAAATTCGGACTCGACGTTGATGAACTCGCAGTCGGCAATCTCGCCCGACTTGACCATTTCACCAAGGCCTTCGACGATGTGCGTCTGCGGCGAGATCGGATAGGCGCAGATCACCTCCGGTCGACAGAGCGCGACCGCTTCGGCGACGGCGTGTGAACCCTCGGTCTGTTTAAGCATGTGCAGTCTCCCCGTGCCGCGCGTGCGCGACCTCATTGATGACGAACTGGTAAGCCGCGCTGGCGGCGGCGACGTTGTTGCTCGCCACCTTGTCCGCGAACCTGGCATTGATCGCCTTGATCACAGATTCCAGGCGGATGACTCCCGAGGCGGCGGCAAATCCCGCCAGCAGGGGCACATTCGGCATCGGTCGGCCGACATGCTTGCGGCTGAGGTCGGTGGCCGGTACCGTGCACAGCCGATCCTGCGGCCAGTCGCGGACATAATCGCCGAGACCCAGTTCGTCGAAGCTGCGGCTGGTATTGATCAGGATGTAGCCGTTCTTCTTGAGACCGGCAAATACGTCGACCTGATGAAGCAGGGTGGGATCCTGGATGATCAGTGCGTCCGGTTCCATGATCGGCTCGCGCAAGCGGATCTCCTGGTCCGAAATGCGACAAAACGCGACCACCGGCGCACCGGTGCGCTCCGAGCCGAAGCTGGGAAACGCCTGGGCATGGCGCCCCTCTTCAAATGCCGCAATGGACAACATCTCGGCGGCGGTGACGACACCCTGGCCGCCGCGTCCGTGAATGCGAATCTGGAACATGCGATTCCTCCATCAGGACCGAAGCAGGCAGGCGCGCTGCTCAGATCATGGCAAGTGTTTTGGGAACAATTCTGGCGACGGGAAACTCAACGAACTGCGCGGAAGTATCCCGTGCCTGAGAGCCGCTGTCAATGCGACATGCGGGACTTGTAAGAGCAAATTAGTAATGTCCGGTTCTGGCAAGTCAGAAACGTCCGCTGTCCGGTCACCGTGGCGAGAATCGCTCGCCATGAACCCTTGCCGGCAGGAATCAAAGCTCAACCTGCGCCCCAAGCTCGACGACACGGTTGGGAGGAATCTTGAAGAAAGCCGTCGCCGTGTCCGCATTGCGGAACATCCAGTTGAACAGCACTTGCCGCCAGTGCGCCATCCGCGAGTGCTGCGCGAGGGGCAGTCCGACAACCGTCTCGCGCCCGAGAAAGAACGAAGTTTCCATCAGGTCGAAACGCAGGCCGAGTTCCCCGCATAGTTCCAGGGCGCGCGGCAGGTCGGGGTCATCCTTGAAGCCATAGCGGACGAAGACGCGATGAAATCCGCCGGGAAGCGCTTCGGCACGAACGCGCTCGCTCTCGGGAACATGAGGAACGTCTTCGGTGACGACATTCAGCACCACGACGCGCCGGTGCAGGACCTTGTTGTGATTGAGGTTGTGCAGCATGGCCCGCGGCACTCCTTGCGGATTTGCGGTGAGGAAGACGCCTGTCCCATCGACGCGTTGCGGTCCGTCCGCGGCCAGACTCGCGATGAAAGTGTCGAGCGGTATCGACTGCTCCTTCTGTCGTTCCGTCAGCAGCCGGCGACCCAGCCGCCAGGTCGACAGCAACACGAAGACGCAAACTCCCAGAACCAGAGGGAACCAGCCGCCGTCGGGAATCTTGGCGACATTGGCCAGGAAGAAGGCAAGGTCGACGACAACGAAGAACACCAGGAAGAGCGCGGCGTGGGTCCAGTTCCATTTCCATAGCGAGCGGACCACGACGAAGGCGAGGACGGTGTCGATCATCATGGTCAGGGTCACGGCAATGCCGTAGGCCGACGCCAGATTCGACGACGAACGAAAGCCCAGGACAACGACGATCACCGCCAGCAGGAGCAGCCAATTGATGTTCGGAACATAGATCTGGCCCTTTTCGCGCTCCGAAGTAAACTTCACCTGAATGCGTGGGCAATAGCCGAGTTGCATGGCCTGGCTGGTGAGCGAAAACGCGCCCGAGATCACCGCCTGCGAGGCGATCACCGTTGCGGCGGTGGCCAGGACGACCAGCGGGAGCAGCAGGTTCTCGCTCGGCATCATCAGAAAAAACGGGTTGTCGAGCGCCTTCGGATTGTGAAGGATCAGCGCCCCCTGACCCAGATAGTTGAGGTACAGCAGCGGAAAGACCGCGACGAACCAGGCCCATTTGATCGCCCGCCGCCCGAAATGACCCATGTCGGCGTACAGCGCCTCGCCGCCGGTGATCGCCAGCACCACCGATCCCAGCGCCAGAAAGGCAAGGCCTCTGTGTTCACCGACAAAGGCAATCGCATACCAGGGATTCATCGCCCGCAGCACTGCCGGGTGCTCGATCACCTGACACAACCCGAGCCCCCCGAGCGTGATGAACCAGAGCAGCATCACCGGGCCGAACAGCGCCCCGACGGCCGCTGTGCCACGCCGCTGAAACAGGAAGAGCAGGGCCAGGATGACCACGGCAATCGGCAGAATGTAGGGTTCGAGTAGCGGCGTGACCACCTTGAGCCCTT
>CAZKSD010000135.1:0-6660 GCA_964555315.1 uncultured Dechloromonas sp.
TCAAAACCAGGATCAGGCGACGAGTGTCCATGAACAGCCTACGTAATCAAGCATTCGCAAATCAGGGTACCGGATCGTACCCGCCAGGATGCCAGGGGTGACAACGCCCGATGCGCTTGACGCCGAGCCAGCCACCCTTGATGGCACCGTACTTTTCCACCGCTTCCACTGCATATTCCGAACACGTCGGATAATAACGGCAACTGCGCCCGAGAAACGGGCTGAGCGCGTACTGATAGGTACGGATCAAACCGGTCAACAGGCGCTTCATCATTGCTCGACCTTTGGCCGGGACTGCTGCAGTCTGTTCAGCAGGACGATCACCTCGGCAGCGAGCAACTTCCGGTCAATGCTGGCTGACTTCACCGTCAGCCTTACCACCAGATCGAGTGCCGGGAGGCGGCCCCGCAGACAGCGAAACTGCTCGCGGATGATCCGCTTGACCTGGTTGCGGTCAACAGCGCGTCTGAGAAACTTCTTGCCGACCACCAGGCCAAGTCTGGCTCCGTTCTCGCCATCGGGGCGTGGCTGATAGTGCACAGTCAGCAACTTGCCGCGAATCGCGCGCCGGAAACCAAAAACGGATGAAAACTCATCCGTTCTTGTCAGGCGATGACATCTGGCGAAGGCTTGGTCCACCCCGCCAAACGTCCGGCTTAAACGCCCAGACGCTTGCGACCCTTGGCGCGGCGGGCAGCAATGACTGCACGGCCACCCTTGGTGCGCATGCGGACCAGGAAGCCATGGGTGCGCTTGCGGCGCACGACCGACGGTTGATACGTGCGTTTCATTTGAAATTCCCTTGATGTGCTAAGAAAAACATTGAATTACACCGCGCTTCGCGACATGTTGTCAAGATCAATTATTTCCGCAAGCTGTGGATAACTTGCGCCGGCACGGGTAGAATTCCTGCTTCCCGGGCTATCGGCGTTGCACCCGGGGTTCTTGCGATTCATTACACAAATCAATTTCTTGGGTCTACCGCCAGGGGCTGCTACCAGGCCGGCGGGGAGGGGTATCGTTGGCGATGGGCAGTTTTTGGGAATCCTGTCTGCAGCGTTTCGAGCAGGAATTGCCGGTGCAGCAATTCAACACCTGGATCAAGCCGCTGCGGCTGGAAGGCGAGGACAGTCTCCGGGAAGGACTGCGGCTCATCGCGCCCAACGGTTTCATCATGAAATGGGTACGTGACCGTTACCTGGCACGGATCGAGGACTACAGCCGCGCTTTCTTCGCGCATCCGGTCACCATCGCCCTTGTCATCGACGGCGCGAGGCCGGCCAACTCTCGCGGGAGCACGCCACAACTCACGTCGGAAGCAGCAAGCATCCCCGCACCCGCAGCCGAAAGAAACGGCAAGCGCGACAGTGTGTACGAAAAGTCGCGGCTCTTCGACTCGTTCACCTTCGACAATCTGGTCGTCGGCAAGGCAAACGATCTCGCGCGAGCCGCCGCCGTCCAGGTCGCCAACAATCCCGGCGGCGCCTACAATCCGCTATTCATCTATGGCGGCGCCGGACTCGGCAAGACGCACATGATTCACGCCATCGGCAACAGGATTCTTGCCGAGACGTCGGAAAAGATCGTGCGTTACGTACACGCCGAGGACTACTACTCGGACGTCGTGCGGGCCTATCAGCAAAAGTCGTTCGACAGTTTCAAGCGAACTTATCGCTCGCTCGATGTCCTGCTCCTTGACGATGTCCAGTTCTTCAACGGAAAGAATCGTTCTCAGGAAGAATTCTTTTTTCTTTTCAATGCGTTGATCGAATCTCGCAAGCAGATCATCATAACCTGCGACACCTATCCGAAGGACATCAACGGCCTCGACGACCGCCTGGTGACGCGGTTCGACTGGGGTCTGACCGTCCAGATCGAGCCGCCTGAACTGGAAATGCGGGTCGCCATCCTGAAACGCAAGGCGGAAGCGGAAGGCCTGCAGCTTGACGACGAGGTGGCTTTTTTCGTTGCCAAGCATTTGCGGTCGAATGTGCGGGAACTTGAAGGCGCCTTGAAAAAGGTGATGGCGTACGCTTCATTTCACGCACGGCCGATCGCGATGGATCTGGCGAAGGAAGCGCTGAAGGACCTGATCGGTTCGGCTCGCAATATCGGCATTGACAACATCCAGAGGACAGTCGGCGATTACTACAAGATCAAGGTCGCCGAACTTTTCTCCAAGAAACGGACCCGCACCATTGCGCGTCCGAGGCAGGTGGCAATGTGGCTGTGCCGTGAGGTGACTTCGCACAGTTATCCGGAAATCGGCGACGCCTTCGGGGGACGTGACCATACAACAGTCATCCATGCCGTGAGAACCATCGAATCACTCCGCTTGAAGGAGAGCGAACTCAATCATGACCTGCACGTCTTGCTCCAGGTCCTGAAAGGATGAGCCTTATGGATAAGGCTGTTGGAAACCTGTGCGCAGATTGTGGGGCAGCCCGCGATCTCCACTTTGTGGGAGAATTATCCGGAATCCGTCCACAGGCAATTCAGGGCCTTCCACAGAGCCGGGTCGTCAGGACAATATTTTGAAAGCAAACCGTTTTTTTGTCTTTTCCACAGAATTGTTCCCGATATAGTCTTTATAGGAATTTTATTTATGGTTCTTATCAAAACCCAAAGAGACACACTTCTGGCACCCTTGCAGTCCGTGTCGGGAATCGTCGAGCGTCGTCACACGCTGCCCATACTCTCGAATGTCCTGCTGGAAAAATTGGGCGACCGCCTGACCTTTCTGGCAACCGACATCGAGATACAGATAACGACGGCGGCGGAAGGCAGCGGTGGCGACGGTGACGGCGCGGTGACAGCCGGGGCGCGGAAGTTGCAGGATATTCTCCGTTCATTGCCGGAGGGAGCGGAGGTCAGTCTGATCCTCGAAGATAATCGGCTGCAGGTACGTTCGGGACGGAGTCGCTTTTCCCTGCAAACGCTGCCGGCCAACGACTTTCCGCGGATGACGATAAGTGAAGGCGAGACGAAACAGTTTCAGATTTCGCAAAGAAGCTTCCGGCAGTTGCTCGGGAAGACACAGTACAGCATGGCTGCGCAGGATGTCCGGTACTATCTGAACGGGCTGTTGCTGCTGGTTGAAGGCAGGGAGTTGCGGGCGGTGGCGACCGACGGTCATCGACTGGCCTATGCAAGCGTCGAAATCGAAGCCGATTTGCCGCGTCAGGAGATGATTCTTCCGCGCAAGACGGTGCTTGAACTGAACCGTCTGCTTGCCGACAGCGACGAGCCGCTTACGGTCACGCTGGCGTCGAACCAGGTACGTTTTTCTTTCGGGCTCGTTGTGCTTGTCTCGAAGGTCATCGACGGCAAGTTCCCGGACTACGAACGCGTGGTTCCGGCAACGTTGCGGAATCACCTCATGGTGGGTCGGCAGACGCTGGTGCAGGCGATGAACCGGGCGGCGATTCTGACCAACGAGAAATTCAGGGGCGTGCGGGTTGTCCTGGGTGACAACAGCCTGAAACTGGTTGCCGCCAACGCCGAACAGGAAGAGGCAGAGGACGAGGTCGAGGTTGAGTACGCAGGCGAAGCGATCGACGTCGGTTTCAACGTCGGTTACTTGCTTGACGTGCTGAACAATGTTCATAGCAACGAAATTCAGTGGAGTTTCAACGATGCCAATTCGAGTTCACTGATCACCATTCCGGGAGATGACCGCTTCAAATACGTGGTCATGCCGATGCGCATCTGAATCCGGATGCAAGCGAGAGTTTCACGTGGAACCCATCAATGAGCAATGAGAATAGCCCGCAGGGCGAAACACCCGCCTATGGCGAGTCGAGCATTCAGATCCTCGAGGGCCTGGAGGCGGTGCGCAAACGTCCGGGCATGTACATCGGCGATACCTCGGACGGCACGGGCCTGCACCATCTGGTATTCGAAGTTGTCGACAACTCGATCGACGAAGCGCTGGCCGGGTATTGTGACGATATTGTCGTGACAATTCACACCGACAACTCGATCAGCGTGACGGATAACGGCCGTGGCATTCCGACCGGCATCAAGATGGACGACAAGCACGAGCCGAGGCGCACCGCTGCCGAGATCGCCCTGACGGAACTGCACGCCGGCGGCAAGTTCAACCAGAATTCGTACAAGGTCTCCGGCGGCCTGCACGGTGTCGGCGTCTCGTGCGTGAATGCGTTGTCGAAATGGTTGCGCCTGACCATCCGTCGCGACGGCAAGAAGAACTTCATGGAATTCTGCCGTGGTCATGCCGTCGACCGCATCACGGAAGATAGGGATGGCATAGCTGTCTCGCCACTCAAGGTTCTCGGCGATACCGAAAAGCGCGGGACCGAGGTGCATTTCCTTGCTGACGACGAAATTTTCGAACACATCGAATTTCACTATGAAATTCTTGCCAAGCGGCTGCGCGAGTTGTCATTTCTCAACAATGGCGTCCGTATCCGCTTGATCGACCAGCGCACCGGCAAGGAAGAGGATTTTGCGTTTGCCGGTGGCGTCAAGAGTTTCGTCGAGTACATAAACCGGACCAAGACGGTTCTGCATCCGAATGTCTTCTACTCGGCCGGCGAAGCGAAGGTCGGGGATACCGGTGTCATCATCGGTGTCGAGGTGGCGATGCAGTGGAACGATTCCTACCAGGAGCAGGTGCTCTGTTTCACCAACAACATCCCGCAGTCCGACGGCGGCACCCACCTCACCGGTCTGCGCACGGCGATGACCCGGGTCATCAACAAGTACATCGACGAAAACGAGATCGCCAAGAAGGCCAAGGTCGAGATCGCCGGCGACGACATGCGGGAAGGACTGGCCTGCGTGCTTTCGGTGAAGATGCCTGATCCGAAATTTGCTTCGCAGACGAAGATGAAGCTGGTCTCGTCGGAAGCGCGCCCGGCGGTAGAGGAGGTGGTTGCCCAGAAACTGGCGGATTTCCTGCTTGAACGGCCGGCCGATGCCAAGGTGATCACCGGCAAGATCGTCGAAGCCTCGCGCGCCCGTGAGGCTGCCCGGCGCGCCCGCGAGATGACGCGGCGCAAGGGCGTCCTCGACGGTGTCGGGCTGCCGGGAAAGCTGGCTGATTGCCAGGAAAAGGATCCGGCGCTCTGCGAAATGTATATTGTCGAGGGGGATTCCGCGGGTGGTTCGGCGAAGCAGGGTCGCGACCGCAAGTTCCAGGCCATCCTGCCGCTGCGCGGCAAGGTTCTCAATGTCGAGAAGGCGCGCTTCGACAAGCTGATCTCGAGCGACCAGATCGTCACGCTGATCACGGCGCTCGGTACCGGCATCGGCAAGGACGAGTTCAAGATCGAGAAGCTGCGCTACCACCGCATCATCATCATGACCGATGCGGACGTCGATGGCGCCCATATCCGGACACTGCTGCTGACCTTGCTCTACCGGCAGATGCCCGAGCTGATCGAGCGCGGCTATGTGTATATCGCGCAGCCGCCGCTGTACAAGGTGAAGCACGGCAAGGCCGAGCGTTATCTCAAGGACGACCAGGAATACCATCAATTCCTGCTGCGCATGGCCATGGACGAGGCGAGCCTGACCGCGAGCGCGGGGACCGAGCCGATCAGCGGCGCGGCGCTTGAGGAATTGGCGCGTTCATGGCTGTTGACCGAAGCGGTCATTGAACGGATTGCGCATCTCGTCGACCCGGAGGTGCTCAAGGCGCTGGTCCAGCATAACCTGAAGCTGGATCTGGATTCCGAAGAAGGCGCCAGGGCCAGTGCGGAGCTGGTTGCCAGGCATGTTTCCGGTGCGATCCGTGTCGTGCCGCGGTTTGACGACATTCAGGAAGTGTGGACATTGCGTGTCGAGAAAATCCACCATGGCAACCTCAAGCTGGGCCTCATCGACGACGACCTGCTGCTGTCCGGTGATTACCTGCAGTTGAGGCGTACGGCGGAAACGCTCGCCGGCCTCTTCGGTCCGGGCGCGTTCATGGCGCGCGGCGAGAGGAGGCAGGCGGTCAGCAATTTCGGCGACGCCATGAAGTGGCTGCTCGCCGATGTCGAACGCGGCATCAGCAAGCAGCGCTACAAGGGCCTTGGCGAAATGAACCCGGAACAGTTGTGGGAAACGACCATGGATCCGAAGGTCCGGCGACTGCTGCGGGTGCAGATTGACGACGCCATCGCGGCCGACGAGATATTCACCACGCTGATGGGGGAACTGGTCGAGCCGCGGCGTGCCTTCATCGAATCCAATGCCCTGAATGCGCGCATTGATATATGATCACTCGTACCATTGGCTCTCATGATCAGGAGTTGAAAATGACGACAATTGCAAGAGGCCTGCGCCGAGTCGGCCGTGCGGCATCCGGTGTTGCCGTAGCGTTGGCGCTGACCGGCGGTATCGCGGTTGCGGCGGACATACCGCTGGTCGACGGGACGCACTGGATTAAGTCAACCGCAGAGGTCAAGAAGGCCTATCTGGTCGGCGTATCCAACGTCATCCAGCTCGAGGCGGCCTACCAGGCCGACAATCCGCTTCCCGATGGGCGGAGCCTCGCGCCGCGGGCGGCCAGGGGAATGACCGGGCAGACCTTGAACGGCGTGCTTGAGTCACTCGACAGATGGTATGGCGCACATCCCGAACAGTTGCAGCGTCCGGTGCTCGAGACCATCTGGTTCGAGATGGTGGTGCCCGGACTCAAGACAAACAAGT
>CAZKSD010000136.1:0-6654 GCA_964555315.1 uncultured Dechloromonas sp.
CCGCCGTCCGCGCCAGCGACCTCGCCCGGCAGTTCGCCTGGCTCCAGGCCAACGATTTCCATCCGGTCAGCGTCGATCAGATTCTCGCTGCCCGCGCCGACGGCCCGCCGCTGCCGCCCAACGCCATCCTGCTGACCTTTGATGACGGCAAGAAGGACGTCTATACGCGGGCCTTCCCACTGCTCACGCTTTTCGGCTACCCGGCGGTGATCGCCCTCGTCGGCAAATGGATGGATGCGCCCCCCGGCCAGATGGTCGACTACGACGGCGAGCCCCTGCCGCGCAGCGACTTCGTCACCTGGGAACAGGTCCGCGAAATGCAGGCCTCGGGACTGATCGAAGTCGCCTCGCATTCCTACGACCTGCACCACGGCATCATCGCCAACCCGCAGGGCAACACCCAGCCGGCGGCGACCACGCGTCTCTACGCCAATGGCCGTTACGAGGACGACGCCGCCTACCTCGCCCGCCTGCGCGCCGACCTCCGCGACAGCATCAGCCAGCACACCGGCAAGGCGCCGCGCATCATCGTCTGGCCCTACGGGCGCAGCAACCTGGCCGCCCAGGAAGTCGCCGCCCAACTCGGCATGCCGATCGGCCTGACGCTGGTCGACGGTTTCAACGACGCGAGTACCCCCAAGGCGGTCTGGAAACGCCAACTGATCGAAAACAGCCCCTCGCTCCAGGCCTTCGCCGAAATGCTGCGCGTCACCTGGGCCCCCAACCCCGGCCGCAGCGTCAAGGTCGACCCCGGTACCTGGCCACCCGGCGAGGATGGCCTTTCGCCGACCCTCGACCGCCTGCTGACCCTGAGTCCCAACATCGCCTTCGTCAAGCCGGGCGTCATGCGCGACGGCCGCGAGATGACCCTCTTCCCGACGACATTGCGGCCGGTCGCCGCCGACGAGTTGAACCATATCGCCTGGCAGACCGAGCGCCGCGCCGGCGTGCCGGTCTTCATCGATCTCCCGGATTCCTGGCTCGACGAACCGGAACTGGTCGCCGACCTCGCCCGTAAGGTCAATTTCGCCGGCCTGCGCGTTCGTGCCGACCCGGGGAGCCCTGTCGCCGAACGCATCCGCAAGGCGGCAGCGCGCTGGGTCTGGCCGCTGCAGATGGCCTACGCACTCGATGCCATGCCCTCGCCGGCGGTGTGGGCGGGATTGCCGCGCGACGACCTCATCGTCCTGCCGGCCACGGAAGAAATTGTCGCCACCCTGCCCGCCGCAGCGGCTGCCCGTGTCCTGCTCGAATTCGACCCGGTGCTGCCGCCGGAGACCATCGCCCGCCGCATGAGCCGTCTCGAAGCCGACGGCTTCCGCCAGTTCGGCGTCGGCGGCTTGCCGGAGAGCCTGATGGGCCCCATCTTCCCGTCCCTCTCGCTGCGCTGGCAGCCGCAACTGCCATGACCCCGCTGCCGGTCCTGCTCGGCGATTTCTGGGGCGCCATCCTCGCCTACGTCTTCTTCTACCCGGTGCTGATGTCGGTCGTCTGGATGATCGGCGGCATCGCGTTTTACCTGCGTTTCGAGCGTCGACCGCACCGCATCGTCGACCAGCCGCCGCAGCGCGACGACTACCCGCTGATCGCCGTCCTCGTCCCCTGCTACAACGAGGAAGAGAACGTCGAGGAAACCGTCGAAGCCCTGATGGAGCTGAAATACCCGAACTACGAAGTCATCGCCATCAACGACGGCAGCACGGACCGCACCGGCGAACTGCTCAACGCCCTGGCGGCACGCTTCCCGAAGTTGCGCGTCATCCATCAGGTCGCGAACCAGGGCAAGGCGGTCGGCCTCAACACCGCCGCGTTGCTGACACCCGCCGAAATCCTCGTCGGCATCGACGGCGACGCGCGCCTCGATCCCTGCGCCCTGGACTGGCTGGTGCGCCATTTCGACGATCCCGATGTCGCTGCCGTCACCGGCAACCCGCGCGTGCGCAACCGGTCGACGCTGCTCGGGCGCATCCAGGTCGGCGAGTTTTCCTCCATCGTCGGCCTGATCAAGCGGGCGCAGCGCTCGGTCAGCCTGATCTTCACCGTTGCCGGAGTCATCGCCGCCTTCCGCCGCAGCGCGCTGCATGAAGTCGGGTACTGGAGCCCGGAAAAGCTGACCGAGGACGTCGATATTTCGTGGAAGCTGCAGCTGGCCGGGTGGGACGTCCGTTTCGAGCCGCGCGCGCTGTGCTGGATCCTGATGCCGGAAACCCTGCGCGGCCTGTGGAAGCAGCGGCTGCGCTGGTCGATGGGCGGCAGCCAGGTGCTGCTCGACTACACACCGCAACTGCTGTCACCGAAAAACGCCGGACTGTGGCCGCTATGCATCGAATATGGAATGAGCTTCACCTGGGCCTGCCTGTTCGCGCTGCTCGCCGCCTACCGGGTCATTGACCTGGTCTTCTACCGGATCGACCTGCAAAGCGCGCCGATCCTGCTGCTGGGCTGGGCCGGACTGCTGATCGCAACGACCTGCCTGCTGCAGATCATGCTGAGCCTGGTCCTCGACCGGCCTTACGACCGGGGCCTACTGAAAAACTATTTCTGGATGATCTGGTATCCGATCATCTACTGGGTCATCACGGCCGCCACCTCGGTGGTGGCATTGCCGAAAATCCTTTTTCGAGACAGCGAGAAACGCGCCCGATGGACGAGTCCCGACCGCGGCATCAAGCCCGACGCCTCCCGCTGATCATCGAGCGGCCCGACCTGGCGCACCCGCTGCGCCGGGTGTCGGCAGTCGTCATCACGACGCTTGCCTGGCTTTTCTGGCTGGTCATGTGGGTTCCGTTTCTTTTCGCCCTCGGCCGCCATTTCGGTTACGACCTTCCGGAAATCCTCTTCCCGAGTCAGATCAGCCTCGCCACGTTTCTCTCGCTGGTGGAGGTGATGCCCTACGTGGTCGGCGTCGCCGTCGTCGTGTTTCTCGTCGGCGCGCTGCGCGAAAGGCTGAAGGCGCGCATCGGCAAGTCCGACGATCGCTGGCGGCCGGTCGGCATGGACCGCCTCGCAACCGGCGCGGCCCTCGACCCGGACAAGCTGGCGGCATGGCAGAAGGCGCAGATCCTCTACGTCGAACACGGCCCTCGCGGCCGCGTCACCGACGCCGGCACGCTCCCGCCGCGGCGTCCGGACTGACCCGGAAGCAACCGGGCCGCCCCAGCGCGCCTGGACCGCTCTGCAAGGCACCGCCTAATGCCGGCCGTCCTTGCCCGGAAAATACTCGGTTGCCGCCAGTCCTTCCAGAAGCAGGCCGTAGTCGAGGTGCTCGCGCATCAGGCGCTTCAGTTCGTGGGTGATCGCGAGGCGCGCATACATCACCGTCAGCGGCGGTTGTTCGAGCAGTTTGCGCGCAAGCTGGCGGGCGCGTTCCATGAGCTGGTCGCGCGGCATGACCTCGCTGACGACGCCGAGGTCCAGCGCCTGCCCGGCGTCAAGCTGCTGGCCGGTGAGGAGGAAGTAGCGGCCCCGGTTCATGCCCAGCAGCAGGGGCCACAGCACGTGCACGCTGTCGCCGGGGACGAGTCCCTCGACGTAGTGGGGCGCATCCTGGAACACCGCGTCGTCGGCGGCGAGCACGATGTCGCACAAGAGGCCAAGCTCGGCATGGATCGTTGCCGGCCCGTTGATCGCCGCGATCATCGGAACGCGAATCTCCAGGTGGTTGTAGATCAGCCGCTGCGCGTGTACGACGACGCGCTCCCACACCGGCGCCGTGATCCCGGGATGGGCGATCTCCTCGCGGGCGATGAACTCGGATCCGCAACCCGTCAGGATGACGACCCGGTTGCCGGGGTCGGCGGCAATGTCGCCGAAGGCCGCGCCGCATTCGCGGTGCGGGCCGGCGCCCCACACCACGGGCCCGTCGTCGCTGTGCAGCGTCACCTCGAGAATGCCATCGTTGCGCTGCATGCGCAGGTGCCGGTACTTGCCGCAATACTCTTCGAATCTGGCCATGATTTCACTGCCCTTCCGTTGCTGATCGAGTGCTCGCCGCGCCCCAGCGGAGCCGACCGCTGCGCAGGTGGCTGGAGCCAAGCGCGCACAAGGCTTGCATCCGGCCGGAAGAATCGTCTTGCGGGCCTTGTCAGGCGACACCGGCACGATGCCAAATACTAGTGATCGTGGATTGGGGGATACAACAAGAAAGCGTCTTGGAAGGTGCTTTGCTGTGGTGTTCCTGGCGGAGAGGGCGGGATTCGAACCCGCGTTAGGGTATTACCCTAAACACGCTTTCCAGGCGTGCGACTTAAACCGCTCATCCACCTCTCCGGGAGGCGCGCATTGTAGCAGAGGGGCGCTGTTCCTCAAAGCGACTTTCGCAGCCACGCGAGCCCGATCCAGAGCATGAAGAGAAGCATCAGCGCCAGCGCGCCGACGACCATTTTCGACGCCCCGCGCGGCAGCAGCAAGGCCGCAACCTGTCGCGGTGGACGGGTCAAAAGCTCGAAAAGCCGGTAGATGGCATTCTGCCGCCGTCGGCTTCCAGCCAGCAGATGGAGCACCCCCTGGCCGATCAGGCACAGTCCGAGCATCTCGACAACGGCGCGCAGGGCGCTGATCACGAAAACCTGCACGTCCGCCGCCTATTCGTCAGCGATGCCGCAATCGTCTTCCACCCTGCGCATCCGCCGGTTGTAGAACCAGATCAACGCCAGATAGATCAGGAGATTCCCCTGGGCCGCCATGTAGAAGCCGAGCGGAAATCCGAACACGCTGAAGCCATTGAGTTCCGCCGCGAACCAGGACAGGACGAAGGTGACGACCGTCCAGATCAAGATCAGCACGATGGTCAGGCGCCGCGTCCTCAGCCAGTAACGATCGTCCGTCATCAGGCATCCCGTGCCGGAGATGCGCGCCGGATGGCATCCAGGAACCGTTCGACCTCCCTGTCAGGCGCCTTGGTGAACAGGCTGACCACGACGATGGTGGCGAACCCCGCGGCCACTCCGAAGACACCTGCCGCGGTTGAACCGATCTGGAACCATGGCTGCATCTGCCAGCCGCCCAGTCCCAGCCAGGCCAGGCTTCCGGCTTCGACGCGGAAGATGTAATAGGCAGTCATCGACAAGCCGGCGATCATGCCCGCCAGCGCACCGGCCCGCGTCGCCCGCCGCCAGAAGATACCGAGCACCAACGCCGGGAAGAAGGCCGATCCGGCGATCGAGAAAGCCCAGGCAACCATCGACAGGATGGTGCCCGGCTTCTGCGCCGCCACCGTCGCCGCCAGTACGGCGACGACGAGCAGCAGCGACTTGGAGATCACCAGGCGCAACTGCGTCGATGAAGCGGGTCGGAAAACACGGTAGTAAACATCGTGCGACAGGGCGCTGGTGATGGTCAGCAGCAGGCCGTCGGCGGTGGACAGGGCGGCGGCCAGGCCACCAGCGGCGACCAGCCCGGAAATCACGTACGGCATGCCTGCGATCTCCGGGGTCGCCAGAACGACCACGTCGGGACTGAGCACGAGTTCGGTCAGTTGCAGGATGCCGTCGCGGTTGATGTCCTCGTAGCTGACCAGCCCAAGCCTGCTCCATGCGGCCACCCACCCCGGCAGTTTCGCGATGGGGATGTCGATGAGGTGGGCGAGAACCTCATACTTCACGAACACGGCATAGGCCGGCGCGGTCAGGTAAAGCACCAGGATGAACAGCAGCGACCAGAAGACGGATTCGCGCGCTTCGCGCACACTGGGCGTCGTGTAGTAGCGCATCAGCAGGTGCGGCAGCGCCGCCGTGCCCACCGTGAGACAGAAGACCAGCGCGAGAAAGTTGGTGCGCTGCGCCCAGCCGCTGTCCGCACGGTCGCCCGGGAACGCGGCGGCATGATGGACCGGCGGTGCGGCGCGCTCGGCGGCAGCGGACCTGGCCGCCTCCCACCGTAGCCGCGCCTGCTCGGGGTCTTGTGGCAGATCCCGGCGCTGCCTTTCCAGCGCCACGATATCCTTCACCTGCGCGTCACTGGCCTTGAGTTCGTTGATTCTTGACGACAATTGCTCCCGTTCGCGGGAAAGCGAATCCGGCAACTGGGCGATCTTGCGCGCGTATTCGTCGGCCCGCTCGCGATAGAGGCGACGGGCGGCGACCTCGGCCGGGCTGTTGAATATCCTGTCCTCCATCTGCTGCACCCGTTGCAGCACTTCGCCGTAGACCACCTGCGGGACCGGAATGCCGGTCACCGACCATGACAGCATCGCCACCGGAGTCAGGTAGGCAACGATCAGGATCACGTACTGCGCGACCTGCGTCCACGTCACCGCGCGCATGCCGCCGAGAAAAGAGCAGACCAGGATGCCGGCGAGGCCGACGAAGACGCCGATCTCGAATTGCAGGCTGACAAAACGGCTGGTGATGACGCCGACCCCGTAGACCTGCGCGACGACGTAAACGAACGAGGCGAGAATCGCCGCGCCGACGGCGACCAGACGGATGGCGTTGCCGCCGTAACGGGCGCTCAGGAAATCGGGGATCGTGAATTCGCCGAAACGCCGCAGGTACGGCGCCAGCAGGAGCGCGACGAGGACGAAGCCGCCGGTCCACCCGAGAACGAAAGCCAGCCCCTGGTAGCCGGACAGATAGAGCGTGCCGGCCAGGCCGATGAATGAGGCGGCGCTCATCCAGTCGGCGCCGGTCGCCATGCCGTTGAAGAACGCCGGCA
>CAZKSD010000137.1:0-6617 GCA_964555315.1 uncultured Dechloromonas sp.
CCGCTGTGGGCGATCAAGCAGGGCCTGCTGACCGTCGAGAAGAAGGGCAAGAAGAACGTCTTCTCCGGCCGCATCCTCGAAATCGAAGGCTTGCCGGATCTCAAGGTCGAACAGGCCTTCGAACTCTCCGACGCCGCCGCCGAGCGTTCCGCCGCCGCCTGTTCCGTGGCGCTGAACAAGGCGCCGATCGTCGAGTACATGCGCTCCAACGTCACCCTGATGAAGTGGATGATCGCCGAAGGTTACCAGGATGCCCGCACGCTGAAGCGCCGCATCGCCGCCATGGAAGAGTGGATCGCCAATGGCACGCTGCTCGAGGCCGACGCCAACGCCCAGTACGCCGCCGTGATCGAGATCGACCTGGCCGAAGTCACCGAGCCGATCTGCGCCTGCCCGAACGATCCGGACGACGTCAAGGTGCTGTCCGAAGTCGCCGGCACCAGGATCGACGAAGTCTTCATCGGCTCGTGCATGACCAACATCGGCCACTTCCGCGCCGCCGGCAAGGTGCTGGACGGCAAGAGCGACATCCCGACCCGCCTGTGGATCGCCCCGCCGACCAAGATGGATGCCATGGTGCTGAACGAGGAAGGTTACTACAGCGTCCTCGGCAAGGCCGGCGCCCGCATGGAAATGCCGGGCTGCTCGCTGTGCATGGGCAACCAGGCGCAGATCAGGAAGGGCAGCACGGCGATGTCGACCTCGACCCGCAATTTCCCGAACCGTCTCGGCATCGACACCCAGGTCTACCTCGGCTCCGCCGAACTGGCGGCGATGTGCGCGCTGCTGGGCAAGATCCCGACCAGGGATGAGTACATGCAGTACATCCAGGTGGTGAACGCCAAGGCCGCCGACATCTACCGCTACATGAACTTCGACCAGATCCCGGCCTTCGTGGAAGTCGCCGAGACCGTCGAGGCCTGATCGGGAATCCGGCCCTTTTCGCGGGTCGACCGCGACAGCCCCCGCAGGGAGACCTGCGGGGGTTTTTCATTTTCCCGTCAGTTGTGCCGCGCGGCTTGCCTGGGCGACGCGGCCGGCGCGCATCGACGAGGTGTCTGGTTCCGGCATGGTCCATCAGCGGATTGCGTGGTAGAAGAGGGCTGCTGAGCCCGCCTGACGGGAGAATATATGCCAGAGACCCAAATTCCGCCAGAAAGCCGGCGTTCTGCGGGCTGCTGCCGTGAAATGGCGGCGGATGTTGCGGGGTGCCGAGAAAGTCAGGGCGGAAATTCCCGGTTGACGGCCGGTTGAAGGAGCATAGATAGCTTTACAATAATCGTCGAATTTCTTGTCCTTCCTCGGCTGTATCCGGTGGGGCCGATACTGGCCAGCCTGGGCAGAGGGCTTGTGTACAATTGCTTTCCGGTTCGTGACGCTGCGGAGCATGGCATACCGCTTTCCAACCTTCTTCGCCGTCATGCTGTTCGCGTTCGCTGCCAGCGGTTGCGCCGCTGTTGCGCTTACGGCCGCGGCGGTCGGCGGCGGTGTTGCCGCCAATCACCAACTGGGCGGCATAGCCTATCGGACCTTTACGGCGCCGCTGCCCCGGGTCCGCTCGGCGGCGATGACTGCGCTGAAACGCATGGGCATCAAACCGGACGGAAGCGAGAAGATCGAGTACGGGGAACGGCTGCTGGCCAAGGCCGGCGACCGCAACATCGAAATCGAACTGGAGGCATTGACCCCTAACACCACCCGCATGCGAGTGGTCGCCAAGAAGGATGGCGGGGTAATCGTCGATTCTTCCACCGCCGTCGAGATCATCACGCAGACCGAAAAATCGATCGGCACCCTTTGACGCAAGGAGACATCCCATGACCTCGCCAACACTCAACGCCGTCCGCTGTGCCGCGCTGCTCATCGCCCTGGCAGGTGCCGTGTGCTCGCCGGCCGTCGCCGATCCGGTGCCGGCCACCGCCACCACGCCTTCCGGCAAGCTGACGGCGGGTTTCAGCGACTTCGCCGGGTCTCCGGAAAACTCCGCATCGCTGGTCAATGGGCTGCGTACCGGCGCCCCCATCACGCTGACCGATCCGGCGGTGGCCGGCGGCCCGCCGCCGTATTCGACCACATTCTCCTCGCCGACCAAACCCATGGGCTATGGCAACGTCCGCATCGCACTGTCGTTGGCCCAGACCCAGCTCGCCAGCGAGGGGATCACCAATCCCACAGCCGCCGAGCTGCAGGGCGCCCTGATCGGCAGGACCTACGTGGGGCCTGAGGGCACGACGACGACCGACGGCGTTCTCCAGATGCGGGCGTCGGGCATGGGTTGGGGCAAGATCGCCAATACCATGGGTTACAAGCTGGGCCCCGTCGTGAGCGGCAAGCAGACCGTCGTGGCAACCAACAGGGTGGATAACTCCGTGACCACCGCTGCCGGCCAGGGGACTTCGGCCGGCAAGGCCAAGGGCGTCGCCACCGCTTCCGGGGTCGCCTCGGATGGGAGCAAGGGCGTCGTGACCGGGTCAGGCGGCGCGCCGGGCGGAAGCAAGGGCGTGGTCACCGGGTCGAGCGGTACGGCGGGCGGTGGCAAGGGCGTGGTCACCGGGGCCGGCAACGCAGCCCATGGTCAGTCGAGCGGCATTACCACCGGCCTCGGCCATGCCTCGGCCAATGCCGGCGGCGTGACGACCGCCGCCGGAAGCAAGGCGGGCGGCAACGCTGGAGGCAATGCCGGTGGCGGTGCGAAGGGCGGCGGAAAGCCGTGAGTCGATAGCGGTCAAGGGGGCAAAGGGACCAAGTCTCCGTTTCCCGTTGCCGGGCATCAGCTTGCCCGTCGGCGATATGTCGCGAATGCGAACCCGGCTCCCTGGGTTCTTGCCATTTCTTCCCGGTCGACCGTAGCAGTCGCCGGGAACCAGGCATCGCCTCGCGGTAAACCTGTTCGCCGCCGATGACGAACACAGTCGCCGCGGTCGACGCCGGTTTCAGGGCGTTTTCCGGCCAGCCAGTGAGTTCCGCGCCGGTACAGCGAAGCGATCCGGGAGATATCGTGCACCATCCGGGCGAGCCGATCGTGTCGCCAACGCCGGATTTCGAATTCGATTAGCGGGTCGCGTGTTAGAAGAGGACCGCTGAAGCTACCTGACCGGAGTATGCATGCCGAAGGGCCGCAAACCGCCGGGTAGCCGGCGTCTTGCGGGTTTCCGGCAGGGACGGGCAGCGGGGGTTGCGGGGGTTGCGGGGCGCCGCAAATGCAGGCGCGAATTCCCGGTTGACGATGCGTTGCAAGCGGAAATACTCGCGGGAGGGTGTTTCGGTTTCCTGTCCTCTCGTCGCCGGCATCGCCACCCGGCAGATCAATGCGTCGCGCCGGCCCGCTTGCGCAGCATGTCGATGATCATCGACGCGGTCTGCTCGATCGAGCGATGGCTGGCATCGATGATCGGCCAGCCGTGACGGATGAACAGGCGGCGCGCTTCGAGAACCTCCTTGCGTAGCGCATCGAGATCGGCGTAGTCGCCGTTCGACTCGTGCCTGAGCGCCGTCAGGCGGGCCGCGCGGATCATCGCCAGGCGCGCCGGATCGACGGTGAGACCGACGATCAGCGGCCCGTTCGCGTGCAGGAGCCCGGCTGGCGGCGGCGCTCCCGGCACCAGCGGCACGTTCGCCGCCTTGATTCCGCGCGAGGCCAGATACATGCAGGTCGGCGTCTTGGTCGCGCGCGAGACTCCGACGATGATGACGTCGGCGCCGTCGAGATCGTCGCTGGCGAGCCCGTCGTCATGCGCGAGCGTGTACTTCATCGCCTCGACGCGGCGAAAGTAGTCTTCGTCGAAGGCGGTGCCGGACTTGTGTTGCGACAGCACGGCAGCCCCGGTGTACTCGGCGAGTTGACCGATCAACGGCTCGAGCGCGAACTGGCAGGGAATGCCGAGATGCCGACAACCCTCCTCGAGGGCTTCGCGGACATCGCTGTCGCTGATGCTGTGCAGGACGAAGCCCGGCGCGGCAGCGAGCACGCCGAGGATTTCCGGCACCTGATCGAGGCGGCGGACCATCTTCCATAGACGCCGCCTGACCTCGACTCCCGCAAGCTGGGTAACGGCGTTGCGCGCCAGCATCTCGACGAGTTCGCCCGATGCATGCGAAACGAGATAGAGGACGACCGTCCTGCTCACCGGCCGTTTCTCCCGCTTTCGGGCGGCGCCGGCTCAGCGATGATAGCCACCGTCGAGGCGCAGGACGCTGCCGTTGATCATGACGTTCTTGATGACGTGCAGGACGAGCATGGCGAACTCGGCGGGATCGCCGAAGCGGTGCGGAAACGGGATCTGCCGGGCAAGGCGGGAATCGAGGTTCTTCTCCATGTCGAACAGCGTCTGCGTCCCGAACAGTCCGGGCGCGATGCCGACGACGCGGATTCCCAGCGGGCCGAGTTCGCGGGCCGCCGGCAGGATCATGCTGACGACGCCGCCCTTGGAGGCGGAATAGGCGGCCTCGCCGCTCTGGCCCTCGTAAGCCGAGACCGACGCCGTGGACAGGATGACGCCGCGCTCGCCGTTGGCTTGCGGCGGCAGGCTCGCCATGTCGGCAGCGGCGAGGCGAATCATGTTGAAGGTCGACATCAGGTTGACCTCGACGAGCTGCCGGAAATCATCGAGCGGCATCGGCCCGCCGGCGCCGAGGATCGGCTCGTTGTGGCCGCGCCCGACGCAGTGCACGAGTACCCGCGCCGCGCCATGCGCCGCACGTGCCCGGGCGATCGCCGCTTCGGCCGACTGCGAGTCGGCAACGTCGCAGTGAATCGCCAGCGCGCCGATATCCTCGGCCACCCGATTCACACCGTCGGCGTCGATGTCGATCAACGTCACCCGCGCTCCCGCCTCGCTCAGATAGCGTGCCGTTTCGGCTCCCAGACCCGACGCCGCCCCGGTGACGACTGCGGGGCATGCCCATAAATCCATGCCAGACCTCCTCCCATTGCCGACCGCGGCGGCCGACGCCAGCGCGCATTATACCGGGCGGCAAAGCCGGAACGCATGCCGGTCGCAACGCCTGACTTGCCCGGCCGACAAACGCAGAGCCTCCGCTGCCGGCGCCTCGCCCACCACCCTGTCCGACACCCCGGGCTACACCTCCGGACGCCTCACCGCTTTTGCGCGCCTTCAAAGCCACCGCATCCTTTCAATGTGGATGTTGTTGATTCGCTCGTACAGGCGGGAAGCCCCGGTTGACGATGGGTTGCAGGAGCGAAGATACTCATACGATGCCGCTCCAATTTCCTGTCCCTCGGCCTCATCGCCGAGTTCCGCGACCTGTTGCCCGAGACGACCGGGGAGGAGCCGTGCCGCATCCGTGGCGTGCAGAAAATCAGCGTCGGCGAGTGAGTGGGGCAGTGGACTGATGTCGATCTTCGCCAGGATCGTCCGCTGGCTTCCCGGCCGCCGCCCGGCGGCGGGTGAGCGGCTGACGGCGGCGCTCGATGCCTTCCGCGACCCGGAGGCCGACTCGCTCGCCCTGATCCGCCGTCTGGTCGGCGCCGTCCGTCCGCGCAGCCGGCGCGACCAGGAAGCCAACGCGCGCTATGGCGAGGTGCTCGACCGCCTCGAAGGCGACGCCGGACTGCGCCTGGCATTCCGCGGGCATGTCGTGCGCTTCGTCGCCAGCCGCCGCCTGGTGACCTTTTTCACCGACAGCGGCATCCTGCCCGGCACCGGCTTCTTTTCCGAGTGGTGGCGTATCCTGTGCAACCGCCTGCTGCCGCCGGCACCCGACGAGAACCGCCTGAAGGACTGCATCAACGTCATCTTCGACCGGCCCGACGACTGGCGCTGGCAGGCGCGGATCCCCCCCGGGCATTCGCGCCGTCTGTGGGCGCTGCTGGCGCCGGAGGAGGAGTTGCGCAACGCCGACTGGCGCGGGATCGAGGAGCAGATGCTCGACGCCGTACTGCTCCTCGCCCATCGCATCAGCGGCCTCGGCGTCGAGGGCGAACTGGTGCGCGCATCACCCAGCTTCGACGCCGATCTGCCCAGCTTCGTCGCGCTCTCGGCGGAGGCGCTCGATTTCGTCAACGCGACGCGTGCGGCCCTCGACGATACCGCCGCTCCGCTCGACGACGGCGGTCAACTGTTCGTCATCGCCGGCCAGTGCGCGGAGACGCTGCAGCGGGTGCGCAAGCGGGCGCTCAGCATCGGCACCAGTCTCCATCTCGGCTACCTGCTGACGCGCAGCGAGCAATGCCTCGAACGGCTGCGCGAGATGGTCGCCATTCTCGTCGCCTGCACGGCGGCGACGGCGCGTGACGACGCCATCGCGGCGTGGGCAGACTTCACCCGCGCCGCCTTTCTTGCGGAGAACCGGCGCAACAGCCTCGGCCACTACATGGCGCAGCTCTCCGCGCTGCTCGCCGTGCGCGTGACCGAGAACGCGGCGCGCTCGGGCGAGCACTACATCTGCGAGACACGCGCCGACTATGGCGCGATGTGGCGGTCGGCGCTCGGCGCCGGAGTGCTGATCGGCGGCATGGCCCTGCTCAAGATCTTCGCCGCCGGCCTGCACGCGCCGCTTTTCGGCGAGGCCTTCCTGTTCAGCATGATCTACGG
Organism: uncultured Dechloromonas sp.; assembly: GCA_964555315.1. Lineage (GTDB taxonomy): Bacteria > Pseudomonadota > Gammaproteobacteria > Burkholderiales > Rhodocyclaceae > Azonexus. The sequence goes on from CAZKSD010000137.1 coordinate 6,555, forward strand.
CCTCGGCTTCGTCGCCATCTACCTGCTCGGCATGACGGTCGCCACCAAGCAGCCGGCGATGAC
>CAZKSD010000138.1:0-6581 GCA_964555315.1 uncultured Dechloromonas sp.
TCAGGGCGAACGGGCGCATGAACAGCGGCAACCCCTCCTGCAGCACCGACACCAGACGGCGCTCGGCCTCGCCGATCGGCGAAACGGGTTGCACCATGTGTGCCGTCGCGCGCGTCCGGGGAGATTCGCCCCGCAGCGGGAAGCCGAGATCGATGTGAAACTCCTCGAGCAGCGGCAGCGCCAGCAAGCGATGGCCAGCCGCCTTTTCGATCGCCCCCAGCGTCGCCTGCAGGCGGCCTTCGCTGGCCGCGGTCACGACGAACCACAGGTTGAAGCGATGCTCGCGCTCGTAGTTGTGATTGACCTCGGGGAAGCGGTTGACCGCGGCAGCCACCGCTTCGAGCTGCTGTGCCGGCACCGCCATCGCCGCCAGCGTCGAGGCGCCGATGCGCTTGGGCGCGAACACCGCCCCCACACGCGAAATCTTGCCCTCGCGGCGCAGCTTTTCGATGCCGGTCAGGACCGTTCGCTCGCCGACGCCGAGGCGCGCCGCGAGTTCGGCGAAGGGCGCCGGGCACAGCGGGAAATCGCGCTGGAATTCGTTGAGCAGGCGGAATTCGAGGGCGTCGTCCATCGTCAGAAACCGATGCGGGCGGCGCGCGTGGTGAAAAAGATGCCCGACGGGCTGTCGACCGCGATCTCGCCGAGACGGGCGAAAGTCGCGGTGTCGTAGATCAGCACTTTGTTGTCGTCGCGCGCCGAGAGCCAGACGTTTTCGCCACGCGGCGTGAATTCCATGTGCAGGATGCCCTTGCCCGGCTCGAAGGCGTGCACGACCTTGCCGGCCAAGGTGTCGATGACATCCATCTTGCCATTGTCGGGAAAGGCGAAATTGACCCAGACCTGGCGACCGTCCGGGCGCGCCATGACGAACACCGGCTGGCCGCGCACCGGGATGCGGCCGACTTCCTTCCAGGTCGCGACATCGACCACCAGCACCTCGTGGCGACCGATCGCCGGCAGGTAGGCCTTGCCCTGCGCCACCGACCAGCCGCGCAGGTGCGGCATCTTGAACACCGGCAGCTTTTCCTGCCCCTTGCCGTAGTTCTCGAGGATCTTGCGCGGTCCCTGCTGCGGCTGCCAGAGGTCGAGCAGCGCGACCCCGTCCTCGCCGAACAGGCCGGCCAGGAAGTAACGTCCGTCGGGCGTCACGAGGCCGTCGTAGGGCTGGCTGCCGGCCGGGAAGCGCTGCGTCGTCGGCCGCTTCGGGTCGCTGAAGTCGGTCACCCGGATCTCGCCGCCCTCGAACAGCGCGTACGCGAACTTGTTGCCCGAACTGTCGGCGAGGCCGACGACCTTGGAGAACTTGCCCGGCGCGTATTCGGCCGGGACTTCGGAGAGCAGTTCCAGCGTCGCGGCGTCGAAAGCCTTGATTCCGCCCGGCGTGTAGTTCTGGACAACGACGATGCGCCCGTCCTGCGAAATCGAACCGCCGATGGCGTTGCCCGACTGCATGACCCGCTTGACCACTTTCGCCTCCAGCATGTCGATCTTGGTCAGCCCGCCGTCGCGGCCGAAGACGAAGGCGTAACGCCCGTCGCGCGAATAGACCGCAGAGGCGTGCGACAGGTCGCCGAGTCCGTCGATCCGGGCATAGGGCTGGCGCGTGGTGGTGTCGACCAGCGTCACGCGGCCGCTGGCGCGCTCGACAATCAGGCCGAGATCGCCGGTGCCGCGCAGTTGCGGGCCGGCACAGGCGGCGAGCAGCAGGGACAGCAGGAGGCTGAAAAAGAGTCGCATTACATCCTCATCGCGGGAAACCGCTCATCAACTGTCGCACGATCCACGCGGCCTCGGCTTCCGACATGAACTGTTTCCACGGCGGCATCGGCGTGCCGGGGCGGCCGTAATAGATGGTCGCCACCAGGCCCGCGAACGGCTTTTCCTGCAAGTTCGCCGGCAGCAGCGCCGGCCCGAGGCCTCCGTGCAGGGTCATGCCGTGACACGAGCCGCAATCCTGCCGCACCAGCCGCACCAGTTCCTTTTGCCGGTCGGCGTCGGGCGCGGCGGCGATTGTCGGCTGTGCATTCCCTGCGGTCGCGGTCGACACCCAGAAAAGGGCAAAAACCAGCCTACTCGACAACAATCACGACACCTTTCATTTCCGGATGCGGGCCACAAGTGTAAGGGTAACGGCCCGCCTGCGTAAATTCGCGCTGCCAGCTTTCGTCGGGGAACAGGCGCTCGGACTCGCGACCGCCTTCCTGCGGAAAGACCACCGAATGGCTGGTCCGCTTCTCGCGATTGATCCATTTCACGGTATCGCCGACGCGAACGGAGACTTCCGCCGGCATGAAGGTGTATTTCTCGATGCCGACCTCGACCGTCTGCACGGCAATGGCGGAAAAGGAAACGAGCGCCAGCAGGAGCGACGCTCGTCTCGAATGCAACCGCCCGGCGAACATGCGGATCGGTCCCCGGGCCAGTGCTGCCCTTACTGCTTCGCCGCCTTCACGTCACCGTCGACGCCGAGGCCGATGGTGTGGTTGAAGGAAACGTGGTGGAAACGGCCGCCGGCGTTGTCGGCGTGAATCGCCACGCCGAAAGGCACAGCCTTGCCCGCCGCCAGGTTGACGCCGCCGGCCAGCTTGCGGGTGAAGGTCACCGTGTAGGTGTCGCCGGACTTGGCGCCTTCCGCCGTCACGCCCGCCTTGCCGCCTTCCATGTTGCGCTTGTCGGTGACCGTGCCGTCAACCGCCTTGCCGCCACCGCCGCTTCTCCACTGCATCAGGTCCATCGCCCCCGGCGTCGCGTACTTGGTCTTCTTGTCGTCGGCGCCCGGCATCGTCCGCGCGTCCTTGTGACAGGCGCCCCAGCAGCCGGCTTGCTCGGCCAGCGGCACCTTGTCGTTCGGGAACATGATGGTGGCCTTGAGCTCGTTGTCCTTGTCGGAATGGTCGAAGCCGCCAGTCGGCGCCTTGAAGGTCAGGCGGACATAGAGATTGGTGGCATCGTAGGCCGCCTGAACGCCAACCGGGTAGGTCATCGTCTTCGGCGCGCCCTTCGGCTCCATTTCCTTGCCGGCCAACCGCTTCAGGTCGATATCCAGCTTGCCGCCATCGTAATGACAGCCGGCGCAGTTTTCGCCCTTCTTCAGGCCGCTGGCGCCGCTGTGGTCGCGGCTCTGCACCCATTCCAGCGGTGACACGGCCGGGTGAATGACCGGGATGGTTTTCGTCGGCACCTTGCTCCAGTCCGGGGCGGCCAGGGCAGCCTGCGAACCGAGGGCCATCAGGGCGCCCAATACAAACAGCGAGCTCAATTTCTGGTTCATCATCATCTCCGTTTTTTATGCGCGACGGGGGCTTCCGCCCCCGTTGAGTTCCACAAAATCAGGGCTTAACCCGGATCAGTAAATGTCGTGCTGCGTGTTGTAGACGTTGAACTTGCCGGTAGGCGTGATCATCTTCGGATCGGTGATGACCTTCTTGACCTTCAGCGTCGCATCGTCATAGACGACGATGGCGGACTGGTCGGTCTTGCCGCCCCACAGGGAAATCCAGACTTCCTTGCCGTCGGCGCTGTATTCCGGATGCACCGCGCGCTTGACCGCCTTGGTCGGCGGCAGGCCGGAGTCCTTGGCCACGTTGAGCACCGCCTTCGGCTTGGACAGGTCGGACATATCCCAGACGGCAACCGATTCAGCCAGATCCTTGTCCGGGTTCTGCGGCGAGTCGGCCCACAGGTTCTTGGACTTCGGATGCGTCTTGACGAACAGGTTGCCCGGCACGTGCTTCACTTCCTGGACGACCTTCCAGTTGTATTCCTTGAACTTGGCGTCCTTCGGCTTGTCCGAAGGCGTCGAGATCAGGGTCACGACGTCGGCGCCGAGGTGGCCGGTGGCCCAGACGGGCCCGAACTTGGGATGGACGAAGTTGGCGCCGCGGCCCGGGTGCGGAATCTTGGCGACATCGACCAACGCCGCCAGCTTGCCGGTCTTGGTGTCGACCGCGGCGATCTTGTTGGAGGCGTTGGCGGCCACCAGGAAGTAACGCTTGGAGGCATCCCAGCCGCCGTCGTGCAGGAACTTGGCGGAGCCGATGGTCGTCGTCTTCAGGTTGTTGATGTCGGAATAATCGACGAGCAGGATCTGGCCCGTTTCCTTGATGTTGACCACCCACTCCGGCTTGATTTCCGAAGACACGATGGACGCCACGCGCGGTTCCGGATGGTATTCGCCGTCGACCGTCATGCCGCGGGTGGAAACGACCTTGAGCGGCTTGAGCGTGTCGCCTTCCATGATCACGTACTGCGGCGGCCAGTAGGAGCCGGCGATCGCATACTTATCGTCGAAGCCCTTGAACTTGGAGGTGTCGACCGAACGGGCGTCGAAGCCGATCTTGACTTCAGCCACGACCGCCGGCTTTTCCATCCACAGGTCGATCAGGCTCAGACGGCCGTCGCGCCCGATCACGTAGACATAGCGGCCGGACTTCGACATGCGCGAGATGTGTACCGCGTAGCCGGTCTTGACGATGCTGCGGATTTCCTTGGTGTCGCCGTCGATCAGGGCCACTTCGCCGGTGTCGCGCAGGGTGACCGAGAACATGTTCTTCAGGTTGAAGTTGTTCATCTGCTTGGTCGGACGATCCTTGACCGGCACGATCACCTTCCAGGAATCCATGGTGTCCTTGAAGCTGTATTCCGGCGGCACATCCGGGGTGTTCTGGATGTACTTGGCCATCAGGGTCAACTCTTCCTTGGTCAGGATGTCGTCGAAATTGACCATGCCGCCGTCGGTGCCGTAGCCGATGATCTTCTCGAGGCGGGCCTGACCAAGCTTGAGCGTGCCGCCCTCGGTGACGTTGCCGTCCTTGTCCTTCTTCGACCAGTGCGGCTCGAGATTCTTGCCGGTCGCGCCCTTGCGCAAGACGCCGTGACAGCCGGCGCAACGCTCGAAGTAGATCTTCTTGGCCTGCTCCTTCTCGGCGGCAGTCAGTTCAGGCGCCTTGGCGGCATCCTGGGCGAAGGCGGTACCCATGGCGAACGCCATGGTTGTCATTGCAAGCATCCCCACTACGGTTTTTTTCATCTTCCTCTCCTAGAACAAAACAAGACGCGCCTGACGACACGCGCAACGGGCGCTAGGTTGAACCTTCGCCCGTTGAGCGACATTGATCCCGATCAATCTTTTGTTGCATTAGAAACCGTTTATTTTCAGTTGATTATAGTCTTTGCGCACTATCGACATAGTTCTTTATAACTATCGGCGGCGGCGCGGTCCCGCTCGCCTATTGGCAGGCAGGGAATCCGGCATTAGCATGGGCGCCCGAAGAGACGATGGCATCATGGAAACTCAAACCCCCCTCAGGGCCGGAACCGTCTGGCTGATCGGCGCCGGGCCTGGCGACCCCGAACTGCTGACGGTGAAGGCGGCGCGCCTGATCGCCCAGGCCGACGCCGTGGTTTTCGACCACCTGGTCGGCGACGGCATCATGGACCTGGCGCGTGCGGATGCCCGCCGCATCTATGCCGGCAAGGAAGCCTCCAATCACACCCTGCCGCAGGAATCGATCAACAGGCTCCTGGTCGATCTGGCGCGCGAGGGCCTCTCGGTGGTCCGCCTCAAGGGCGGCGACCCCTTCATTTTCGGGCGCGGCGGCGAGGAACTGGAGACGCTCGCCGCCTCGGGCATTCCCTTCGAAGTCGTTCCCGGTGTCACTGCCGCCGCCGGCTGCGCCGCCTATTCGGCGTTCCCGCTGACGCACCGCGATCATGCCCAATCCGTCACCTTCGTTACCGGACATCTCAAGGACGGCACCGTCAATCTCGACTGGCTGGCACTCGCCCGGCCGGGCCAGACGGTCGTCTTCTACATGGGCATCGGCGCCGCCGAGGAAATCTGCCGGCAGATGATCAACCACGGCCTCCCCGCGCCGACCCCCGCGGCGGTGGTTCGCAACGGCACCTTGCCGACGCAGCGGACCCTCGTCGCCACCTTGGCCACGCTGCCGCAGCGCATCGCGGAGTCCGGCATCACGCCCCCCGCGCTGATCGTCGTCGGCAGCGTCGTCAATTTGCACTCCAGACTCAACTGGTTCGAACGGAAATGAAACCCCTTATCCTCATTGTCGCCATCTTCGCGGTCCCGGCCCACGCCTATTCGGGCAAGGAACTGCGCGAGGACTGCCTGGCCGCCGAAGGCGCCTTCGCTGCCAGCGCCGCCAGTCCCAATGCCTATCAATCGCCCAAGGGCGCGCGCTGCCTCGGCTACCTGGAAGGCTTCGTCGACGGCTACGCCGTCAGCGACCACCTGGCCGAATCGGTCGGAGTCAAGCTCAATGCTTTCTGTCTGCCGAAAAGCGCCGACCTGTCCTACCGCCTGGTGCGCTCGGTACTCGCCTACCTGGACCGGCAACCGCCCAATCCGGAAAGCAGCACGGCCGCGCTCGTCGCCGCAGCCCTCTCGCGGACCTTCCCCTGCGCCGAGCCGCTTGAACCGCGCAGGTGATTCGGGGATAATCCGCCCTCCATTCGCCCCGATGGCGGAATCGGTAGACGCAGCGGATTCAAAATCCGCCGCCGCAAGGTGTGCCAGTTCGAGTCTGGCTCGGGGCACCAAGTAGCAGTCCAAGCAGCAC
>CAZKSD010000139.1:0-6574 GCA_964555315.1 uncultured Dechloromonas sp.
CCGCGAAGTCCGGAAGCCCCAGGCTGGAAGCCGGCGCTCCTTTGGCCAGAGCGGCGAGCTGTTCCCGCGTATCGCGGGCGACGATATCGCAGGCAAAATAGAGGGCAAACGTGTCACTGGGCGGGACGCGCCGTGCCAGGGCCTGGGCCGGATAGTCGTTGTCCAGGGCTATCCAGAAGACGCCGGTGCGATCCAGAGGCGGGTTTTCGAGAATGTCGACGGGCCGGACGCACGATGCGATGTAGTCGGTAATGAACTCGAGTTCGCTGGAGCAGAACGAAGCCGGTTGGGCAATTGCGGCCAGCAGGACATGGAGATAGGATTGCTCGATCGTCGGCTCGCCATCCCGGCCCGGCGTCTCTGCGAGGCCAAGGCGGCGCGAGCCGCGGTATGCCGTATGCAGTTGTTGCCAGATCCCGGCCGAGTTGGGCGAGGCGACCAGGTGACTGATGCGGATGTGCCAGGCAATGCAGGTCACGATCCGGCCCAGGGTTTCCCGTGGCGGACGGACTGGCGAAGCGGTCTGCGGGTCGAACAACTCGGAGAGCGTACCGGAATACTCCTGGATCAGTATGTCCAGAAATTCATGGATGATACCGACGCGATACCGGATCTTGCGCGAAACAGGCAGCGTGACGTCGAGCAGCAATGGCAACTGGGCCAGAACAATTCTCTCTGCCTGCTCGAACAGCAGGTCGAGAAGACGTATGCGCTGTCCGGCGGGAATCTCCGCCTCGCGCAACAGCGATACCTGCCTGAGCAGTTGGTCGGCATCGTCGGAACCGGTCCTGCCGTTTGTCAGGGCGAGCCACTCGATGATGGCCTTGCTTTTGCTATCGGCGGAAGCGCGGGAATGATTCATGGCCTCTTGCGACATCTTGAATGTTCAGAATGACCGATTATGACGGCATTTTCCGTGTCGGAACGACCCGTATCCGCTCTGCCTCGCCGTTGCCCGGATTTACCTTCATGGATCTTGTATTTGCTTGATTAGGCGATATAATATTCGGTCTTTTTTAAAGCAACGAAAGAATTTCCATGGTTGTCATCCGCCTTGCCCGTAGCGGCGCCAAAAAGCGTCCTTTTTACAACATGGTTGTGGCCGATTCTCGCAGTCGCCGTGATGGACGCTTCGTCGAGCGCATCGGTTTCTACAATCCGGTTGCCGCCGGCGGTGCGGAAGATCTGCGCGTTGCTGTCGATCGCCTGACCTACTGGCAGCAGAACGGCGCCCAATTGTCGCCGACGGTTGCCCGTCTGGTCAAACAGCACGCCGTACAGCAGGCCGCTTAAGCAGTCAGCATTTTGGCCGGCGGCGACATCGTCGTTCTGGGGCGGCTGGCCGACCCCTACGGGATGCAGGGCTGGCTCAGGTTGACCTCTTTCGGTGACGATCCTCTGGTTTGGGGCGAGATGCCGGTGTGGTGGGTCGGCAGCGAAGGCGGGCCGTGGCGCGAGTATGGCCTCAAGGCCTTGAAGGCGCATGGCGAAGGTCTGGTGGTTCTGCTGGATGGCGTTCCGGATCGCACCGCGGCCGAGGCAATGAAGGGTCTTCTGGTCGGGGCGCCGCGCGCTGCGTTGCCGAAGACTGAAGAGGACGAGTTTTACTGGGTCGATCTGGTCGGCCTGGAAGTAATCAATACCGCTGGCGAACGACTCGGCAAGGTTGCCGGGTTGATCGAAACGGGAGCCAACGCGGTATTGCGAGTGGTTGATGATTCTGGCCTGGAGCGCCTGCTGCCGTTTGTCTCGGCGGTAATTCAGGCGGTGGAGGGGGAAGCGGGACGGATCCGCGTGGCGTGGGGCAGCGACTGGTGATCCGGTTCGACTGCATTACCATTTTCCCGGAGATGTTTTCTGCGGTGACGCAGAGCGGTGTAACCCGCCGGGCGCTGGAAGAACAGCGCTGGGCGTGGCAAGGCTGGAATCCGCGGGATTTTGCCGAGAATGCCTGGGGTCGGGTCGATGATCGCCCCTTCGGGGGCGGGCCGGGCATGGTCATGCAGCCGGGGCCGCTGGAAAAGGCGATTGCGGCGGCGAAGGCGCAGCAACGTCAGGCGGGCCTGGCGAGCAGCCGGGTGATATGCCTGTCGCCTCAGGGTGCGCCGCTGACCCACGAAAGGGTGATGCAATTGGCGACGGGTGAAGAGGGTCTGATCCTGCTTTGCGGTCGTTACGAAGGAATAGACGAGCGTGTGATCGAGCGCTGGGTCGATGAGGAAATTTCGATCGGGGATTTTGTTCTTTCCGGTGGCGAGTTGCCGGCGATGGTCTTGATCGATGCCGTCGTCCGCCAGTTGCCGGGGGTATTGGGTGATGCCGCTTCGGCGGTGGAAGATTCGTTTGTATCGGGGCTGCTGGATTGTCCGCACTACACGCGCCCCGAGGTGTACGAAGGTCAGGCAGTTCCGGAAGTGTTGGTTTCCGGCGACCACCGAAGAATTCGTCGCTGGCGGCTGAAGCAGTCGCTGGCGCGAACCCGGAAGCGCCGGCCGGATTTGCTGGCGCACCGCGGGTTGACCGCGGAAGAAGCGCAACTCCTCGCGGAAATTGTCGGAGAGGAGCAATGCGGTGAGTAAATTTTCATGAATTTCAAGGATCTCACATGAATCTGATACAACAACTGGAACAAGAAGAAATTGCCCGGCTGGGCAAGACCCTTCCCGAATTTGCCCCGGGCGACACCGTCGTCGTTCAGGTGAAAGTCAAGGAAGGCACCCGCGAGCGTCTTCAGGCCTACGAAGGCGTCGTCATCGCCAAGCGCAACCGCGGCCTGAATTCTGCTTTCACCGTGCGCAAGATTTCTTCCGGCGAAGGTGTCGAGCGCACCTTCCAGACCTATTCGCCGCTGGTCGCGGCGATTGAAGTCAAGCGCCGCGGCGATGTTCGTCGCGCCAAGCTGTACTACCTGCGCGAGCGTTCCGGCAAGTCGGCGCGGATCAAGGAAAAGCTTGTCCGCAAGACTCCCAAGCCGGCGGCTGCCTGAACGGTTTCCGGAGGCACAAGCAAACGGGGCGCCGCGGCGCCCCGTTTCTTATTTCGGTTTCTGCCTGAAAACGGGTGTCGACCGCGTCAGGCAGCCTTCACTCGAGTGTCTTGTCCTTCTCGATCAGCGCGTACGCAGAATGGTTGTGGATCGACTCGAAGTTTTCCGACTCGACGACATAGGCGTCGATGCGTCCTTCACAGTTGAGACGGGCGGCCACGTCGCGCACCATGTCTTCGACGAACTTGGGGTTGTCATAGGCGCGTTGGGTGACGAATTTTTCATCCGGACGCTTGAGCAGGCCGAACAACTCGCACGAGGCTTCGGCCTCGACCAGTTGCACGATTTCCTCGATCCACACGAAGTCGTTGGTGCGGGCCGTGACGGTAACGTGCGAACGCTGATTGTGCGCGCCATAGTCGGAAATCTTCTTGGAACACGGGCAAAGGCTGGTCACCGGCACGATGACCTTGACCGAAGTGGCGATCTCGCCATGGCAGATGTCGCCGATAAAGGTGACGTCATAGTCCATCAGGCTCTGGACGCCGGAAACCGGGGCCGTCTTGTTGATGAAGTAGGGGAAGTTCATCTCGATGTGGCCGGTTTCGGCTTCGAGCTTGACGACCATGTCGCGCAGCATGATCGGGAAGTTCTCGACCGAAATCTCGCGTTCGTGGCTGTTCAGGATCTCCACGAAGCGCGACATGTGCGTGCCCTTGAAGTTGTGGGGCAGCCCGACGTACATGTTGAAGACAGCGATCGTGTGCTGGCTGCCGGCTGACTTGTCGCGCACCCTGACCGGGTGGCGGATGGCCTTGATGCCGACCTTGTTGATGGCGATCTGGCGCATGTCGGCCGAACTCTGGACGTCGGGGATCGGGGTGTTGGGGCTGTTCATTGACTGTGCCGTCGCTTCTATTGCGTGTTGTCTCGGGCTCGTACGGCGCGCACGATCCCTATCTTGTCGAGCCCGAGGTCGGCGAGTAGCTGTCCCTGCTCGCCATGATCGATGAATCGGTCGGGCAGTCCGAGGCGGATGAGCGGTACATTCAGGCCGCATTCGCTCAGGACACGTTCGATCTCCGAACCCGCGCCACCGATCACCGCATTTTCTTCGATACTGACCAGGAGCGAATGGTTCCCGGCCAGTTCGACAATCAGATCGGCATCGATCGGCTTGACGAAGCGCATGTTGGCGACGGTCGCGTCGAGTTCCTCGCCGGCGGCAAGCGCCGCCGGCACCAGGCTGCCGAAGGCGAGCAGGGCGACGTCCTTGCCCGGACGAATGGTCTCCCCCTTGCCGAGAGGAAGCGTGTCGAGGTTTTCTTCCGGGACGGCGCCGGTACCGCCGCCGCGCGGATAGCGGACCAGGCTCGGGCAATCCAGCGCGTAGGCGGTGGATAGCATCCGGCGGCACTCGGCCTCGTCAGCCGGGGCCATGACGACCATGTTCGGGATGCAGGTGACGAAGGAGAGGTCGAAGGTACCGTGGTGCGTCGGGCCGTCGGCGCCGACGAGGCCGCCGCGGTCGACCGCGAAAACGACCGGCAGATTCTGCAGGGCGACGTCGTGGATCAATTGATCGTAGGCGCGTTGCAGGAAGGTCGAATAGATGGCGACGACCGGCTTCAGGCCCTCGCAGGCAAGACCCGCGGCGAAAGTCACCGCATGCTGCTCGGCAATGCCGACATCGTAGTAGCGGTCCGGGTGTTCGCGGGCGAAGCGCACCAGACCCGAGCCTTCGCGCATCGCCGGGGTGATGCTGACGAGGCGGGAATCGGACTCGGCCATGTCGCACAGCCAGTCGCCGAAGACCTGGGTGTAGGTCAGCTTGCCCGGACCCTTGCCGGCCTTGATGCCTTCGCCCGGAGCGAATCGGGAAACCCCATGGTAAAGGATGGGGTCGGCCTCGGCCAGCTTGTAGCCTTGCCCCTTCTTGGTGATGACGTGCAGGAATTTGGGGCCCTTGAGGTCGCGCAGGTTTTCCAGCGTCGGGATCAGGGCATCGAGGTCGTGGCCGTCGATCGGGCCGTAATAGTGGAAGCCGAACTCCTCGAACAGCGTGCCCGGCGCGATCATGCCCTTGACATGTTCCTCGGCGCGGCGCGCCAGTTCGAGCAGCGGCGGCGCGAACTCGAGCATGTGGCGGGCGCCGTTGCGCGCCGCATTGAAGGTTCTGCCGGACATCAGGCGCGTGAGGATATTGTTGAGCGCGCCGACCGGCGGCGAAATCGACATCTCGTTGTCATTGAGGATGACCAGCATGTCGGCGTCGGCGACCCCAACATTGTTCAGCGCCTCGAAGGCCATGCCGGCCGACATGGCGCCGTCGCCGATGATGGCGATCGCCTTGCGCTCCTCGCCCTTGTGCCTGGCGGCTAGGGCCATGCCGAGCGCCGCCGATATCGACGTTGACGAGTGCCCGACGCCAAAAGTATCGAAGGGACTCTCGCTACGCTTGGGAAAACCGGAAACGCCACCGTGCATGCGCAAGCGATTCATGCCTTTGCGCCGCCCGGTGAGGATCTTGTGCGCATAGCATTGGTGGCCGACGTCCCACACCAGGCGGTCTTCCGGCGTGTCGAAGACGGCGTGCAGGGCGATGGTCAGTTCGACGGTGCCGAGGTTGGACGACAAATGGCCGCCGGTCTGCGCCACCGAGTCGATCAGGAAGGCGCGCAACTCGGTCGCCAGTTGCGGCAGCAGCTTGCGCTCCAGGCGGCGCAGGTCGGCCGGGCTGTCGATCTTTTCAAGCAAGGAAGAGGTGCTCATTTCGGAATTCAGAATTGCCTGTGACAGATGAAGTCCGCCAGTTCGGACAGGCGGGTCGCCCGTCCGCCGAAGCTGCCAAGAGCGGCGAGCGCATCGGCCCGCAGTTCCGCGGCATAGCCGCGGGCGGCCTCGAGGCCGAGGAGGCGGACATAGGTCGGCTTCTCGGCGGCATCGTCCTTGCCGGCGGTCTTGCCGAGCGTGGCCGTGCTGGCCGTGCAGTCGAGAATGTCGTCGACCACCTGGAACATGAGGCCGGCGCGCTTGGCGAAACGGTCGAGATTGCTGCGCTCGTCGACGCTTAGCGGTTGGCCGGCAAGCGCACCGAGCAGGACGGCGGCGCGGATCAGGGCGCCGGTCTTGAGCGCGTGCATCAGTTCGAGCTCGGGCTGGGTCAGCATCGTGCCGACCGCCGCGAGGTCGATCGCCTGGCCGCCGGCCATGCCGCGCGAGCCGCCGGCGCGGGCGAGCAGGGCGATCATTTCGAGTTGCTGCCGCGGGGCGCCAAGCGGCTGGCTGGCGAGCAGTTCGAAGGCCAGGGTCTGCAGGCTGTCGCCGACCAGCAGGGCGGTCGGCTCGTCGAATTCGACGTGGCAGGTCGGGCGGCCGCGGCGCAGCACGTCGTTGTCCATGCACGGGAGGTCGTCATGGACCAGCGAGTACGCGTGAATCATCTCGACGGCGCAGGCGATGCGGTCGAGCCGTTCCGGGGCGGCGCCGGTCAGTTCGCCTGCCGCGCAGACGAGCAGCGGGCGGATACGCTTGCCGCCGCCGAGGGTGGCGTAGCGCATGGCGTCGTGCAGGCGGGCAGGGATGCTG
>CAZKSD010000140.1:0-6561 GCA_964555315.1 uncultured Dechloromonas sp.
GAACGGATGTCATGCAGGCTGTCGACCGGGGGAACCGGGAAGTAGCCGCCCTTGACGGTCGGACGGTGGCCGGAACCGCCGCCGCCTTCGGTCTTCTCGCCGGAGGTCCACGCCGCCTCGGAAGAATAGATCTTCAGCGCGCAACCGGACATGTCGACGCTCCATTCGACGGAGTCGAAGATGAAGAATTCGGGTTCCGGACCGAAGTAGGCGGCGTCGCCAATGCCGGAGGACTTCAGGTAGGCTTCGGCACGCTTGGCGATCGAGCGCGGGTCGCGGTCATAGCCGCGGCCGTCGGCGGGATCGACGACGTCACAGGTGAGCACGACGGTGGTTTCGTCGAAGAACGGATCGATATAGGCGGTTGCGGGATCAGGCATCAGTTGCATGTCGGAAGCCTGGATGCCCTTCCAGCCGGCGATGGACGAGCCGTCGAAAGCATGGCCGTTCTCGAACTTGTCTTCGCTGAAGGCGGAAACCGGCACGGTGACGTGCTGTTCCTTGCCACGGGTATCGGTGAAACGAAAATCGACGAACTTGGCGTCGTTTTCCTTGACCATCTTCATCACGTCCTGCGGGGTTGCCATAACCGTCAATCTCCTAACTAATAAAGAAGCCGGCGAGGCCGGCGACAATCAAAAAAATCCAACCAGACGTCTTTAGCAGAAACCGTGCCAACGCCTGTGCGCGAATCACAGCATTTTGCCACAAGGAGATACGCCAATCATGAAAGATTTGGCGCACCATTTCCGTGCAAACAGCCCCCTCGATTGAACCAATATGGTGCAGCCACGGGTCGGCGAAGGAAAGCAGGCCATGACCGCCGACTGGCCAGCCAGCCAACCGTGAGTTGAGCGGTCGTCATCTGCAGGTTGGGCGTCACGCTGACCCCGGCAGTGCGTTGCGTCGAGGCAGTGTGATCGAGCGCTCCCGCGGGCGGTTGCGCTTGATGGAGATGATCAAGACCGATTCTCTGTACCCTATACTATCGAACTCGAATTCCAACCGTCGCGGATTATGGGAAAGTTAACCGAGATCCTCACCCTCGCCCAACAGCGCGCCCAAGCCATGGGCCTGCCGTACGAAGGCGCGCTAACGCCGCAGGAAGCCTGCGACCTGTTACGCCTGGCGCCCGGCGCCAGGCTGGTCGACGTGCGCACCCGCGCCGAGTGGGACTGGGTCGGCCGCGTTCCCGGCGCTGTCGAAATCGAGTGGAACGTCTATCCGGGCGGTGGGCGCAACCCCAATTTCGTGGCCGAACTGAAGCGTCAGGTCGATCACGAAGCACTGGTCCTGTTCCTCTGCCGCAGCGGTGTCCGCTCGGATGCCGCGGCACGTCTGGCGACCGAAGCCGGGTATGGCGACTGCTTCAACATCCTTGAAGGGTTCGAGGGCGACAAGGACGCCAACGGTCAGCGCAACACCTGCGGTGGCTGGCGTCATGCCGGGCTGCCCTGGTACCAGGGGTAATCCCCAGCCCGGAAACCATTTCGGAGACCCGCATGCAATCGACCGTGATCGCCTTCACGCCCTTCAACAGCCTGTCCGACGACGACTGTCAGGAACGCATCCGCACCGCCCGCGCCAAACTCGGCAAACGGGCGGTGATCCTCTGCCACCATTACCAGAGGGCCGACGTCTACCAGCACGCCGATCTGACCGGCGACTCGCTCAAGCTGTCCAAGCTGGCGGCGCAGACCGATTCCGAATATGTCGTCTTCTGCGGCGTGCATTTCATGGCCGAGGTCGCCGACATCATGACCGCGCCGAACCAGATCGCCATCCTGCCCGACCTCGCCGCCGGCTGCTCGATGGCCGACATGGCCAACTTGGCCAAGGTCGAGCGCTGCTGGCGCGAGCTGGGAGAAGTGCTCGATGTCGAGAACGAGGTCACCCCGGTCACCTACATCAACTCCGCCGCCGATCTCAAGGCCTTCTGCGGCGAACATGGTGGCATCGTGTGTACTTCGTCGAATGCCGGGACCATCGCCGAATGGGCTTTCGCGCGCCGTCCCAAGGTGCTGTTCTTTCCCGACCAGCACCTCGGGCGGTGGACCGGCCACAAGATGGGAATTCCGCTGGACGAGATGGTCGTCTGGGATCCCGACCTCGAATACGGCGGCCTCACCCCGGAACAGATCGACAAGGCGCGCATCCTGCTGTGGAAGGGCCACTGCTCGGTGCACCAGATGTTCCAGAAATCGCACATCGACGCCTTCCGCGCCAAGTACCCGGACGGCCTGGTGATCGCCCACCCGGAATGCAATTTTGAAGTCTGCGCGGCCGCCGACTACGTCGGCTCGACCGAGCACATTGTCAGGACCATCAAGGAAGCGCCGGCAGGCACACGCTGGCTGGTCGGCACCGAACTCAACCTGGTCGACCGCCTGGCCAGGGAGGTCCTGCCGCAGAACAAGATCGTCCAGTTCATGGCGACGACCATCTGCATGTGCTCGACGATGCAGCGCATCGACCCCCAGCATCTGGCGTGGACGCTGGAAAACCTGGCGGCCGGCAAGGTCGTCAATCAGATCCGGGTTCCCGAGCACGAGGCCCGGCTGGCCAGGCTGGCGCTTGACCGCATGCTGGCGATTTCCTGACCGTTCATGAGCAAGTCCGCAGCCCTGCACGTCACGACCCTGAACATCCACAAGGGCTTCTCGCAGTTCAACCGGCGCATGATGGTGCACGAACTGCGCGAGCGCCTGCGTGAACTCAATCCGGACATCGTCTTCCTGCAGGAGGTCCAGGGGCTGCATCTCGGCCATGCCGAGAATCACGACGACTGGCCGAGCGAACCGCAGCACGAATTCCTCGCCGACGAGGTGTGGCACGACTCCGCCTATGGCAGCAACATGATCTACGACCACGGCCACCACGGCAACGCGATACTCTCGCGCTTCCCCATCCTGCACTCGCACAACCAGGATGTGACCCATCTCCAGTTCGAGAAGCGCGGCCTGCTGCACTGCCGGATCGATCTGCCGGGTGGCCCCACGGCACACTGCGTCTGCGTCCATCTCTCGCTGTTCGGCTATTCGCGCCGCCGGCAGGTCGCCGCGTTGGCCGACTACCTGGACGCAGCCTCCGGTCCCAACGTGCCGCTGATCATCGCCGGCGATTTCAACGACTGGAGCAACCGGGCCGGCCACGAACTGGTGAAACGTCTGGGTCTGACCGAAGTCTTCAGCAACCGGAATGGCGCGCCGGTGCGCAGTTATCCCGCCGCCCTGCCGGTGTTCCGCCTTGACCGCATCTATGTTCGTGGCTTCAAGGTGCGCCGGACCGAGGTCCATTTCGGGCAACCGTGGTCGGCGATCTCCGACCACGCCGCACTGTCGGCTCATCTGGCAAGGCATGCCCGCTGAGTTCCTGCCAGGAAACCGGATCACGCTGCTCAATTCGGGCGCCGAGTATTTTCCCGCCCTGCTGTCGGCCATCGAGGCGGCACGCAGCGAAATCTTCCTTGAGACCTATATCTTCGCCGATGACGAAATCGGCCACGAGGTCGCGGGTGCGCTCTCCCGTGCCGCCGCGCGCGGCGTCCAGGTGAATGTCACGGTCGACGGCTTTGGCGCCCGGAATTTCCGCGCCGATTTCCTGCCGCGACTGACCGCCGCCGGCGTCCGCGCGATGTTCTACCGGCCGGAAATCAGCCCCTTTCACCTGCGCCGTCACCGCCTGCGCCGCCTGCACCGCAAGCTGGCCGTCATCGATGCCCGCGTCGCCTTCGTCGGCGGCATCAACATCGTCGACGACGACAATGCGCCGGAAGACATGCGCCCGCGCTATGACTATGCCGTCCGTATCGAAGGCCCGACGCTGCGCCAGGTTCACCACGCGGTCCGGCGGATGTGGGAAGTCGTTTCCTGGGCGAACTTCAGGCGCCGCTTCCGCCATCACCTGCCGGCCACCCCCGGTGGCGAGGTCGCCGGCGTACAGGATGCCGCGTTTCTCATCCGCGACAACATCCGCCACCGCAACGACATCCTGCATGCCTACATCACGGCGATCAACAGCGCACAGGATGAAATCCTGATTGCCAATGCCTACTTCCTGCCGGGCCTGCGCTTCGGCCTGGCGCTGCATGCGGCCGCCAGGCGCGGGGTGAAGATTACCGTCCTGCTCCAGGGCAAGACCGATCACCCCTTGCTCCGCTACGCGACGCAGACGCTTTACGCGGCGCTGCTCAAGGCGGGGATGCGCGTCTACGAGTACGAGAAAAGCTTCATGCATGCCAAGGTCGGCGTCATCGACCGCCTCTGGGCAACGGTCGGGTCCTCCAACATCGACCCGTTCAGCCTGCTGCTCGCCAAGGAGGCCAACCTGTTCGTGCGCGACCCGGCATTCGCAGCGGAACTTCATGCCAGCGTCGGCCAGGCCATCGCCAGCGGCGCGCGCGAAGTGCTGGCCGACGAACTGACCGCCCATCCCTGGTACATCCGCACCCTGCGCTGGCTAAGCTACGGACTGGTCCGGGCCATCGTCGGCCTGACCGGCTACGGATCGCGGCACTGGCGCTCTGACGGACAGACGCCGGGCCCCGGCTCCTGAGCCGCGGCCCTTTGTGCTCGCGGCCAAGGGGCGGAAGCCGGCGGTCTTCCGCCAAGAGTCCAGCGAAAGCCTACGAGGCGCACGGCGTGAACCAGCGACTGCCGGCTCCCCGCTGCGGGCGCGAGTCGTGCGCCCGCCGGGCCGGTGTCGCCTGCCCGGCGGGAGTCGCCGCCCTTGCCGGCGCCGGATCGCTCGCGCGCCGGGCGAGGGAGTCGCGAAGGATGGAAATCGCGAGGATCAGCAGGGAAGCGATGCCGCAGGCCAATACGCTGAAGACGAGCGGAGCGGCGCTAATGAAAGGATCCGGATACATGACGTTCTCCAATTGACATTGCACGAGCCCCCATTGTGCAGATCCGCACTGTGTTCCACAATTGCATGCAATGACATACCACGATCTCGATAATGAATAGCCCGCAAGCGGGCGCGCCCTTCGACTGGACGTTGATGCGTTCGTTCCTGGCGGTTCTCGAACGGGGAAGCCTGCTCGCCGCCGCCCGCCACCTCGGCAGCAGCCAGCCCACCGTCGGGCGACACGTCGCGGAACTCGAGCGCCAGCTTGCCATGGTGCTGTTCGAGCGCACGGGACGCGGTCTCGTGCCGACCCAGGTCGCGCTCTCGATCGCCGATCACGCCCGCGCCATGGCGGACAGCGCCGATGCCATCGGCCGCATCCTGACCGGCCAGAGCGAGCAGTTGGCCGGGGCGGTCCGCATCACCGCCGTCCAGACGGTGGCCGGGCACCTGCTGCCGCCCATCCTCGCCCGGCTGCGGGCGCAGGAGCCGGGAATCGCGATCGAGGTCGTGGCGTCCAATGCGATCAGCAATCTGCTGCGGCGCGAGGCGGACATCGCCATCCGCATGGTGCGACCCGACCAGGGTTCGCTGATCACCCGGCACATTGCCGATTCCGTGATCGGCGCCTATGCGCACGAGGATTACCTGCGCCGTCGCGGCGTTCCCCTGATACCGGCCGACCTGCTGCAACACGACTTGCTCGGCTTCGACCAGGACGATCTGATCATCCGCCGCTTTCAGGAAATGGGGCTGTCGATCGCGCGTGACGGATTCGCCATCCGCAGCGACGATCAGCTCGTGCTCTGGGAAGCGCTGCGCGCCGGACTGGGGATCGGATTTACCGGGATCTGGCGGGGCGACCGGGAGCCCGGAGTCCGGCGCGTCCTGCCCGGCCTGACCGTCACGCTGCCGATCTGGCTGACCGTGCACCGCGAGATCCGCTCGAGCGCACGCATCCGGGCGGTCTACGACTTCCTGGCAAAGGCGATTCCGGAAGTTCTGGCCTGACCGGCCAGTCCGCTGGTCATCCCGGGAACGCGGCTCAGAAATCGAGCTGCAGGGTCGCCAGCCGCGCGTAAAGTCCGCCTTGCCGGCGCAGGTCCTCCGGCGTCCCGGTCTCGACTATCCGTCCGCGGTCCATGACGACGATCCGGTCGGCCTTCTGCACCGTCGCCAGGCGATGCGCGATGATCAGCGTCGTCCGCCCCGTCATGGCGGCGCTGAGACCCCGCTGCACGAGGATCTCCGACTCGGCGTCAAGAGCGCTGGTGGCTTCGTCGAGCAACAGCAGGCGGGCGCCCTTGAGGATGGCGCGGGCAATCGCGATGCGCTGGCGCTGGCCGCCCGACAGCCGCGTCCCGCGCTCCCCGAGGAACGTCTGGTAGCCCTCGGGCAGGCGCTCGATGAATTCGTCGGCCAGCGCCGCCCTGGCCGCCTGCCGGACCTCCTCGTCGCTCGCCGAGGTCCGGCCGTAGCGGATGTTTTCCAGTGCGTTGGCGGAGAAGATCACCGGGTCCTGGGAGACGATGGCGATCTCCTGGCGCAGGTCGCGCAGGCTCAGCTGCCGGATGTCCTGCCCGTTGATCCGGATGCAGCCGCCTGAAACATCGTAATAACGCAACAGGAGCTGAAACAGACTGGTCTTGCCGGCGCCTGACGGCCCGACCAGCGCCACGCTCTCGCCGGGCGCGATATCGAGGCAGATGTCGT
>CAZKSD010000141.1:0-6441 GCA_964555315.1 uncultured Dechloromonas sp.
AATTCGACCGAGCGGATCTGCAGCACCTTGGAGCCGAGGCTGGCCATTTCCAGCATTTCCTCGAAGGTGATGGTGTCGAGCTTCTTGGCTTCCGGCGCGACGCGGGGATCGGTCGTATAGACGCCATCGACGTCGGTGTAGATCTGGCATTCGTCGGCCTTCAGCGCGGCGGCCATGGCGACGGCCGAAGTGTCGGAACCGCCACGCCCCAAGGTCGTGATATTGCCGTCGGCATCGACGCCCTGGAATCCGGCGACGACGATGACGTTGCCGGCATCGAGGTCGCGGCGCATGTTGGCCTCGTCGATCGCCAGAATACGCGCCTTGGTGAAGGTGGCGTCGGTCAGCACCTTGACCTGGCCGCCGGTGTAGCTCCTGGCCTGGCAGCCGATGTCCTTGAGCGCCATGGCCAGCAGACCGATGGTGACCTGCTCGCCGGTGGACATCACGGTGTCCAGCTCGCGCGGATCCGGGTTGGCCTGCACTTCCTTGGCCAGCGCGATCAGCCTGTTGGTTTCTCCGCTCATCGCTGAAACCACGACCACCACCTGGTGGCCCTGAGCCTGAAACCTGGCAACACGCTGGGCGACATTCCTGATGCGCTCGGGGTTGCCCACCGAGGTGCCGCCATATTTTTGAACGATCAACGCCATCGATTCATCCGGTTAAACGTTGGGAACACGAAAAAGAGGGCGGAATTCTACCCCACCCCGCCCGATTTCCGAAGGCGGGCGGCGTCTAGAGGTCGGCCAGAACGCGCAGATGGGCGCCCACGCTGCGCGCCAGCGACGTCATCACGTAACCGCCCTCGAGCATGGAAACGATGCGTTTGCCGGAAAATTCCGCCGCCAGCTTCATCAGTTCCTCGGTACACCAGGCGTAATCCTTTTCGAGCAGCCTGAGCCCGCCCATGTCGTCCTCGTAGTGCCCGTCGAAACCGGCCGAGATGAAGATCATCTGCGGCTTGAACTCGGTCAGGCGCGGCATCCAGACCTGCATGACGGCATCGCGGAGTTCCTCGCCGCCACTGCCTGCCGCCAGCGGCACATTGCACATGTTGGCTGCCGGCCTGTCGGTTCCGCTGTAGGGATAGAAGGGGTGCTGGAAGATGCTGCACATCAGCACGCGACTGTCGCCGGCGAAGCAGTCTTCCGTGCCGTTGCCATGATGGACATCGAAATCGATGATCGCCACGCGTTCCAGGCCATGCGCTGCAATCGCATGCCGGGCGGCGACGGCGATGTTGTTGAAGAAGCAGAAGCCCATGGCGTTGGTGCGTTCGGCATGGTGGCCAGGCGGACGGACGGCGCAGAAGGCATTCTCGATTTCGCCCTTCATGACCAGGTCGACCGCATGCACGCCGGCGCCGGCGGAACGCAGCGCCGCCTGCCAGGTGTGCGGGTTCATCGCGGTGTCCGGGTCGAGGTGGACCACGCCGTGCGTCGGGGAGGCACGCTTGATGCGTTCGAGGTGCGCAGCCGGATGTACGCGCAGCAACTGCTCGAAGGTCGCCAGCGGCGCGTCGTAGTAGCTGAAATAGGCATCGATGCCCTGGGCGATCAGGTGATCGTTGATGGCGGTGAGGCGCTGCGGGCACTCCGGGTGATGCGTACCCATGTCGTGCAACAAGCAGTCGCGATGGGTGATGAAGGCAGTGGTCGTCACTTGTTCTCTCTCTGCGGACCGGCGCACCGGGAAGGCGCACGGCAAAAACGGATTATCGGCCTAATCAGCACACCGCTTCAAGCATTAGAATGGACTGCAATACCATTTTCCGGAAACCCGCGATGTTCGCTGGCACGCTCCCGACGCTCGCTACCCGGCCGCGTCCGCTCGA
Organism: uncultured Dechloromonas sp.; assembly: GCA_964555315.1. Classification (GTDB taxonomy): domain Bacteria; phylum Pseudomonadota; class Gammaproteobacteria; order Burkholderiales; family Rhodocyclaceae; genus Azonexus. Next base: position 1,838 of record CAZKSD010000141.1, read on the forward strand.
CCCGGTCCTCGCCGCGGCCGGCCGTATCATCCTTGGCAAGGATCGCGAGATCCGTCAGGCCGTTGCCTGCCTCCTCGCCGGCGGCCACCTGCTGATCGAGGATCTGCCCGGTGTCGGCAAGACGACGCTGGCCCACGCCCTGGCGCGCCTGCTCGGTCTCGCCTTCTCGCGCATCCAGTTCACCAGCGACCTGCTGCCCGCCGACATTTCCGGGGTTTCGATCTACGAACGCCAGCGCGGCGAATTCCGCTTTCTGCCTGGCCCGGTGTTTTCGCAACTGGTCCTGGCCGACGAGATCAACCGCGCGACCCCGAAAACGCAGAGTGCCCTGCTTGAAGCCATGGAGGAACGCCAGGTCACGGTCGAAGGCGAAACCCGCCCGCTGCCCGAGCCCTTCTTCGTCATCGCGACCCAGAATCCGTCGCACCAGATCGGCACGTTTCCGCTGCCCGAGTCGCAGCTCGACCGCTTCCTGATGCGCATCGAGCTCGGCTACCCCGACCGCAATGCCGAACGCGCGCTGCTGACGGCCGGCGGCCAGCGCGCTCTGGCCGACCAACTGGCGCCATTGATCGCCGCGCGCGACCTGCCAGCGCTGCAGCGCGAGGTCACTGCCGTACATGCCGCCGCGCCGCTGATCGACTACGTCCAGGCCATGGTCGAGGCGAGCCGCCGCGACCCGGCCTTCCAGCACGGCCTCTCGCCGCGGGCGGGTCTCGCCCTGCTGGCGGCGGCGCGCGCCTGGGCCTGGCTGGACGGACGCGACATGGTGCTGCCGGACGACATTCAGGCGGTCCTCCCCGCGGTCGCCCGCCATCGTCTGCGCGCGACGCAGGGAACCGGGATGGCCAGGGCCGAGGACATTGCGGCGCTGATCCGCGCCGTGGCGATTCCCTGAAACGGTGGGTCTCGTTGCCGACCTCAAGCGCCGGCTTTTTCGCTGGCAGAGCGACGGGACCGCCCCGCTGCGTCTTGCGCAACGCCGCATCTTCATCCTGCCGACGCGGGCCGGCCTGCTCTTCGCCGCGGCCCTGCTGGCGATGCTCACCGGCGCCATCAATTACAACCTGGCGCTGGGCCATGCGCTCGTCTTCCTGCTGGTCGGCCTCGCGCTGGTCGGTATGGTGCACGCCTTTCGCAACCTGCACGGACTGGTCATCACGCCCGGGCGCTGCGACCCGGTGTTTGCCGGCGAGGTCGCCCACTTTCCGCTCTATCTGACGAGCGAACGCGGTGCTCCGCGCCTGGCGCTCGAACTGCGCGCCGGCGACGAATCCCGCAGCGTCGCCACTGCCGTCGCTGCGCGCGGCCTGAGCGAAGTCGCCGTGCCGGTTGCGTCGCTGCGCCGCGGCTGGCTGGATCTGCCGCGCACGCGTCTGGCCACGACCTACCCGCTCGGACTGTTCGTCGCCTGGAGCTATCTGCAACCGGCGATGCGTTGCCTCGTGTACCCGCAACCGCTGGCCACGCCATTGCCACCACAGCAGCCGGCAACACGGACCGGCGATCACCACGGCGATGGCGGACAGGAGGACTTCGCCGGTTTCCGTGAGCGCCAACCGGCCGACTCGCCGCGTCACGTCGCCTGGAAAGCCAGCGCCCGCGATGCCGGACAGCGCCCGCTGCTGGTCAAACAATTCGCCGGCGGCGCGCAGACCGAACTGCAGCTTGACTGGTCGCTGACACCGGAGGCGGCTGCGCCCGAGACGCGCATTGCCACCCTCGCCGGCTGGGTGATGGCGGCCGCAGCCGAGGACGCCTGTTACGGTCTACGCCTGCCGGGGCAGGAAATCGCGCCGGACAGCGGCGATGCGCACCGCCATCGCTGCCTGGAAGCGCTGGCGTTTTTTCGCGCATGAGCACACGCCCGAGCGAAGCGCTCGACCGCGGCGCCACCCCCTGGCTCCTGGCGGCGGCGCTGGCCACCACCCTGCCGCACGCCGAGCACCAGCCGTTCTGGCTGAGCGCGCTGGCCGCCGCCCTCTTCGCCTGGGGCGGCTGGCTGTGGTGGCGCAACGAGCGATTGCCCGGACGCTGGGTGCTGGCGCTGCTGGTGGTGGTCGCCTGCGGCGGCATCCTGTTCGAGTTCCGTACCCTGTTCGGGCGCGATGCGGGCGTCGCCATGCTGGTCGTCTTCATGGCCCTGAAACTGCTCGAACTGCGCAGCCGGCGCGACGCGACGGTGGTCGTCACGCTCGGCTACTTCCTGCTGCTGACCCATTACTTCTACTCGCAGAGCATCCCCACCGGCGTCTGGCTGCTGGCGGCGATGCTGCTGCTCACGGCGACGCTGATCCGCCTGCATGGCGGCCCGTCGGCCGGCACGGCTGCCACGCTGCGCTACGCGGGTCTGCTGATGCTGCAGGCGATCCCCTTCACGCTCGTCCTCTATCTCCTGTTTCCCAGGGTTGCCGGGCCGCTCTGGGGCCTGCCGCAGGATGCCCACAGCGGCCGCAGCGGATTGTCCGACCAGATGACCCCGGGCACTATCGCCAACCTCGCGCTGACTGGCGAGATCGCCTTCCGCGTGCGTTTCGCCGGACCGCCACCACAGCGCGACAAACTCTACTGGCGCGGACCGGTTCTCGAAAACTTCGACGGCCTCACCTGGAAGCCGCAGATCGCCCGCAGTCGTCCGCCGCAGATCGAGCCGCTGTCGCCGCCGATCGCCTACGAGACCACCCTCGAACCGCAGCAGCAACGCTGGCTGCTCGCACTCGACGCGCCCGGCGCGCTGGGGCCGGAATTTGTCCTTTCCGGCGCGTTGACCGCAACCAGCCGCGAACCGCTGACCCAGCGCCAGCGTTTTGCCCTGACGGCAACGTTGGACTTCCGCTTCAACGCCGATGAGGAAGCCATTGCGCTGCGGCGCAACCTGACGCTGCCGCCCGACGGCAACCCGCGCGCCCGCGCGCTGGCAGCGTCCTGGAAGGCGGCTGACCCGGACACCGCCGGTCTGGTACGCAGGGCCCTGAGCCTCTTCTCAGACGAGAAGTTTTTCTACACGCTGCAACCGCCATTGCTCGGCGAGCAGCCGGTCGACGACTTCCTCTTCGCCACCCGGCGCGGCTTCTGCGAGCACTATGCCTCGGCCTTCGTCTTCCTGATGCGCGCCGCCGGCGTACCCGCCCGTGTCGTCACCGGCTATCAGGGCGGCGAGGCGAATCCGGTCGACGGTTTCGTCGTCGTTCGCCAGTCCGATGCCCACGCCTGGGCCGAAGTCTGGCTTGCCGGGCGCGGCTGGACGCGCGTCGACCCGACCGCCGCCGTTTCGCCGGCCCGCGTCGAGGACGGCATTGCCGCTGCGATGCCGGCCGGCGAGCCGCTGCCAGCGCTGATCCAGTTGCGCAGCAACTGGCTGCGTACCCTGCTCTTCCGCTGGGAGGCGGTCAACAATGCCTGGAACCAGTACATCCTCGGCTACAACCCGCAGCGCCAGCGCGAACTGCTCTCCCGCCTCGGCATGCCCGATGCCGACTGGCGCAAACTGGCGGCGGCGCTGGCCATCGCCTGCGGCGTCCTCCTGTTGGCGGTCACCGCGTGGACCCTCCACCAGCGGCCGCGTCCCGACCCCGCCGCCCGGCTTTGGCAAAAGGCCTTGCACCGACTGGCGCGAAGCAAGGTAGACTGCCCACCCTGGGAACCCCCGCTGGCCCTCCTCCGGCGCGTCGAGCACGAGCTTCCGGCATCGGCGCCGGCGTTCCGGGAGGTTGTGTTCGCCTACCTGCGGGCGCGCTACAGCGGAATTCCCGACGATCTGACCACGCTGCGCCGCGCCCTCGCGCGCCTGCCCTGACGGAGAACGAATTGAAACACGCCCTCGGCACCCTGCTGCTCGCCGCCTGCGCCTGGCTGACCCACGCCGCGCCTGCCCAGGGTAGTTTCGCCAGTGACCCGGCGGTCATCGAATTTGCCCGCGACCTCGAACAGCGGCATGGCTTCAGCGCCGACGAACTGCTGCTGCAGTTCGCCCAGATCCGGCCCAACGAAAAGGTGCTGCAGTTGATCAGGCCGCCGGTGTCGCCGCTGCAGCGTTCCTGGGAGCGCTACCGGCCGCGTTTCCTGACCGAGCGCCGGATCAACGGCGGCGTCCGCTTCTGGCAGGAAAACCGCCTGAGCCTGGCCCGGGCCAGCGCCCTCTATGGCGTGCCGCCCGAGATCATCGTCGCCATCATCGGCGTCGAAACCGAATACGGCGCCAACACCGGCGGTTTCCGGGTGCTCGAGGCGCTGGCCACGCTGGCCTTCCGCTACCCGCGCCGCGCCGAGTTCTTCCGTACCGAACTTGAACAGTTCCTGCTGCTGGCCCGCGAAAACGGCATGGATCCGGTCAACGTGCGCGGCTCCTTCGCCGGCGCCATGGGGATTCCGCAGTTCATGCCGGGAAGCCAGCGGCGTTATGCGGTCGACTTCGACGGCGACCGGAAGATCGACCTGTCCGGCAGTGTCGACGACGCCATCGGCAGCGTCGGGCGCTTTCTCGAGCAGCACGGCTGGGAGGCCGGCCAGCCGATCGCCGTTCCCGCCCGCACGCGCGGCGAACCGGACCGCAGCCTGATCGAAGCCGGCATCCAGCCGACCTTGCTCGTCGCCGATCTGGCGCA
>CAZKSD010000142.1:0-6420 GCA_964555315.1 uncultured Dechloromonas sp.
ACGAAACCCTGCCCAAGGAATCGGCCAAGGTCGCCCACTTCTGCTCCATGTGCGGCCCACACTTCTGCTCGATGAAGATCACCCAGGACGTGCGCGACTTCGCGGCGCAGCAGGGGCTGGACGAAGCCGCGGCACTGGTGAAAGGTATGGAAACCAAGGCCGTCGAGTTCGTCAAGGCGGGGGCGGAGGTTTACAGCAAGGTCTGATCTGCAGTCTTGCTTCCAAGGCCGCTAAATGCGGCTTTGGGCTACCCTCTGGAAAAATAGTGACTTTCCAGCGTATTGCGCCAAGCCGACTCGTCGAATAGCAGGTCGCAGGTCAGTTCGCCCTGATCGGCGCCGACCAGCGCCAATTCGCCGGCCTTCTCGTGCCGCTTGTCGACGAACAGGCTCGACAGCCGTTCGAGCAAGGTCTGTTTGTACCCGGTGTCCTCGGAGCCTTTCATGTGCAAGCCTTTGGTTTCCAGCAGCACAGTGCGCGTCTGGCCGGCTTCGGTGACATAGGCAAAGACAAAGTCGGGATAGACCTTGTGGCGCTTCCAGCCCTGCAAGCCATACTGGGTCTTGGCGACGTTGCGGTGCCACCACGACAGCGCTTCGCGGCTATCGAGATAGCCGGCACAGGCTAGTTCATAGGCATTCATGTCCGGTGTTTGCAAAGCCGGTTCGAGCAGGCTCTTTTCGACAGGGCGGTGATCCTCGCGCATCAAAGGCAGCGGGGTTTTTTCCGGCAAGCTCAGGCTAGCCTCGGTCGGCAACTCGTAATCCAGCGCATCGGCGCGCAGCGCGAATTCGATGCGCCCTTCGCCGGTCAGTGCCACGAACACCTGCTCCGCCAGCCGGTCTCGTTCCTTCTCGACATCGGCGCGCAGCCGCTCGATCAAGCCGGCGCTGGCTGCTGCCAAGCTCGCCTCGGCATGGCCTCGTTCGATCAACCTTGTCACCACGGCATTAACCCAGTCCCAGACCAGCCAGGCATTTGGCGCCAGATCCATCAAGGCGCGCACCAGTCGGCCACGGTCCAGATGCCCTTCGGCGGCTGGTGCCGACTGCGTTTGCGGGCGGGCGAAGTAATCGAGGATCTCCAGGCCAATGTCGAACTGCTCGGCCAGTGGGGTTTTAGCATCTGGCGCCCAGTCGACCGCAAGATTCTCGGTGGCGAACTTTGCCCATGGCAAACGGGAAAGAATGTCGCTGTCGTACACCAGTTCGCGCCGGCTGCCATCGGTCTCGACCCAGGTCACCTTGGGTACGAACAGACGAATCTTGGCAAAGCTTGCCCGCCGCGTCTGCCTGATGGCCGTCGGCTTGGATGTCTTGTCGTCGCCGCCGCTGACCGCCAGCGCCAGATCGCCCATCCCCTCGCCTTCCAGCGACTTCTTGATGGACTTGACCACATCGCCGGTACGGGCGTCGTGGCACAGCACGTAGCAGGCATCCAGGGCTTCCCGCCCGGTCTTGGCGACATGGGGCTGGCGCAGGATGCGCCCCACCAGTTGCGTCATCGCCGCCGGATTACGGCCCGCCGCCAAGGCACACAGCACGTAGGCAAAGGGACAGTCCCAACCTTCCTGTAAGGCCTGTTTGGTAATGATTACCCGAATCTCGCAGGCGCTGGACAGCAGATCGATATTCTCCGGCTGCTTGAGATCGTTCTTTTCCGACGTCTTGATGGCGATCTGCCGCTCGCTGAAGCCCAACTGCAGCAAGTAGGCCTTGGCGTCCTCGGAGTGGATGAACCCGGCATCGCGCAGGTCGGCCCCGGTACGCTCCACCTGCACGAGCAGGATCGGGCGGATGTAACGGGCGGTTTCCCCCTGCAAGACGTGCGCTTCCCGCTGCAAGGCATCCAGCCGCTGCAGCGAGGCGGCCAGGCAGCTTTGCCAGTCGTTCCAGTGCTGCACATCCACATGAATGGGCAGCTTGATCATCTGCGCCTCGTCCAGATCGGTGCCGCGAATGTCGACCAGAATGTTCGAGCCGCTGCCCTTGGCCGAAGCAATGCGCGGCGTTGCCGAGAGTTCGAGCAGGAAACAAGGATTGAAGCCATCCAGCGTACGCAATGCGTTTTCCGTATAGCCGTGATGCCCTTCGTCGATCACTACCATCGGCCGCAGCAGGCGCATCACATTGCCCAGCGAACTCTTGACGATGCTCCCCTTCTGCGCCCGCGCCCCTTCCTCGCTCTGCCCCCAGGCAGCGTAAACATCGAGATTCGGCACTTGTTGCAACAATGCCCAGTGCGCCTCGATGTCGTCCTCGGGCGGCAGGAAGCCCAGCACATTGCCGCGATCCCGGAAGAAGCGCAGCGTTTCCTTGCTTTGTCGCGCCGCCGATGCCAGCATCAGGACCATCACGCACAAGTTGTTTTTGACATCGAGCTGGGAAAGCGGCGAATTTTTCTCAAGAATCTTGACCTGCCCGGCCCCCGCCACGTTCAGAATCTGCCGGTAGGGATGGTCGCGGTCGGCCAGTGCTTTCAAGGTCTGCCGATAAATCGCATCGTTCGGCACGACCCACAACACTAACCCGGTATGCTCCTTCAAATAGGCCGAATACACCCGCGCCACGGCGGCGGCCGCCAACAGCGTTTTGCCGCCGCCGGTCGGCACCTTCAGGCAGATATTCGGAATCGGCCGCTCGGCGCCGTCAAAACGGCTCGAATGCGGCTGCTCGGCAAAGGCCGGTGGCAAAGCTTTTTGTTCCTTGAGCTTCTGCCACGCGGTCTTCGGGAAATCGCCGGCCTCGCGGGCCAGGTGGGCCATGTTCTCCAGGCCGCTCAGGGCTTTCTGCGCGGTCAACGCCGCTGGCGCCTGCTTTTTCAATTCGTCGACATAAGCCCCCAGCGCAGCCAGCACCCGGCTCTGGAATTCCTTCAGTTGAACGGCGCCGATTTCCTCAATGGCGGCAATATGACTGCGCGGCGTCCAAAACGCCTTGCCATCCCGTTCGATGAAGCTACGGAACCGATCATCCAACTTGTCTTGCAATCGAACCAGGTCAACGCGATAAATCAGTTCCAGTTCTTCGAGTTGCCCGCTCAGGCGGGCGAATTCGCTACGTGACATTTCCGGAGCGTCAATCGCCAGATCGATATCCGACGCATTGCGGTAATTGCCCCGGGCGCGAGAACCGAATAGCAGGACGCGCTCCAGCTTGGGTGTGCGGTCGAATAGCCGCTGCAACTTGGTGATTGTCGCCGGTGCAATGCCGGATTGCCGTTGCGTCGCCTCGGTCTCTGCGCCGGCGCTCCCGGCTGGTGTCGTCTCAATCATCATCAAGCGATCTGTTTGCCCAAGCTTGCCGCCAATTCGTCAAAGGCATGCACGGCCTGTGTCCGTACGAAGCCGGCAATCTCGATCGCCTTCGCCTCGTTGTACTCGTGGCTGGTGTCGTTACGGTATTCGCGCATTTGATCCCATTGGTCGGCATCGGTGATCAGATGCGCCTCAAAAGCCACCGGCAGCACCGCGAAAGCCTTGAAGGCCATCGACTCGCCTTTGTCGGCCAGAAAGCGGAACAGCGTTTTCCAGGCCATTTCAAAGGTCAACTCGAAGCGTTGCACGATGGAATCGCGCACGAACGAGCTTTCGTTTTCGGCCAAGGCCTCCTTCAGGCGCGCCAAGGCTTTCTCGAAATATTCAAACTGCAACTCAAGGCGTTCGGCGTCGTACTTGACCATAGTGTTCCTCGATTTTTTCCAATCAAGCCTCCCGATACAACGCAAACGGCAGCGGCGCGTAGTCGATGCCGTGGTCCTTCAACTGGCGGTTGCTCAGATACTTGGCCGGGGCAAACACCAGGTGCCCTTTTGGATCGCCGCGCTTGGCATCGTACTCCAGGCCCCAGCGCCGGAATTCGGCGGCGACCGAAAGAGTCAGCGCGGCTTCCGGGCTTTTCAGGAAATTCAGTTCCGGGCGGTAGATCAGCCAGACATGTTTGTTTTTTGCCTCGCCCAGATACCAGGCCGGGGCTTTTTCCGGGATCGGCGCCAAGGTGCCGCCGGTGGCGGTGTAGAACAGCCAGGCGCCGAGCGCCGCGAAGGGCGGCAGCGCTTCGCCGGAGAGCAGCTTTTCCAGTTCCACCGCCTCGCCCAGCGTGCAGAAAGTGAATTCGCCGCCCAGGCCGGGCGCCATGTCGGAGACCTGGCGCACGCCCTCGACGCGCAGGACGCCGTCGTCGATTTTCGTCTCGATGCGGTTGAAGCGCGCCGGTTTGGCGGCGCGGCCTTGATCGGCCAGATCGCCTGCCGTCTCGGCCAGCCCCTCGGCGCACTTGAGGGCTTCGATTTTCTTCAGCCACTCATCGGCCTTCTTGAACTGGCTGAAGGTGATTTTCTCTTGGAGCAGGGTTTCGCGCTGCGTGCCCAGCCAGGCGTAACCCTTGATCGCCCGGCGCACGCGTTCGGCGGTCAGGCGGTCGGCGTAATCCTCGCCCTCGATCAGGATGAACTTGCGCCGTCCGCCGTCCTTGGCGTTGGCCTTCAACACGGCATGGGCGGTGGTGCCGGAGCCGGCGAAGGAGTCGAGGACGAGGGAATTTTCGTCGGCGCCGATTTCCAAAATGCGTTCGATCAGGGCCACCGGCTTGGGCGTGATGGTGCTTTCCTCGCCTTTGAGCAAGCCCATTTCGAGCAGGGTTTTCTTGGCGTCCTGGGTGTGGCCGACATCGTCGTAGAACCACAGGGTTTGCGGGACACGCCCTTGTTTGACTTCGGAGAGGAAGCGCTTGAGTGAAGGAATGCTATTGCCGTCTTCACCCCACCAGATACGCTTGTCGGCATCAAGTTCGAGCAATTTTTCTTTTCTGATGGACCAGTAGCGCCCCGGTGGCGGTCCGTCAATAATCCGTCCGCCTGGACACTCAATGGCGTAGGTGCCTTCGCTGTAGTAATTCCGAGCGGACAGGTCGCTGGGCTTCCATTCCTTGCGCGGATCGTTGTCAGGGTTGCTATAGCGCGCCTCCATTTCGGCGGTGCGCTCCAATAGGCGAGGCCGCCAGAGCGCCCGATTTTTGGCCACCACCAGCACATTGTCGTGATCTTCGGAAAAGAACTGGGCTGTGTTCTTCGGGGCATAGTTTTTTTGCCAAACCACGTTGGCAATAAACGCTTCCTCACCGAAAATCTCGTCCAGCATCATCCGCGCCCGGTGCACCTCATTGTTGTCGAGCGTGATCCAGATCGACCCGGTTTCCGCCAGCAACTCCTTCAGCAGCACCAGCCGCGGCCACATCATGCACAGCCATTTGTCGTGGCGCAGCATGTCCTCGCCATCGACCGGGTTGGTCGACAGCCATTCCTTCATGATCGGCGAATTGACGCCGTCGCTGTAGCACCATTTTTCATTGCCGGTGTTGTAGGGCGGGTCGATGAAAACCAGATCGACGGCGCCGGCATGGCGCGGCAGCAGGCTTTTGAGGGCATGCAGGTTGTCGCCGTGAATGACCAGGTTGCCGGCCAGGTCGGCCGGGCCGATGCCTTTTTCGGCATGCGCCAGCAGCGGCCGGTAGGGCACGCTCAAATGGTGGTTGTAGACGTATTCCTTACCCTTGAAAACGATTTCCGGCATGGTTCCGACTCAGCTTGGCGATTCGCGATGCTGGAGTTTACCCGTACTTGGGGCGGTTTCGGCGAGATGGAGGTCGACAGCGGCGGTTTTGCGGGGGGCGTCTTTGGCGCTTTGCGATGTTGCTGATGATTTTCCTCACTGCTGCGGTCGACGGGAAAATTCAGGCAAAAAACAGCGAATCCGGCAGGTTTATCGTCGATATCGAGCTGCCTGCCGCAAGCATCGCGGCGCGGGCGGATAGTCGGTCGCAATCACACAAATGGCCCATATGGTCTATAATAAAGGCTCAAATGAACTATTAAGGAGTTTGCTCATGGCGAAGACACCTCTTGAGCGTCCGCAAACCGGCACGCCGAACGCAGCCGACCCGGCGCCGGTTCGGGTCGAGCAGGCGTCGGCGGCATACGCCGTCGCAGCGGGCAAGATGCCGGCCTCGATCGTTCCGCCGGGCGCCGCTGGCGCTTGGTTGCGTTACCGCGACCGCTTCCTGAGCAGTTCGGCGCAGGCGCAGATCAGCGAGATTCGCAAGGGCGCCCCGGCCAGCAACCTGATCGGCGCCGCCGAGGCCATGCGCGTGCCGCGTGAGCGGGTCTATCATCTGGTCGGCCTCTCGTCGTCGACGGCCAAGCGCAAACTGGCGCGGGATGAAGCGCTCGACCCGCTGATGACGGAACGCCTGACCCGCCTCGGCGCCATCGAAAAGCTGGCCGAGGAAACTTTCGGCGATGCGGATCTGGCCAGCGAATGGCTGCAGACCGGCAATCTCGGCCTCGGCAACGAGACGCCGCTTTCGCTGCTCGACACCGAAATCGGCTGCCGGGAAGTTTCGCGGGTACTGAATGCGATTGCCT
>CAZKSD010000143.1:0-6356 GCA_964555315.1 uncultured Dechloromonas sp.
GTTGCCGGTCCTGCGCCGGATTGTCCCTGGTCGCACACGGCGATGGCGAGGTCGTCCATGCCATCGGCAAGGGCATCGACCAGTGCCGGCAGCGTCTCGGGCGCGAGACCGGACCCTGGGTCGCAGAAGGCGACAAGCCTGCCGCGAGCCCTGCCGATGGCCTGGACGATGCCCTCTTCGACCGCCGCCCCCTCCGGCGTCGCGGCGATGATCAGCTCCGCCGAATGCCCAGGTCCGCGTGCGAGTTCGAGCAGGCGCTCGCCAAAAGTCCGGCGGTGGGCGAAAGGACCTTGCCCGGTGACGATCACCGACAGGTCCGGCTCGGCGGAGTCAAGGGTCACGAAGGATTCCGATGGATGTGGATGTCAGCCAGATGTTGCCCGTTGCATCCCGGCTCGGCGACAAGTCGGGTGCCACGGGCACTCGGGAAGCGTCGCGGACGATGCGGCAACTCTCGATGCCGAAGCTTGCCCAACGAAGCGCCAGCCAAACCTGGTCGGGGAAGCGTCCGGGCTAAGGCAAGGTAGGCAATGCAACCTAGCGAAGTATCCCGTGCCCGACAGACGTTGTCAATTTGGCATTTCAGCCGTGCGACAGCCGTTTTGCCCCCGCCCTGGCGGTGGCGTACCCGCGGGGCGATGGTTTGCGTGTATCGCGGGCGACTGGCCCCGCCATGGATCGACGCCACCTGCGTCAAGCCGCCCGTGGCCGGCCGTACCGCTTCCGTCGCCGCCACAATCTCCATTGGCGCCAAGACCGTTGGCCGCCGTGAAGTCCCTGGCATGCGGGTCGGGGCCGCCGCAGCCGGGCTCCGGTGGACCAGCTTCCCGCGCAGCCCGAATCACCTGGGGCGGCGCGGGCTGAAGCCGGTCAATGCCGCCGGGTGGCCAATCAATCAGCCGCCGACACGGACAATCTCGACGGCCCGTAGCGGAACCTGGTAATCGGCCGCCAGTTGGGCTTTCGCGAGTTCCTCGACAGCCTGGCCCTCGGGAACGACGAAGCGGCGGGCGCCGGTATAGTCCATCGGAATGCCTGCGCGATCCTGGGTGATGTGATAGAAGACCTTGAGGTTCATTGCTGTTTCCTTATATCTTTTGACCTGCGCGCGCAGTATAACCACTATTGCTGCACCGCAATATGAAATATTTCACGGTTGATATCCGACAATCCTGTGAAATGGCGATGACTGCCGCCGCTGCAATCGCGCTGACCTCCGGGCGCCGAGGCACGGGGGCCGACACCCGGACCCAACTGCCGATGGAGTTCCCCGCCGGCCTCCGCGCCGCGAGATTCCGTTCCCGTTCAGGCAACGGGCTTCCCGGCGACGCAAGCCGCGATATCGACAGTGTCGATCTGCTCCGGCTTCATGAAGCGCTCGGCATACTCGCGGTAGACTCCCGAGCGCAGGAAGAGATCGAACAGATCGGGATCGATGTGGTGGTCCTTCTTCATGAAGGACATGATCCTGATCGCTTCCGACAGCGTCTTGCCCTTCTTGTAGGGGCGGTCCACCGCGGTCAGCGCCTCGAAGATGTCGGCGATCGCCATCATGCGCGCGACCGGACTCATCTCGTCCCTGACCAGCCGCCGCGGATAGCCGGTACCGTCCATCTTTTCATGGTGGCCGGCGGCGATTTCCGGAACGTTGCGCAGATGCTTGGGGAAAGGCAACTGCGTGAGCATGACCAGCGTCTGCACGATGTGCTCGTTGATCTTGTAGCGCTCCTCTTCCGACAGCGTGCCGCGGGCGACGCCGAGGTTGTAGAGTTCGCCCTTGTTGTAAAGCGCCTCCGGGACGTCCATCCGGAAACCCCATTTGTTGTCGGCCGGCATCCGGTCGCGCGCGGACCGTTCGAAAAGATGCTCCGGGCGGTCGGCGAGCAGCGGCTCGCTTACCGGCAGCGCGGGCGCCGGGGAACGTGCCTTGCGCTCCTTCTCCTCGTGCGAGATGCCGATCCGGTCGTCGAGCGTCCGGGTCCATGTCCGCGCGGCGATTTCCTTCAGCCGTTCCAGCTTTTCGGGCGCCATGAATTCGCCGCCTTCATTGCACCCGGCAACGAAGGCATAGTCGTCGTCGAGTCCGGCCAGCTTCCGCGCAAGTTCGTCACGGGCCTCGACTTCCGGCTTGCCGGCGGCGATGGCTTTCAGGCAGGCGATTTCGGCATCGCGCTTGAGCACCTCGAAGCGCATGCGCACCTCGTGGATGCGGTCGTACAGGGTTTCCAGCTTGGTTGCCTTGTCGACGACATATTCCGGCGTCGTCACCTTGCCGCAGTCATGCAGCCAGGCGGCGACGTGCAGCGCTTCCCATTCCTCCTCGTCAAGCTGGAAATCCCTGAATGGTCCGCTGGTTTCGGCACAGGCGGCGCGCGCCAGCATCTTGGTCAACTCCGGAACGCGGGCGCAGTGACCGCCGGTGTACGGGCTTTTGGCGTCGATGGCGCCGGCGATCAACTGGATGAAGGCTTCGAAAAGCATCTTCTGGGCCTTGATCAGCTCCTTGCTTTCGAGCGAAACGGCGACCGATCCGGACAGCGCCGCGACGAAGCTAAGGCGGGCGGGATCCGTGTCATCACTACGCAACAGCAACATGGCGCCGACCAGATTGTGCCGGCGGTTGAGCAGCGGAACAGCGATCGCATCGGTCGCTCCCGTGCTCTCGAGAATTTTCTCGAGACCGAGGGCGCGCACGTCGGCGTCGGTCAGCCGCGCGGCGCGCGCCATGCCGGCGCTCAGGGCATCCCCCAGCAGCGGGCCGGCGGCCTGCGGGTCGATGCTCGAAGCGCCGGCCGGCAGGGGCGTCGCGTCGGCGTGCAGCGCTGCTGCCGGCAACAGCCGCTCGCCGTCGGTCAGGTACAGGATGCCGGCATCGGCATCCGCCGCCGGAATGGTCTCGGTCAGCAGGCGGGGCAGGAGCTTGTCGAAATCGTTCTCGGCGGCGACCGCCATGCTGATGTCGAGGAAGCGCCTGATCGTCCTCTTCATGCTGTCCATGGTCACGGCGAGGTCATTGACTTCGAGAACCAGCGAATTGACCTTGATCGGCTGCGAGAACTCGAAGTGGCGAATCGCTTCCGCCTCCCCGGCCAGTTGGCGCAGCGGACCGGAAATGCTCCGCGCCAGCAGCCAGGTGACCGGTATGGCCAGCAGAATGACCAGGATCGTTGCGATCAGCGAGTGGCGCATCAGCCGTTCTGCGGAGGCCATCAGTTCGTCATCGGGTATCGCGGTCAGCAAGAACAGCGGGCGGGATCCTTCGAGTTTGACGGGATGGACCGAGGCGTGCCAGTCCGCGCCAGCGACATCCAGCACAAGACTACGGGCGGCCGTTGCGTCGAAACGTCCCAGCTGCGCTGCCAGCCGGGCAAACACGGGAATTCCGAGGTCCGCGACGTTCGTCTGTACCGGCATGCCGTCCACAATCGTCACCGCCCTCGCCGCATCCTCGAAGCCAACGGTCTTGCCCTCCTCATTGACCAGCACGATCTGTGTGCCCGGCGTGACCTTTTGCTTGGCCAGTGATTGACCGATCGTTCCCAGCCGGATGTCGGCACCGACCACCGCATCCGCCCTGTTCGCACGGTTGGCGACCGTCGTCCCGACCCTCTGGGTGGTGAAGAACACATACGGGGCAGTCTTGATCTGTCCTTCGGCGGCCATGGCGGCCTTGTACCAGCCACGGGTGCGCGGATCGAAAGCGGTTGCGTAGGCGGGAGAATTGTCGCTGCGCAGTTCTTTCAGCCCCGCGTCAAAAAAGATGTAGCGGCCGCGCAATTCATCGCCCTGACGGTCGATGCTCTGCACCATGAAGGCGCTCCCCTCCGGGGCGTCGAAGGTCTTGCCGTCGGCTTCGTCCCAAATGCGGCGAACCATGAAAAAATCGCCATTGCCATAGCCGACATAGAGCGAAGTCAGTGCGCTGGAATTGTTCAGCGCCTCGCGCATGAAGCCGACGTTCCGCAGGCGCTCTTCCAGCGAAGTCGCCTGGGTAATCCCGTCGTAGCTGAGAAGACGGGTCGCCATCTCGGCGGGGCCAAGAATTTCGGTCAATTCGCTCAGCATTTCGCGGCCGATGCGCGAATTCAGGTCACTGGCGGCAGTCTCCAGAATGTCGCGGCTGACCCTGTAACCGAGTCCGCCGATGACGCCGCCGACCAGCAGGATCAGGGCGATGAACAGCGTCGAGATATGAACATGAAGCGGGAAGCGGCGAGTCATGACAATGCCTCGAACGGTCGGGGAAACTGCATGTTACGCCCAACGGCCCCGGGTATAAACTTGCAGCCTGTCCCTGTCCGGAATTGTCGAAGCATGCGCCAGACCATCAGCTTCATCACCCTCGGGGTCACTGACCTCGCCTGCAGCCGCGCCTTCTATGCGGCGCTCGGCTGGCAGGAATCGTCAGCCAGCCAGCCCGGGATCGCCTTCTTCAATGCCGGCAGCGTCGTCTTCGGCCTCTTTCAGCGCGATGCACTGGCCGAGGATGCCAATGTCTCCGCTGCCGGCAGCGGCTTTCCGGGCTTCACGCTCGCCCACAATGTCGACTCGGAGGCTGCCGTGGACACACTGCTGGCCGAAGCGGTCGCCGCCGGCGGGCGACTGGTCCGGCCCGCCGACAAGGTGTTCTGGGGCGGCTACCGCGGCTATTTTGCCGACCCCGACGGCTTTCTCTGGGAGGTTTGCTGGAATCCGTTCTTCCCGCTCGATGAGCAGGGGCATGTCCGATTGCCGGAGTAGCGAGCGGGGCGTCGTTGCATCGCTGCGCCAAAGCGCACCAACCCACCCGTAGGCGCTGTAGCGCGAGCGCATCAGGGCCTCGGCGCTCGCAGCATTTTCCGCCCCGCAGTACAGTCGACCGCAACAGGCGCCTTAGGGTTGCCCGCCGCCGCAGTAGCAGGCGCTCACTTGTCCTCGGCGGCCTCGCCGCCCAGCGCCTCGACCAGTTGCGGCAGGAAGCGCGACAGCTCGCCGGTCATCAAGGCGAAGTCGGCGTCGAACTGCTCGTCGGCGTGCTCCGCGCTCCTGTCGGCCTGCTCCTTCAGCAGGTCGAGGAAAGCGAGGCGCTTGATTTCCAGTTTTTCGTTGAGGATGAACGAGATCCGGTCATCCCAGGTCAGCGCCAGGCGCGTCGGCAACTTGCCGCTCGCCAGATGCGCCTTGATCTCGTCGCCTTCCAGCGGGTGGCGGACGTAACGAACCGCGGACTTCTCGTCGCCGGAGGCCTTCAGTTCGCAGTCGCGGTCGATGGTGAAACCGGCCGGGGCGTCGCCGCCGGCCAGCCAGTCGGCCATCGCCGACTGCGGCGAAAGCTGCGTATGGAGCAGGGTCAGCGGGAATTCATCGAGACAGTGGCGCAGGTGCTCGATGACCTCCTCGGCCCTGGCCGGGCTACTGGCGTCGACGCACAGCCAGCCATTCCGCGGATCGATCCAGACGAAGGTCGAGCGGCGGCGGGTGAAGGCGCGCGGCATCAGTTCCTCGGTCACGCGCTCGCGCAATTCCTTCAGTTGCTTGCGCCCCGGCGCGTAACCCTGTTGCGCCTCGATCGCCTCGGCGCGTTCCCTGACTTCTTCGATAATCACCGCAGAGGGCAACAGCCGCTGTTCGACCGCCAGGGCCAGCAGCCACTGACGGTCAAGCGCGAAGACCAGCGCGCCATCCCGGCGCGGTGATGCCCAGCCGCGGCTCAGCGGCTGGTTGCTCGGGCATCTGACGAACGGGCCGCGTGCCACCTGCTCCTCAAGACTGGCAAGGTCAATTGCCCACGGCGTCGGCAGGCGGTAAAGCTGGAGATTCCTGAACCACATGGATTTGTTCCGGTTAGAGCTTTTTGAAAATGATGTCCCAGACCCCGTGCCCAAGGCACAGGCCACGGTTCTCGAACTTGGTCAGCGGCCGGTAAGCGGGGCGTGGAGCGAAGCCGGCCGCCGTATTGACCAGCGCCGGCTCGGCGGTAAGCACTTCGAGTATCTGCCGCGCGTACTCTTCCCAGTCGGTGGCGCAATGCAGGTAACCGCCCGGCTGCAGTCTCGACGCGAGCAGCGCGGCAAATGGCGGCTGGATCAGCCGCCGCTTGTTTTGGCGCTTCTTGTGCCAGGGATCGGGGAAGAAGACATGAACGCCGGCGAGCGACGCTTCCGGAAGCATGTCGCGGACGACTTCGACCGCGTCGTGCTGGCAGATGCGCAGGTTGGTCAGCCCGCGTTCGGCAGCCTGCTTGCACAATGCGCCGACACCCGGAACGTGCACTTCGACGCCGAGGTAATCGTTGTCGCGCCAAGCATCGGCGATTGCTGCGGTGGTTTCCCCCATGCCGCAGCCGATTTCGAGGATTTTCGGGTTGTTTCTGCCGT
>CAZKSD010000144.1:0-6167 GCA_964555315.1 uncultured Dechloromonas sp.
CTGCTGGGCGTCACCGCGATCAGCGTCGTCGGCGACCTGTTCGAGTCGATGCTCAAGCGGCAGGCGGGCATCAAGGACAGCAGCAATGTGCTGCCGGGGCACGGTGGCGTCCTCGACCGGATCGACAGCCTGACCTCGACGCTGCCCGTGGTGGCGCTTCTCTGGCTAGTGCTACGGGGTCAGGGGTGATTCGCCAGAACGTCACGGTTCTTGGCGCGACCGGTTCGATCGGGGTCAACACGCTCGACGTGATTCGTCGTCATCCCGAGCGCTTCGGCGTCTTCGCGCTGTGCGCGAACAGCCAGGTGCAAAGGCTGTTCGAGCAGGTTCGCGAGTTTGTCCCGAAGTATGCCGTCGTCGGGGATGCACTGCTGGCCGATGAACTCGCGCAGCGCTGCCGCGATGCCGGCTTGTCCACAACGGTGCGCCACGGTGTCGGGGCGTTGCGCGAAATGGCGGCCCATCCCGAGGTCGATACGGTGATGGCGGCCATTGTCGGCGCTGCGGGACTCGAGCCGACACTGGCAGCGGCGCGGACAGGCAAGAAGATCCTCCTGGCCAACAAGGAAGTGCTGGTCATGGCTGGCGAGTTGTTCATGCGGGCAGTACGCGAGCATGGCGCACTTCTGCTGCCGGTCGATAGTGAACATAATGCAATATTTCAATCACTTCCATCTGATATCTCACGTGGAATATCAGCTTGTGGCGTGCGCCGGATACTGCTGACTGCGTCGGGCGGGCCGTTTCGCACCCTGGCGCGCGCCGATCTCGACGAGGTGACGCCGGAGGCGGCGTGCGCGCATCCGAACTGGGTGATGGGGCGGAAGATTTCGGTCGACTCCGCCACGATGATGAACAAGGGTCTCGAGGTGATCGAGGCGCACTGGCTGTTCGACTGCCCGCCCGAGCAGATCGAGGTGGTCGTGCATCCGCAGAGCGTGATTCACTCGCTGGTGGAATACGCCGATGGCTCGGTTCTTGCCCAGTTGGGCAATCCCGACATGCGGACGCCGATCGCATACGCGCTGGCCTATCCCGAGCGCATCGACGCCGGCGTGCCGCCGCTCGACCTGCTCGCGCTGGCAAGGCTGGATTTCGAAGCCCCCGATCCCGATCGCTTCCCCTGCCTGCCGCTGGCCTACGCGGCGTTGCGCGCGGGCGGAACGGCTCCGGCCATCCTCAATGCGGCGAACGAGGTGGCGGTTGCCTCCTTTCTCGACCGGCGCCTGCCGTTCCCCGGCATTCCCCGGCTGATCGAGGCGACGCTGGCGGCCTTGCCCGCGGGCGCCGAGGGCAGCCTGGACGACGTGCTGGCGGCGGATGCCGAGGCGCGCCGGATTGCAGCAGGCCTTGTCATGGAAGCCGGCGCCAGGTGAGCGACATTCCGTTCTATCTGCTGGCTTTCGTTGTCGTTCTCGGCGTGCTGATCGTGGTGCACGAGTTCGGCCACTATGTCGCGGCCCGCTGGTGCGGCGTCCGGGTTCTGCGCTTCTCCGTCGGTTTCGGCCATGCGCTGTGGCAGCGCCGTTTGGGGAAGGACGGCACCGAATGGGCAATCGGGATCTTTCCGTTGGGCGGCTATGTCAAGATGCTCGACGAGCGCGAGGGCGAGGTTGCTCCCGAAGAGCGTGAGCGCGCCTTCAATCGCCAGTCGGTGGCCAGGCGCAGCCTGATTGTCGCCGCCGGTCCGGCCGCCAATTTCGTTCTGGCAATTCTCCTGTACTGGGCTGTCTTCATGCACGGCAGCGACGAACTGCTGCCGATTCTCGGGACGCCGCCGGCGGCGTCGCCGGCCGCCATCGCCGGCGTCGTCAATGGCGAACAGGTGCGGGCGATCGATGGACAGGCGGTGGCTACCTGGAATGACCTGCGCTGGACCTTGCTGCAGAAGGCTGCCAGTCAGGAAAGCGCCGATCTGGAAGTGATCAACGAGCAACGCGAGATCGCGGTCCGCCGCTTGCCGTTGCAGGCTGCGGGTGACGAGGGATGGGAAGGCGACGCGCTGGACCGTCTGGGGATCAGGTTTTTCCGCCCGAACCTGCCGCCGGTCATTGGCAAGGTGATGCCCGGCAGCCCCGGCGAGGCTGCCGGAATCCGCAGCGGCGACACGATACTCGCGGTTGATGGAGTCGAGGTCCGCAACTGGCACGACTTCGTGTTGCAGGTGCGCGGCGCTGGCGAACGCCAGGTGCGCATCGACCTGTCGCGCAACGGGGCGGCGGTTGCGGTCGACGTGGTCCCCGAGGCCGTTTCCGAGCGTGGCAAGCGGATCGGCCGGATTGGCGTCGCGGTTGCCGAGAATCGTGATGCGAGCCGCGAGGTCAGGGTATTCGTGCGTTACGGGTTCCTGGCGGCGGGCGGCAAGGCGCTTGTGGAAACCTGGGACAAGTCGGTGTTTAGCCTGCTGATGTTGGGCAAGATGGTCACCGGCGAGGTTTCGTGGCGTAATCTCTCGGGGCCGGTGACGATTGCCGACTACGCGGGCCAGTCGGCGCGCCTGGGCGTGGATTACTACCTGAAGTTCATGGCCCTGATCAGCATCAGCCTGGGGGTTCTCAATCTGCTCCCGATCCCGGTTCTGGACGGGGGACATTTGCTGTATCATATGATCGAAGTCGTCAGACGGAGGCCCCTTTCCGAGCGGGCCATGGAGATTGCGCAGCAAGTCGGTCTCTCCATACTTTTCGTCGTGATGGCTTTCGCCTTTTTCAACGACATGAACCGCCTGCTTTCCGGCTGAATGATGAAGAAATCCCTGCTCTCCCTTCTGGTCGCCGGACTGTTCTCGCTGCCCGCGACGGCATTCGAATCCTTCACCGTGCAGGACATTCGCGTCGAGGGGATTCAGCGCACCGAGGCGGGAACGATCTTCAGCTATCTTCCGCTCAAGGTCGGTGACACGCTGACCGAGGAAAAGGCCGCCCAGGCGATCAAGGCACTGTATGCGACGGGATTCTTCAAGGATGTCCGCATAGAGGCCGAAGGCAACGTCATGGTCGTCGTGGTCCAGGAGCGCCCGGCGATCGCACAGATCGATTTCGTCGGGATGAAGGAGTTCGACAAGGAGGTCATTCTCAAGGCGCTCAAGGAGATCGGCATCGCCGACGGGCGGATCTTCGATCGCGCGCAACTCGACAAGGCCGAGCAGGAGTTGAAGCGACAGTACCTGACCCGCGGCAAGTACGCGGTGACGATCACGACGACGGTGACGCCGCTCGAGCGCAACCGGGTCGGCATCAACTTCAATGTCGAGGAAGGGGGGGCCGCCAAGATTAGGCAGATCAATATCGTCGGCGCCAAGGAATTCAGCGAGAAGGAACTACTCAGCCAGTTCCAGCTGACGACGCCTGGCTGGATCACCTGGTACACGAAGAACGACCAGTATTCCAGGCAGAAGCTGGGGGCCGACCTTGAGAAACTGAAGTCGTTCTACATGGACCGCGGCTTCCTCGAGTTTGCGATCGAATCGACCCAGGTTTCGATATCGCCCGAAAAGACCGACGTCTTCATCACGATCAACGTGAGTGAAGGGGAGAGGTATCAGGTCTCCTCGGTCAAGCTGGCTGGCGATTTCTCGATCAGCGAAGAGGAACTCGACAAACTGGTTCTCGTCAAGGCAGGCGACGCTTTTTCCCGCGGGCGGCTCAACGATACGACCAAGGCCATCGGCGAGCGGCTCGGGAAGGAGGGCTACGCTTTCGCCAACGTCAACGCGGCTCCCGAGATCGACAAGGAAAAGCGCCAGGTCGCATTCACCATTTTCATCGATCCGGGCAAACGGGTCTACGTCAGGCGGATCAACGTGACCGGCAATACGAGGACGCGGGATGAAGTCATTCGCCGCGAACTGCGCCAGATGGAAGGCGGGTGGTACGACTCGGAGCGGGTTGCCCTCTCGAAGATCCGTCTGGACCGGCTTGGCTATTTCGAATCGACGACAACCGAGACGCCGGCGGTGCCGGGTACGGCGGACCAGGTGGACGTCAATGTCAATGTCGTCGAGAAACCGACCGGCAACCTGATGGCCGGTGCCGGCTATTCCAGCACCGAAAAGCTGGTGCTGTCCGCCTCGATATCCCAGAACAACTTCCTGGGCAGCGGCAACAATGTCGCGCTTGCCGTCAATACCGGCAAGATCAACACGCTGTATTCGTTTTCCTATACCAACCCGTATTTCACGGTGGATGGGATAAGTCAGGGCTTCGACCTCTATTACCGCAAGGTGGATACGACTTCGACGTCGGTTACCCCATACAAATCCGCATCGTATGGCGGGGCGGTGCGGTTCGGTTTTCCGATCGGCGAAAAGCAGGCCCTGAGTTTCGGATTCGGCATCGACAATACGGAAATCACCGCTTTCTCCACCAGTTCTCCCCAGATACAGGAATTTGTCCTGCAATCGGGTGGCACCTTTGGCAACCCGACCGCGAGCAACTGGACCATTCCGGTCACGGCAGCCTGGGTGAGCGACGGCAAGGACAGCTTCCTGTTCCCGACGACAGGCTGGTACCAGAAGGCCGCCCTGGAAGTGGCGGTTCCCGGCGGCGACCTGACCTTCTACCGGGCGTCCTACCAGTTGCAGCGCTACTTCGCCTTGTCCAAGTCGTTCACGCTGATGCTGAATGGCGAGGTCGGTTATGCCGACAGCTACGGCAGCACCGAAAACCTGCCGTTCTATAAGAATTTCTATGCCGGCGGCGTCAATTCGGTTCGCGGTTTCAAGGCGGGAAGTCTCGGGCCGCAAACCTGGAATCCCTTGGTGAGTACTGAAACCTACGCGATCGGCGGCAACGAGCGCGTCGTCGGCCAGGCCGAACTGCTGTGGGGTGTTCCGGGCCTGGAAAAAAGCGTCAGACTGGGATTGTTTTTCGACGTCGGCCAGGTTTACGCCACCGGATCCGCGAAGGGAACCTCGTTTCCCGGGCTGGATCTCGGCCTACGCTATTCCGCCGGCCTGTCCTTCGCCTGGGTTTCGCCGATGGGACCGCTGAAGTTCAGTTACGGCGTTCCGTTTAACGAAGGGCCCTACGACAAGATCGAGCGCTTCCAGTTCCAGTTGGGTACAAATTTCTGATTCAGGAGTGTCATGTTGAAAGCTAAGTCACTTGTAGTTGCATCGTTGCTCTCCGCTGTGTTTCTTGCCGGCGAGGCCATGGCCGAACTGAAGGTTGGCTACGTCAATACCCAGCGCATCTTCCGGGATGCCCCGGCAGCGCAGAAGGCGGGCAAGAAGCTCGAAGGCGAGTTCGGCAAGCGCGATCAGGATCTGCAGCGCATGGCCAAGCAGCTCAAGGATCTGCAGGAAGGCCTCGAGAAGAACGCCGTGACGATGAGTGAATCGGAACGCCGGGCGAAGGAGAAGGAGTTCGCCGATCTGTCCCGCGAGTTCCAGCGCCGCCAGCGTGAATTCCGCGAAGACCTGAACCTGCGCCAGAACGAGGAGAACGCGGCCGTGATCGAAAAGGCCAACAAGGCGATCAAGCAGATCGCCGACGCGGAAAAGTTCGATCTGATTCTACAGGACGTGGTCTGGGTGAGTCCGCGACTGGACATCACCGATCGGGTGATCAAGGCGCTGGCCGAAGGCAAGTAATGACCCGGCAGGGCAGGGTCATTCTGAAGCTTTCCGACATCGCCGCCCAACTGGGCGGCGATGTGCTTGGGGACGGGCAAACCGAAATCCTGCGTGTCGCCACCTTGG
Organism: uncultured Dechloromonas sp.; assembly: GCA_964555315.1. Classification (GTDB taxonomy): domain Bacteria; phylum Pseudomonadota; class Gammaproteobacteria; order Burkholderiales; family Rhodocyclaceae; genus Azonexus. Next base: position 5,702 of record CAZKSD010000144.1, read on the forward strand.
CGTCCGCGGGTACCGGGGATATTGCCTTTCTGTCCAACCGGAAATATCGGATCCAGCTGCAGATGACCAGGGCGGCAGCGGTTATCGTCGCTCCCCCCTTTGCCGATGATTTTGCCGGGCCGCGCATCGTTACCGGCGATCCCTACGCCTACTACGCACGGGTTGCCAGCCTGCTCAACCCGGACCGGACCAGCTTCAGCGGTGTCCATCCCTCGGTGGCGAGCGGATCGCCGCTGCCGGCAAGCGCAGCGGTCGGTGCGCACGTGAGCATCGGCCGCGACGTGGTGCTGGGCGAGAACGTGGTGATTCATGCCGGCTGCGTGATCGGCGACGAGGTCAGCATCGGCGACGGTAGTCTCCTTTATCCAAATGTCACCATCTACCACGGCTGCCGCATCGGCAAGCGCGCGATCCTGCATTCCGGCGCGGTGATCGGCGGCGACGGCTTCGGGTTTGCGCCGGAGGG
>CAZKSD010000145.1:0-6121 GCA_964555315.1 uncultured Dechloromonas sp.
TGATCCGGCGCGCCTTGTCGGCTGCCGGTCCGCTGTAAAGGTCGATCAGTTGGGCGCCCTTGGCGACGGCATCGGCGGCGGTTTCCCGCAGGCGGTCGTAGGAGCGCTGGTCGATGACCGCCGTGTAATCGCCGTTGTTGATGTCTGGGAAGCGCTTGCTGACGATCGCTTTCGCTTCGCTGATGAATTCCTCGACCTTGTCTTCGGGAAGAAACAGGTAATCGACGTTGGTGCAGATCTGGCCGGCATTGAGCATCTTCGCCCAGATGATGCGTTCGGCGGCGGTGCGAATCGGGTAATCGGGCGCCACGACACACGGGGACTTGCCGCCGAGTTCGAGCGTGACCGGGGTGAGATTCTTCGCGGCATTGGCCATCACCGCCTTGCCGGTGGCGGGCGAGCCGGTGAAGAAGATGTGATCGAAAGGCAGGGCCGTGAATTGGGGGCCGCGACCGCCGCCATCCTCGAAAAAGGCGAGCTTGTCTTCCGGGAAATAGTTCGCTGACACCCGCTTGAGCAACAGGGCCAGCGTGTTCGAGTTCTCGGACATCTTGATCATCGCCCGGTTGCCGGCGGCGAAGACGCCGATCAGCGGCTGGAAAGTCATCGCTATCGGGAAGTTCCAGGGCACGACGATGCCGACGACGCCGACCGGTTGCGGAAATGTCCAGGCCTTGGCCAAGGGATACTGGGTCGGATCGAGGCTGCGCCGATGCGGCTTCAGCCACTTCTTGAGATGACCGATGGTGTCAAGCGCCGCTTCCTGCGCCATATAGGTCTCGGCGAACTTGGTTTCGAACCGGCAGCGATGGCCGTAATCCTGATCGATGGCGGCGACGATCTCTTCGTGGTTGTCGACCAGCAAGCGGTGAAGGCTGCGCAGGTCGGCGCGGCGCTCCTCGAGGCCGGGGTTCATGTTGCGCCTGTACGCAGCCTGCTGTTTCTGCAGGACACTCAGGAATTCGGCCGGGATGGCCAGCGGATCGATCACGGGGTTCTTGGTCACTTTGTCTTGTCCTCGGTGGCGGCCTGTGCGGCCGCGATTTCGTCTTTCAAATCGTGGGCGCTAGTGCTCGGCGGTGGTGTGCTGCGGAATGTACACCAGACCGGTCTGCGGGTTGAAGCTCATCGGATCATAGCCGCGGACACCGAATTCGGCGCCACCGTTGCCGATGATGACCTTGCCCTTGGCGATGCGCGGCGCCCCGGTAATCGTGTAGTTGCGCCCGTGGTCGATGACGGTATCGGCCGACCAGACCTTCCTGCCGGTCCTGGCGTCGAGCGCAACGAGGCGGCCGTCGTACGCACCGACATAGACCCTGCTGTGGGCGCCGGTGGTGTAGAGCACGCCATCGACGACGGCCGGTGTGGCCTCGACGACGCGGTCGAGGTCATACTTGAACTGCCAGGCGAGGCTCAACCGATCGATGTTCTTGTCATTGACCCTGACCAACGACGAGAAGCGTTGCTCGCCGTAGGCGCCGCCATGGCTCATCCAGTTGCCGGGATCCCTGTCGGCAGCGGTCAACCGCGCGGCATCGACCGCCGCCGGCTTCCCGCCGGCGCCAGCCAGCGCCGGACTGAACACGAGCCACAGGCGGCTGACGATGGCGGTGACGCGATGGGTGCTGGTCACTGGCTATTCCTTGACGATGTTCGGGAGAGGCAGCGCATTCGCTGATTCAACCATTTCATATCATGAAGATACCCCGCAAAAAAACTTGTCACTTGCGGACATTTTCTTGCTATGTTGCAAAAATCAGCCGACAGGAAAGCCGATGGCACACCAGCTTCGCGCGCAGTCGATCATCGGATTCGCCCCGCTCGTCGCGGAACTGGGCGGCGACGCGCAGCAACTGCTGCGCAGCGCCGGGCTCGATCCCGCCGAACTCGAGCAGCCGGACATCTACATATCGCATCGCGCCTTCATCCAGTTGCTCGAAGACGCCGCCAGCAAGTTGCGCTGCCCGGATTTCGGCCTGCGCCTGCTCGACCGCCAGGATCTGAGCGTCCTCGGGCCGATCGCGCTGGCGGCGCAACATGCCGCCGATCTGCGCGAAGCCCTCGACTGCTTCGCCCGTTACATCCACGTGCAGGGCAGCGCGTTGCGCCTGTACCTGCTGCCGCAGGCCGATCCGGGACAGGTCATGATCGCGGTCGACCTCAGATTGCGCCGCCAGATCGCCCGCCGCCAGCAGGTGGAACTGGCGGTGGGCCTGGCGCACAAGGCCATCGACCTGTTGACCGGGGGCAGGTGCAAGCCACTGGCGATCTGCCTGCCGCATTCCCGGATCGCCCCGCTGCGCAGCTACCGCGAACGCCTGCGCGGCAAGCTCCTGTTCGAGCAGCCCGGCGCCGGGATCCGCATTTCGCGCCAGGATCTCGATCTGCCGGTCAATGATCGCCACGCCGAACTCGCCGCCGCCGCGCTGACCTATCTGCAGAGCCAGTACGGTCGCGGCGAGGAGCGCCTGGCCGTCCGCGTCCGGGCGCTGATCCGGCCTCTGCTGGCGGCGGGACGTTGCGGGGTCGACAATATCGCGGCCTCCCTCGCCATGCACCCGCGCACCCTGCATCGCCGCCTGGCGCGGGAGGGCGCCCGCTTCGAGGAGATCAAGGACGACGTGCGCCGGGAGATGGCGAGATCGCTGATCGCCCAGGCGGGACTTTCGCTGACCCAGATCGCGAACGCGCTCGGCTACGCCGAACAATCGGCGCTGTCACGCAGTTGCGTGCGCTGGTTTGGGGACTCGCCGCGCCGCTTGCGCCAATTGACGGGCGCCGGCCAGCCGCCCGCCGGCCGTCCGGGCACACCGCATCAACCGGAAACACAGTCCATTGGATAAATTCAATCCGCTTGTGCATACTGCATTCGAATTTCTGTTCGCTGACACTTCCGGAGGAGACACTCGATGAATGAGAAGATGAACGGCGCTCAGTCGCTTGCCATGACCCTGGTCAACTGTGGCGTCGATGTGTGCTTCGCCAACCCCGGCACGTCGGAGATGCATTTCGTCGCGGCGCTGGATTCGATTCCCGGAATCCGCCCGGTTCTCTGCCTGTTCGAAGGCGTGGTGACCGGGGCGGCGGACGGCTACGGACGGATTGCCGGCAAACCCGCCGCGACGCTGCTCCACCTCGGGCCCGGCTTGGCCAATGGCCTGGCCAACCTGCACAACGCCCGCCGCGCTGCGACGCCGATCGTCAACGTGGTCGGCGACCATGCCACCTATCACCTGCAATACGACGCGCTGCTGACATCCGACATCGTCGGCTTCGCCCGGCCGGTGTCATCGTGGATCCACGAGTCGAAGAGCGCCAAGACGGTCGCGGGCGATGCCGCCCGAGCCGTCCAGGCCGCGCGCGCCGCCCCCGGCGGAATTGCCACGCTCGTCCTGCCGGCCGATACCGCGTGGAACGCCGCCGACCATGCCGCCCACGCGCTTCCCGACATCGGGCCGGCAACGGTCGGCAGGGAGGCCATCGAGAATGTGGCGAGACTGCTGCGCAACGGCAGGAAGTCAGCCTTGCTGCTGCGCGGCGCGGCGCTTCACGGCGCCGGCCTCGAAGCCGCCGGCCGCGTCCAGGCGGGAACCGGCGCCCGCCTCTTCTGCGACACCTTCGCCCCGCATTCCGAACTCGGCGCCGGCCGCGTGCCGGTCGAACGCATCCCCTATTTTGCCGAGCAAATCGTGGCCTGCCTTCAGGGCCTCGAACAGATCATTCTGGTGGGGTCGAAGCCGCCGGTATCGTTCTTCGCTTATCCCGGCAAGCCGAGCTGGTGTGCTCCGGAGAATTGCGAGTTCAGCTATCTGGCGCAACCGCACGAAGACTGCGTCAAGGCGTTGCAAGACCTGGCCGATGCGCTGGGGGCTCCGGCCCAGCCGGCGATGCGCATCCCGCTCAAACTGCCCGGACTGCCCAGCGGCGCGCTCACCGCCGTGAGCGTGGCGCAAGTCATCGCGCAACTGACGCCGGACAATGTCATCTTCGCCGAGGAGGCGCTGACCTCGAGTCAGCCCTTGTTGATGATCCTCGCCCAGGCGCGGCCGCATACGCACCTGCCGCTGACCGGCGGCTCGATCGGCGAAGGCTTGCCGCTGGCCGTCGGCGCGGCGCTGGCCGCGCCCGGACGCAAGGTGATCTGCCCGCAAGGCGACGGTAGCGCGGCCTACACCATGCAGGCCTTGTGGACCATGGCGCGCGAACAACTCGACGTGACCACGGTGATCTACGCCAATCGCTCGTATGCGATCCTGAACATCGAGTTGCAACGGGTCGGCATCGGCAGCGCCGGCGCCAGGGCCTTGTCGATGCTCGATCTGCACAATCCGGAAATGAACTGGACGCGGATCGCCAATGGCCTGGGAGTCGAGGCCAGTCGCGCGACGACTGCCGAGGAGTTCGCGGCGCAGTACGAATCGGCGATGAGGAACAAGGGACCGCGCCTGATCGAAGCGATGATTTGAGGAAGATCGCCATGAACCTGACCGAGTCGTTGCGGGAAATCGTCGGCGCGAACGGCGTCCTCGACGCCGCCGCTGTCGCCACCCGCTCCGCCGGCTACCTGCGCCCGGACAACCTCAAGGCTGCCGCGCTGGTGCGCCCGGTGAACACCGGGGAAGTGTCGCGGGTGATGCGCTGGTGTTTCGAGAACAAGGTCGGCGTCGTCACGCACGGCGGCCTGACCGGTCTGGTGCATGGCGGCGACGCCGGCCCGGACGAAATCATCCTGTCGCTCGAGCGCATGCGCGCCATCGAGGACATCGACCCGGTGCAGCGCACGGCAACCGTGCAGGCCGGCGTCGTGCTGCAGACCTTGCAGGAAGCGGTCGACCCGCACGGCCTGGCCTTCCCGCTCGACCTCGGCGCGCGCGGCTCGGCCACGCTGGGCGGCAACACGGCGACCAATGCCGGCGGCAACCGGGTGATCCGCTACGGCATGACGCGCGAGATGGTGCTCGGCATCGAGGTGGTCATGGCCGACGGGACCGTCGTCTCGTCGCTCAATCATCTGCTCAAGAACAACGCCGGCTACGACCTCAAGCACCTGTTCATCGGCTCCGAGGGCACCCTGGGCATCATCACCCGCCTGGTGCTGCGCCTGCGGGAAAGGCCGACGACGACCAACATGGCCTTTGTCGCCCTGGACAGCTTTACCGCCGTCGCCGGTTTCCTCAAGCACATGGATCGCACGCTGGGCGGAACCCTCTCCGCCTTCGAGGTCATGTGGCAGTCGTTCTACCGCCTGGTCACGACGGCGCCGGCCAGGGGGCAGCCGCCGATCGCCCAGGACTATCCGTACTACGTTCTCGTCGAGAGCCAGGGCGCGGACCGCGAACTGGACAGCCAGCGGTTCAACAGCGCCATGGAATCGGCCTTCGAGTCCGGCCTCATCGTCGACGCGGCCATCTCGCAATCGGATGCCGACTGCCAGGCCTTCTGGGCGCTGCGCGACGACGTCGAGCAGGTCATGCATGGCGGACTGCCGGTCGTGTTCGACATCTCGTTGCCGATCAGCGAAATGGAGAACTTCGCCGGCAATCTCGCCGCCGCGCTGCCCGGGGCGATCGGCGAGCACAAGCTGTGGATCTTCGGCCACCTCGGCGACGGCAACCTGCATGTGATCGTCCAGGTCAAGCCGCAGGACTACATCGCGTCACGGCCGAAGATCGAGGCGCTGGTCTATTCGCCGCTGGCCGCCTTCCGCGGCTCGGTATCGGCCGAGCATGGCATCGGCCTGGAGAAGAAGGCCTACCTGAAGGTCAGTCGCGGCGAACACGAGATCGCGCTGATGCGCACGCTGAAGACGGCGCTCGACCCGAGCGGCATTCTCAATCCGGGCAAGGTTCTCTGAAGGAGTCGCCATGGGCCGCACCCTGAACATCCTGCCGGCGACGACGCTCGACTACCGCCGTCTGGCCGAAAAACGCCTGCCGCGCTTCCTCTTCGACTATATCGACGGCGGCGCCAACGACGAGATCACGCTGGCCGACAATGTCGGCGACTTCCAGAATATCCGCGTCCGGCAGCGGGTATTGAAGGACGTCTCGAACATCGACACCTCGACGCTGCTCGCCGGCGAGCCGGCCGACATGCCGGTCGTCCTGGCGCCGGTCGG
>CAZKSD010000146.1:0-6048 GCA_964555315.1 uncultured Dechloromonas sp.
GCGGCCCGCACGTGCCGTCCACGGGCAAGCTCAAGGTCTTCAAGCTGATGAAGGTCGCCGGCGCCTACTGGCGCGGCGACCATCGCAACGAGCAGTTGCAGCGCATCTACGGCACCGCCTGGGCGAAGAAGGAAGACCTCGACGCCTACCTGCACATGCTGGAAGAAGCCGAAAAGCGCGACCACCGCCGCCTCGGCAGGCAGTTCGACCTGTTCCACATGCAGGACGAGGCGCCAGGCCTGGTCTTCTGGCATCCGAAGGGCTGGGCGATCTGGCAGGAGATCGAGCAGTACATGCGCGCCGTCTACCGCGACAACGGCTACCAGGAAGTGCGCTGTCCGCAGATCCTCGACAAGTCGCTGTGGGAGAAGTCCGGCCACTGGGAGCATTACAAGGACAACATGTTCACGACGGCGTCGGAAAACCGCGATTACGCGGTCAAGCCGATGAACTGCCCGGGCCACATCCAGGTCTTCAACGCCGACCTGCGCTCGTACCGCGAACTGCCGCTGCGCTACGGCGAGTTCGGCTCCTGCCACCGCAACGAGCCGGCTGGCGCGCTGCACGGCCTGATGCGGGTGCGCGGCTTCGTCCAGGACGACGGCCACATCTTTTGCACCGAGGAGCAGATCGAGTCGGAGGTGACGGCGTTCAACGAGCTGGTGCGCAAGGTCTATGCCGACTTCGGCTTCCGCGACGTGGTGGTGAAGCTGGCGCTGCGTCCCGACGGCCGCGTCGGGTCCGACGAAGTCTGGGACAAGGCCGAGGAGGCGCTGCGCGGCGGCTTGCGGGCATCGGGTCTGGAGTGGACCGAACTGCCGGGAGAGGGCGCGTTCTACGGCCCCAAAATCGAGTTCCACATCAAGGACGCCATCGGCCGTTCCTGGCAATGCGGGACGATGCAGGTCGACTTCTCGATGCCCGGCCTGCTCGGCGCCGAGTACGTGGCGGGGAACGACGAGCGGCGGACGCCGGTGATGCTGCACCGGGCGATCCTCGGGTCGCTCGAGCGCTTCATCGGCATCCTGATCGAGAATTTCGCGGGGGCTTTGCCGCTCTGGCTGGCGCCGGTACAGGCCGTCGTCCTCAATATTTCCGAAAAGCAGGCGGATTACGCCGCCGAAGTCGCGCGAAAGCTACACCAGGCGGGCTTTCGGGCCGAGTCGGATTTGCGCAACGAGAAGATAACCTATAAAATCCGCGAACATAGCTTGAACCGGATGCCTTACCAGCTCGTCGTGGGGGACAGGGAAAAGGCGGATGGATTGGTGGCCGTGCGTACTCGCGGAGGTCAGGATCTCGGACAGATGTCCGTCGATGAACTGATCGGGCGACTTCGGAATGAAGTTGCCGCGCGCAGTGGCACGGCTTAATTATTGTTGTTTTCGGGGGTCACACCATAGCTCAGAACAAGGCACATCGCCTGAACGAAGAAATTACGGCGCCGGAGATTCGTCTCCAGGGGGTGGAAGGGGAGCAACTCGGGGTCATGAGTATCCGGGCTGCGCTGCACATAGCAGAAGAAGCCGGGGTCGATCTGGTCGAGATCGCCCCGATGGCCAATCCGCCGGTCTGCCGCGTCATGGACTACGGCAAGTTCAAGTACCAGGAACAGAAGCGCGCGCACGAAGCCAAGCTCAAGCAGAAGCAGGTGCAGGTCAAGGAAATCAAGCTGCGTCCGGGGACCGACGAGAACGATTACCAGATCAAGCTCAGGAACATGATGCGTTTCCTGGAAGAGGAGGACAAGGTCAAGGTGACCCTGCGTTTCCGGGGTCGCGAAATGGCGCACCAGGAATTCGGCATGCGCCAGTTGGAGCGGATCAAGGCGGATCTCGACGCCGTCGGGCAGGTCGAGCAGATGCCGAAGATGGAAGGCCGCCAGATGATCATGGTCATCGGGCCGGCCAGGAAGAAGTAGCAACAGGCAGTCAAGTACAAGTGCTTTCGGGTAATCGAAGCGTTCCCGCCGGGAACCACCTGACGGCATGTCATTAGGAGCAGGAAATGCCCAAGATGAAGACCAAGAGCGGCGCCAAGAAGCGCTTTTCGGTCCGCGCCGATGGCAGCATCAAGCGCGGCCAGGCGTTCAAACGCCACATTTTGACCAAGAAGACCACCAAGGTTAAACGCCATCTGCGGGGTTCGGTCGTTGTCAGCCAGCGTGACGCCGCCGTCGTTCGCGCCATGATCCCCTACGCGTAAGGAGGCAGAGAATGTCCAGAGTAAAGCGTGGTGTAACGGCCCATGCCCGTCACAAGAAGGTCCTTGCGCAGGCCAAGGGTTACCGCGGTCGCCGCAAGAATGTCTATCGCGTCGCCAAACAGGCGGTGATGAAGGCCGGTCAGTATCAGTACCGTGACCGTCGTCAGCGCAAGCGCCAGTTCCGTTCCCTGTGGATCGCCCGTATCAATGCCGCCGCCCGCGAGTTGGGCATGAAGTACAGCACCCTGATGAACGGTCTGAAGAAGGCCAACATCGAGGTCGACCGCAAGGTGCTGGCCGATCTGGCGGTCTTCGACCAGCCGGCTTTTGCTGCCCTGGCCAGCCAGGCCAAGGCACAGCTCGGCGCCTGAGCGAAAGCATGACTGGAAAAGGAGGCGCAAGCCTCCTTTTTTAGTTTCGGCCGCCGCTCTGCGGCTTTATGTCGGCTGCGCCGACATGAGCCTTCACTGAAACGTGCGTTTTGTTGGCGGGAATCCATGGAAAATCTCGATCAAATTGTTGGCGACGCCCGCGCGGCGTTCGCTGCCACTTCCGACCCGGATGCGCTGGAACAGGTCAAGGCCCGTTTCATCGGCAAGAGCGGCCGGATCACCGAACTGCTCAAGGGCCTGGGCAAATTGCCGGCGGAGGAGAAGAAGGCCGCCGGCGCCGCGATCAACCGGGTCAAGGAACTCGTCGAGGCGGCGCTCGGCGACCGCCGCGAGGGCATCCGCAAGGCGGTGCTGGAGGCGCGCCTGGCCGAAGAGGCGCTGGACGTGACCTTGCCGGGTCGGGCCGAAGCGCGAGGCGGGTTGCACCCGGTGACGCGGACGCTGGAGCGCATCGAATCGCTGTTCCGTTCGATCGGCTTCGAAGTCGCGGATGGCCCCGAAATCGAGGAAGATTTCTTCAACTTTACCGCCCTGAATACGCCCGAGGATCACCCCGCGCGTTCGATGCACGATACTTTCTACCTGCAGAATCCGGATGGCTCGCTGGCGGAGAAGGTGCTGCTGCGGACCCATACGAGCCCGATCCAGGCGCGTTACATGCAGGCGCACGTGGCCCGCCACGGTCAACTGGAAAAAATGCCCGAAATCCGCATCATCGCGCCGGGCCGCGTCTATCGCGTCGATTCCGATGCCACCCATTCGCCGATGTTCCATCAGGTCGAAGGCTTGTGGGTCGGGGAGGGTGTCTCGTTCGCCGACCTCAAGGGCGTCATCGCCGACTTCCTGAAAAGTTTCTTCGAGAGCGACGACCTCAAGGTTCGCTTTCGTCCCTCATTCTTCCCGTTCACCGAGCCTTCGGCCGAGATCGACGTCGCCTTCATGAGTGGCAAGCTCGAAGGCCGCTGGCTGGAAATCGCCGGCTGCGGCATGGTGCATCCGAACGTGCTGCGCCTCGCCGGCATCGACCCCGAGCGCTACACCGGATTCGCCTTCGGTTTCGGCCCCGACCGCCTGACCATGCTGCGCTACGGCGTCAATGACCTGCGCCTGTTCTTCGAAGGCGACCTGCGCTTCCTGAGGCAATTCGCATGAAATTTTCCGAATCCTGGCTGAGAGCCCTCGTCGATCCCGAACTGTCGAGCGAGGATCTCGCCCATCAACTGACCATGGCCGGCCTCGAGGTCGAGGAACTCGACCCGGTCGCGCCGCCGTTCACCGATGTCGTCGTCGCCCGGGTGCTGGAGGTGGCACGTCATCCGGATGCCGACCGCCTGAATGTCTGCCGGGTCGATACCGGCCGCGGCGAGCCGGCGACCATCGTCTGCGGCGCCCCGAACGTGGCCGCCGGCCTGAAAGTCCCGTGCGCGCTGCCAGGTGCCGGACTGCCCGGCGATTTCGTGATCAAGGTGGCCAGCGTGCGCGGCATCGAGTCGTCGGGCATGCTCTGTTCGGCCCGGGAACTGGGGGTCGCCGAGGATGCCTCGGGCCTGCTGGTTCTGCCGGCCGATGCGCCGGTCGGGCAGTCGATCCGGCACTATCTCGACCTCGACGACCGGCTGTTCACGCTGAAGCTGACGCCGAACCGCGCCGACTGCCTGTCGCTGAGCGGAGTCGCCCGCGAGGTTTCGGCCATTACCGGCGCCGCGGCCGCGCTGCCCGAGGTTCCCGCCGTCGCCGCCACCATCGCCGATCGGCGCGCCGTTGCGCTCGCTGCGCCGGCCGCGTGTCCGCTCTATCTCGGCCGTGTCCTGAAAGGCGTCGATGCCAGGGCGCCGACGCCGGACTGGATGAAGCGGCGCCTCGAGCGCAGCGGCATCCGCGCCATCTCGGCGCTGGTCGACGTCACCAACTACGTGATGCTCGAGCTCGGCCAGCCGCTGCACGCTTTCGACAACACCCGCCTCGAGGGCACGGTGCATGCCCGCATGGCGCGGCCCGGCGAGAGCCTGCTGTTGCTCAACGAGCAGACCATCGCCATCGACGCCGACATCCTGATGATTGCCGATGACGTCAAGCCGCTGGCGATGGCCGGCATCATGGGCGGCGAAGACAGCGGGATCACGCTGGACACCAGCGAACTCTTTCTCGAAGCGGCCTTCTTCGCCCCGAAGGCGATCGCCGGGCGTGCCCGCCGCTATGGTTTCGGCTCCGACGCCTCGCACCGCTTCGAACGCGGCGTCGATTTCGGCGGCACCCGCGCCGCCATCGAGCGGGCGACCCGCCTGATTCTCGACATCTGCGGCGGCGCCGCCGGGCCGGTGGTCGAGGCGCGGGCCGCGATGCCGGCGCGCAACCCGGTGCGCCTGCGCACCGCGCGCGCGGCAAGCGTGCTCGGCGTGCCCTTGCCGGCGGCGGAGATCGCCCGCCTGTTTTCCGGGCTCGGGCTGCCGTTCACCCGCGATGGCGACGATTTCCTGGTCGAGCCGCCGACCTGGCGCTTCGACATCGAAATCGAGGAGGATCTGATCGAGGAGGTCGCCCGTCTGCACGGTTACGACAACATTCCCGCTCCCGTGCCGCGCGGTCCGCTGGCGATGCTGGCGCAGCCGGAAGGGCAGCGTCCGCGGGCGCGTGTCCGGCAGTTGCTGGTCGATCGCGGCTATCAGGAAGTGGTCAATTTCGCCTTCGTCGAAGAAGCCTGGGAACTGGACTTCGCGGCCAACGCCGACCTGATCCGCCTGGCCAACCCGATCGCCAGCCAGGCGGCGGTGATGCGGTCGACCCTGCTGGGCGGGCTGATTGCGAATCTGGTGACCAACCTCAGGCGCAAACAGAGCCGGGTCCGGCTGTTCGAAAGCGGGCGCATCTTCCAGCGCGCTGCGCACGGCCTGCCCGTCGACGGTTTTCATCAGCCGTGGAAACTGGCGGGGCTGGCTTACGGCGGGGCATTGCCCGAAGGCTGGGGCAGCGGCGCGCGCAGGGTCGACTTCCACGACGTCAAGGGCGACCTCGAGGCCTTGCTGGCGCCGGCCGCCTTGCGCTTCGAGAAGCTTGTGCATCCGGCCCTGCATCCGGGGCGGGCGGCGAAGGTGCTGCGCGATGGCGCCGCCATCGGCTGCATCGGCGAGTTGCATCCGGAATGGGTGCTGAAGTACGACCTGCCCTCGGCGCCGGTGGTCTTCGAAGTCGATTTCGCCGCCGTGACGGCGACCCGTGTTCCGGCCTGCGCCGAGGTCTCGAAATTCCCGCCGGTGATCCGTGACCTCGCCATCGTCGTCGATCGGGATCTGGCGCTGCAGACCCTGAAGGATGGCCTGAAAGACCGGTTGCCGGCGCTCGTACAGGACATCCAGTTGTTCGATCTGTATGCCGGAAAGGGTGTTCCCGAAAACAAGAAAAGTCTTGCTTTCCGTATAGTTATGCAAGATACTCAACGTACTTTGCAAGATGC
>CAZKSD010000147.1:0-5997 GCA_964555315.1 uncultured Dechloromonas sp.
ATGCCGCCGTAGGCGACGTGGAGTCCGGTTACCTCAAGCACCGAGATAGGCCTCGATCACGCGCTGATCCTTCTGCACGACGGCTGGCACGTCCTCGACCAGCAGCGCCCCGTAGTCGAGAACGGCGACGCGGTCGCACAGCCCCATCACCAGCTTGACGTCGTGCTCGATCAGCAGCACCGTCGTCCCGTCGCGCCGGATGCCGTCGATCAGGCGACGAAGCTCCGCGGTTTCGGTGGCGTTCATGCCCGCCGCCGGCTCGTCGAGACAGAGCAGACTGGGCTCGGTCGCCAGCGCCCGGGCGATTTCCAGCCGGCGCTGATCGCCATAGGACAGGTTCTTGGCGAGGTCATCGGCGCGATCGGCAATATCCACGTAATGCAGCAGCTCGACAGCGCGCTGGCGGATGGCGGACTCCTCGTCGCGCGTCGCGGCATTCAGCAGCATCGCGCCGAAGACGCCGGCACGCGTCCGCACATGCCGGCCGACCATGACGTTCTCGAGCGCGGTCATGTTGGCGAACAGGCGGATATTCTGGAAAGTCCGGGCAATCCCGCGTTCGGCGGCCTGGTGCGGCGCATCGGCGAGCAGCGGCGCGCCGGCGAAGGTGAAGCCGCCGCCATCCGGGACGTAGAGCCCCGTCATGCAGTTGAAGAAGGTCGTCTTGCCGGCGCCGTTGGGCCCGATCAGCCCATAGATCTCGCCCTTGCGGATGGTCAGCGAAACGTCGCGCAGCGCCTTGACGCCACCGAAGTGCTTGGCGACCGCCTTCGCTTCGAGCAGTGCCTCAGCCATCAGGCATCACCCTGCAATTCGCGCTTGCGCTCGGGCGAAGGCCACAGGCCGGCCGGCTTGAAGCGCATGACCAGCACCAGCGCGAGACCGAAAATCAGCATGCGCAGACTTTCCGGATCGATCAGCATCTTGCCGAAAACGGCCACCTGGAGCGGCCCGACGCCGTAGCGCAGGACTTCCGGCAGCACTATCAGCAACACCGCCCCGAGAATGACGCCGGGGATGTGCCCCATGCCGCCAAGGACCACCATCGCCAGGATCATGATCGACTCGATCAGCGAAAAGCTCTCCGGGGAAACGAAGCCCTGCATCGCCGAGAAGATGCCGCCGGCGATGCCGCCGAAGCTGGCGCCCATGGCGAAGGCGAGGAGCTTGATGTTGCGCGTGTTGATGCCGACCGCCTTGGCGGCGATCTCGTCCTCGCGGATCGCCTGCCAGGCGCGGCCGATGCGCGAATGCTGCAGCCTCAGGTTGATGAGGATGACGAATATCGCCAGCGCGACCAGCAGAAAGTAGTACTTCTGCGGTCCACTCAGGGAAATGCCGAGAATCTCGCTGCTGCCGGAAAAGCGGAAACTCCCGATCGCCACCGGATCGATCAGGGTGATTCCCTGCGGCCCGTTGGTGACATTGATCGGCGCGTTGAGATTGTTGAGGAAGATGCGCACGATTTCGCCGAAGCCGAGGGTCACGATCGCCAGATAGTCGCCGCGCAGCTTGAGCGTCGGCGAGCCCAGCAGGACGCCGAAGAAGCAGGCGATGACGGCGCCGATCGGCAGGATCGCCCAGAACGGCCAGTGCAGCCCGAAATGCGGGCTGGCGAGCAAGGCCCAGGTATAGGCGCCGACCGCATAGAAGGCGATGTAGCCGAGGTCGAGCAGCCCGGCGTAGCCGACGACGATGTTGAGGCCGAGCGCCAGGAAGATGTAGAGGATGGCGAAATTGACAATGCGCACCCACGCCTGGCCGCCCAGCGCGGCGACGAAGGGCAAGGCGATCAGCGCCGCGGTGATCAACACGATGCCGAGCGCCGAACGCGGAGCAAGCCACTTCATCATGCGCGATCCCCGGTCTTTTCGCCGAACAGGCCGGAGGGTTTGAACATCAGCACGACGATCAGCACGATGAAGGCAAGGATGTCCTGGTAATGGCTGCCGAGGAAGCCGCCGCTCAGGTCGCCGATATAGCCCGCCCCCAGCGCCTCGATGATGCCGAGCAGGATGCCGCCGGCCATCGCTCCGGCGAGGTTGCCGATGCCGCCGAGCACGGCGGCGGTAAACGCCTTGAGGCCGAGCATGAAGCCCATCTGGTAATGGGCGATCTCGTAATAGGCGCCGACCATGACGCCGGCCAGCGCGCCGAGCGCGGAGCCGATGACGAAGGCGGCGGAAATGACGCGATTGCTGTTGACCCCCATCAGATTCGCCACCTGCGGATTCTGCGCGGTGGCGCGCATCGCCATGCCGAGCCTGGTGCGGTAGACGAGCAGGACGAGGCCGGCCATGGTCAGGCCCGAGACGACGACGATCATCACCTGGATGGCCGTGAAGTGGGCGCCGGCGACCTCGAAATTGATCTTCGGCAGCAGCGCGGGGAAGGTCAGGTAGTTGCGTCCCCAGACGATCATCGCGACATTCTGCAGGACGATCGACATGCCGATCGCCGTGATCAGCGGCGTCAGCCGCGGCGCATTGCGCAACGGGCGATAGGCGACGCGCTCGAGGAACCAGCCGAGCGCCATGCAGGCCAGCGCCGCGGCAACCAGTCCGGCCAGCCCCGCGACCGCCAGCGGCATCCCGGCCTTGATCAGCAGGCTGGCGACGGTGATGGTGACCAGCGTGCCGATCATCACCACCTCGCCATGGGCGAAGTTGATCAGGCCCATGATCCCGTACACCATCGTGTAGCCGAGGGCGACGAGCGAGTAGATGCTGCCCTGGACCAGCCCGTTGATGATCTGCTGGAGGAAGATGTCCATAGCGTGGAGGCCGTCCGGAAATGCAGAAACGGCACCTCGCGGTGCCGTCGTGCTGGATCCGGGTGTGGCCCTACTTCTTCTCGACGGCGGACTTGGCGGCGTCGGCCGCCTCCTTGACCGCCTCGGTCGCCACCTTGACCTCGGCGGCGACTTCCTTGCTCACCGCGCCGGCCACCGCCTTGGCGGCATCCTTCGCTTCCGCGACCGCTTCCTTGATCTCGGCCTTGGCCGCCTGGAGCACGTCGCCGCCCAGCGTCTCGAGGTACTCGAGCTTGCCGCCCTTGTACTGGTAGACCGAGATCGCACCGCCCTTGAGATCGCCGAACTGGTCGAACTGGATCAGGGCGGTCACACCGTCATAATTGGTCTTCCCGACTTCGGGAAGGAACTTGGCCGGCTCGACGGAATTGGCGCGCCTCATCGAATCGGCCATCACCATCACGGCGTCGTAAACGTACGGCGCGTACAACTGGATCTCGGTACCGAACTTCTTGGTGAACTTGTCCTTGAATTCCGGACCCTTGGCCAGCTTCTCCAGCGGCATGCCCGGCAGTGAGCAGTAGTTGCCTTCGCTCGCCTCGCCGCCCAGCTTGATGAACTCCGGCGTGCACACGCCGTCGCCGCCGAGGAACCTGGCCTTGATGCCGAGTTCCTTCATCTGCTTGGCCATCGGGCCGCCCTGGGCGTCCATGCCGCCGTAGAAGACGAGATCGGGCTTCTTGGACTTGATCTTGGTCAGGATGGCCTTGAAGTCGGTGGCCTTGTCGTTGGTGTACTCGGTGGCGACGACCTTGATGCCGGCGGCTTCGGCCGCCTTCCTGAACTCGTCGGCGAGACCCTGGCCGTAGGCGGTACGGTCATCGACGACGGCGACGGTCTTGAAGCCCTGCTTGGCGGCGAACTCGCCGAGCGCCTTGCCCTGCTGGACATCGTTGGCCATCACGCGGAAGGCGGTGGCGAAGCCCTGCTGAGTGTACTTCGGATTGGTCGCCGAACCCGAGATCTGCGGGATGCCGGCATCGGAATACAGCTTCGATGCCGGGATGGTGGTGCCGGAATTCAGGTGACCGATGACACCCTGAACCTTGGCGTCGACCAGCTTCTGGGCGACGATGGCGCCCTGCTTGGGATCGGCGGCATCGTCCTCGGCCAGCAGTTCGAACTTGGCCGTGGCGCCACCGATTTCCAGGCCCTGGGCGTTCAACTCCTCGACCGCCAGTCGCGCCCCGTATTCGTTGTCCTTGCCCAGGTGGGCCTGCGGGCCGGTCATCGGCGCCACGTGACCGAGCTTGACGACGATCATCGGCTTGGCGACGGGCACCGGCGCCGCCGGGGCGGCCACCGGCTTCGGCTCTTCCTTCTTGCCGCAGGCGCCGAGGGCGATCGCGGCGGCAACGGAGAGGGCAATTGCAGAATACTTGGCTTGCATCGATGGGTCTCCTGACTCGTTGATGGTACGAGAAAATAATTGTGACGGGCGATTGTCCGGGGCCGCCGGAGCCGTGTCAATAACAAGGTGCTATGATGACATGAGGCAAGGACAACATTCTGGCATTCGCGATGCGGCCCATCCGGCTCCTGAAGGACATCACCGACCGGGCGGTTCGGCAACTTCTTCTGCCGCTTCCGCGCCGGAAGAGATATCGCGTCCTGCGCTTCTTCGCACATTACGATCCCGCGCCGAGTCCGCGGCTGGTCTTCAAGATCGCCGAAACCCGCGAGGAACTCGAGGCCTGTTTCCGCTTGCTGCACGACGCCTATGTCAGGCGCGGCTACATGGAGCCCGACCCTTCCGGGATGCGGGTGACCATCTATAACGCCCTGCCGACGACGACCACGCTGTGCGCGCTGTTCGACAACAAGGTCGTCGGGACGCTGTCGCTGATTCGCGAGAGCGCCATCGGCCTGCCGCTGCAGCGGATTTTCGACCTGACCAGCGTGCGCGCCAAACGCGGCAATATTGCCGAGGTATCGGGGCTGGCCATCCACCCTGCCTTCCAGCAGCATGGCGGAATGATCCTCATGCCGCTGATGAAGTGCCTGTACGAATACTGCACGAGCTTTTTCGACACGCGGCACCTGGTCATCGCGGTCAATCCGCGGCATATCGAGACCTTCGAATCACTGTTCTTTTTCCGCCGCCTGTCGGCGAATGTCGTACCCAGCTACGACTTCGTCAACGGCGCGCCGGCGGTGGGCGCCACGCTCGATCTCAAGCACGCCCCGGAGATCCTGCGCAAGTACTATGGCGAGAGGCCGCTGCGCCGGAATCTGCACCACTATTTCGTCGCCATGCGCTTGCCGAACATCGAGATGCCCAACCGCCGCTTCTTCACGACCAACGATCCGGTCATGACCCCGGATCTGATCGACCATTTCTTCAACCGGAAGACCGGTGTCTTCGCCAACCTGAGCGACCGCAAGAAGGCGCTGCTGCACACCATCTACGATCTGCCGGACTACCGGCGGGTCTTGCCGCCGCTGCCGCCGGCGGCCGACACCTCGATGGTCCGCCAGCACCGGCGCTTTTCGGTCAAGTGTCCCGGACGCCTTTCCTCGCCCGATGGCAAGGAAGCGGCGATCCCGATGGAAGTCAGCGAGGTTTCGCGCTACGGTTTCCGCGCCCGCACCGACCAGCCCCTGCGGGTCGACACCTGGCTCACCGCGCTGATCCAGCTTGGCCGCCTGGAGACATCGGTGCTGCTGGTGCGCAGCGTCCAGGATGTGGAATTCGAAGGCGGCCACCGCTACGGATTCCAGATCGGCGAGCCCGACCTGGTCTGGCGCAAGTTCGTCAACGCACTGTACGACGGCCGCACGCAAGGCGACCTCGACAATGCCTCCCGCTTCCTTTCCCATGAGTGAAGCGGCGCCTGCTTCCGCGTTGCCGCAGGCGCTCCGGCAAGCGCTTTCCGGACATTTCGGTCCGCGCTTCTCCTGCGGCGACTCGACACGCCTGCAGCACGGACGCGATGAGTCGATCCACGAGCCGGCGCTGCCCGACGCCGTGGTCATGGCGGAGAGCACCGAAGAAGTCGCACTGGTCGTCGCGCTCTGCGCCCGGCATGGCGTGCCGGTGATTCCCTACGGCGTCGGCAGTTCGGTCGAGGGCCAGGTGCTGGCGCCAGCCGGCGGCGTCTCGCTCGACCTGTCGGGCATGAACCGCATCGTCGCCATCCACGCCGACGACGGCGACGCCGTGGTCGAGGCCGGCGTCACGCGCA
>CAZKSD010000148.1:0-5980 GCA_964555315.1 uncultured Dechloromonas sp.
TCATGTCCGAATACACCACCCGCCAATAGGGACCGAGAATCTTGAGCACACGCCCCAGGTCGGTGAGGTCATCGCGCAACTCCACAAGGCTGACCAGATCGAACTGGCCCATGATCTCCGCGATGTAATGGATGGCCGCCTCGGAACGGCGAACCTTGCCGAGTTCGCGCACATTCCAGGTGGCGATGTTGAGGGTCTCGTCCAGCTTCGAGGAAGGAACCCCGGCGGCCTGGATGCGATCGCGTAAGACCTTCAGGCCGCTGGCGATATCGAGAGGAAGATCACCGTGGAACATGGCATTGTCCTTTCAACGTGTACCCAAGCGAGACCATCTTCGCCCTGACGACGGGGGCCATCAAGCCTTGATAAGAAGCTCACAGGTACTTCTTGAGGTAAGTCCACTGCATTCGTGCCAGCACTCCTGTCAGTAGCGCCAGAGGTAGCACGATCCACTCCGGCCGGAGGCTCACCGGCCACATGAGGTAGACCATCGCCCCCAAGGCCAGGCCCGCGAACTGGAAGAACTTGGCCCGGTGGTACATGGAGGAGGATTCCCTCCCGGCGCAGGCACGCCGGATATGCCGCTGGGTCAGCCCATCCACCAAGCCCAGGGCCCAGACCAGCAGGAACAGAGGCGCCGCCCCCATCAGGATGGCCAGCCGGACCCCGAAGATCTGGGCCCGGAGCATGGCCAGGTAGAGCTCGTCCTGCAGGGGATAGACGAAATCCTTGCGGGCGATGATGTCGCCGCCGTAGTAGGTGACGTCCGGCTGGGCCGGCAGCAGGGCCGCGTTGGTCATCCAGCGCTCGATGGGGATCAGCTGGAAGAAGAAACCGTACACCGCCCTGGCGCAGGTCCGGGCCAGCCCGGTCAATGGCGCGTCCGGCCGCAGGTCGTGGGTGAGGGCAAGATCGCGACGAAGGGTCTGCTGCGCCTGGGCCAACCCCTGGGCCTCGCCCCACACCTGCTTGGCCAGGATGACCTCCATCCCCATGGCGGCCAGGGCCATCAGCGCCAGGGTCAGCCAGGCGTAGAAGACCAGCTTCAGCGGCCACAGGAACACGTTGTGGGCCGCCAGCCCCTCGTCCCGCCTAGAAGCCACTGCCCTTGCCCTCCACCACCACATGGCGTAGCCAGTCCGGGCCGTCGAAGGGGTGCATCTCCCCGGTGACCCAACCGGTCCCCTGCGCGAACTCCCCCGGCGTCACCCGCACGTATCGCCCTCGCATGTCCTCCGCCACGGCCTCCAGGTCCTCCGGCATCAGCGGGTCGTGCTCCGCGTCTGGCAGGGGCAGGCGCAGCTTGTAGAGCCGTCCGCCCTCGATCAGGGCGAAGGCCTGTCCCTTGGGCAGGCGGGTGAGGTCGGCCGGACTGATCATGGGTACGGCGCGGGCGCTCAAGCGGTCCTCGTTGCGGCTGGTGAAGTCGGAGAAGTCCAGGGGATCGTTGCTGTCCGAGGCCTGGCTGGCGCTCATGGTGGTCACCAGCTCCACCTCGTCCAGCTGGTCGGTGAGGATCTTGGCCGTATCCGCGTTCTTCACCCGCAGCATGATGAGCGTGTTGAGGTTGCCGCCGATCTGCTGGGCCTTGGCCCGGGAGCCGATGCGCGCCTCCACGTCCGACCAGGTCTGGGTGTAGACCGTCACCTGGTAGCCCGCGCCCCCGGCCTTGTTGAGCAGCGGGATGAACTCGTCGCCGATCAGCTCGTTGAACTCGTCGGCGTGGATGGAGATGCGCCGCTTCGGTGCCGGCCCTGACTGGCCGTAGGTCTCCCCGTGCTTGTAGATGCGCCCCGCAGTGGAAGTGAGGTCGGAGAACATGGAATTCCCCACGGCACCGGCAACCTCGTAGTCCCTCAGAGCATCCAGGCCCACATAGACAATGCCGCCCCGGTTGATCACCCCCATCCAGTCGAACAGGGGCCGGGTGTCGTCCAGATTGCTCATGTCCGGCGATACCAGCTCCGCCACCTTGCCGGTGGTGAGCTTCTCCAGCAGCGGGATCAACGAGGCCACCAGTTTGTTGAAGTAGCTCTGCTCGTAGCTGATGATCTTCATCAGGCTCGCCGCCGAGTCGTCGTGGAGATCGTTGGCGCGGATGTATTCCAGCAACTTCACTACGTCCATATTCCGGTTCTTCATGGCCCGGTCCAGACTCTTGGGGTCCACCTCCAGGGCTTCCACCTCATCGCGCCAGCCCGCCGCGCGCGGCTCCCGGTCCAGCCAGAAGCGGCAGTAGTCCAGCACCAGGGGTTCGATGTCGTTGGCGTAGCGGTAGATGTCCTGGTAGGAGGGCGTGCGCCCCAGGGCGGTCATGGCCTTGGACATGGCGTTGACGAAGCCCCAGACGAACTGGGCGAAGTTCGCCCCTTCCCCTTCCTTGGGCAGCTGGTTGGTGATGCGGGTGGCCACCTCGGTCACCCGGGAGAAGCTGCCCACCGGGTTGTAGCGCGCCGAGAGCTCCGGATAACCCAGGTGGAAGAAGTGGAACTCTCCCGCCCGGCCGGCACGCCTGGCCTCGGCATACATGCGCTTCAATAGGTCGGCGTCCCCCTTGGGGTCGAACACGATCACCACGTCGCCGCGACGGATGTCCTGGGTGATCAGGAGCTCCGCCAGCCGGGTCTTGCCCACCCGGGTGGTGCCCAGCACCAGCATGTGGCCCACCCGCTCGCCCAGGTCCATCCACACCGCGTCCTCGTCCGGCTCCACGCCGTGGATGGCCGGGTCACCCCCCACCGGCGGCAGGGGGGCGACCGGGTTCCACCAAGCCTCGCTACGGGTGAGCCGGCCCAGCCAGTCAAGGGCCGTGCCCTCCACGCCTCGTTCCAGGTGCCTGGCCGCCCGATACAGCCAGCCCGGCCGCAGCAGATCCCGATAGGCCGGATTGCGGGTGTCATGCAGGCGCTGGGAATGGCGCCGATCCCAGTTGAAGCCCATACCAAGGAACAGGGCCCGCCCGGACCAGGGGATGGCCTCCGCGGCCAAGCGGTAGCGGGACAGGCGTCGCAGATTGGCCTGGTAGTGCAGCAACCTACTGCCCTGTGCCAGACGCCAGCCGGCATGCAGCAGGAGGCTCATGGCAGCCAGGTAGGCCAGTACCGGTGGCAGCAGAAAGACTTCCGGAACAAGGACCAGCACCAGGGCGGCAGGAAAGAATACCCCGACGGGGATGAACTCCACCGGCCGGCGCAGGAGATTCTCTACGGGATAGGCCATGGATGACTACTGCGCCCCGGCGGCCTGAAGATCCTCCAGGATCATGGCCGCGCTAACCTCGCAGTCATAGGTGCCCACGAAGACCGCCTCGGGGTGTTGCAGCCAGCGCGCCTCCAACTGGCCGCCGGAGGGACAGGAGACAATCTCGCCGCCGATCAGGAACACCGCGCGCGGCGCGGTGCTGGCGAATATCCGGTCCAGCAGGGTTTGGAGGGGGTCAGGGATGGGTGTCATGACAGGGTATCCGGGTTTGATTCGTGGTTCACCTTGACGAGGTGGGGGTTAACCGGGGGGACGGGTTCGATGAAGCGCTGGGGAGCGCGAATGATCATCA
The DNA here is from genome assembly GCA_964555315.1 of uncultured Dechloromonas sp. Lineage (GTDB taxonomy): Bacteria > Pseudomonadota > Gammaproteobacteria > Burkholderiales > Rhodocyclaceae > Azonexus. The sequence goes on from CAZKSD010000148.1 coordinate 3,554, forward strand.
CCGACAGCGAGCTGCCGGCCTGGCCACTGCGGCGCACCACCTGGTATTTGTGCACGTTGGTCTTCCGTGGGCCCAGCATGTGCCAGCCGGCCTTGATCACCTCCCGCTGGATGCCGGTACCCACCTTATCCACCGCCAGGGTGGAAGACGTGCCGTCGCCCTTCTCGCCGAAACGCTCGGCGAAATGGCGGAAGATGCGCGGCGAGACCAGCAGCATGCCCTCGGCCGCGAAATGCACCATGGTGCCGGTCTCGTTGTAGGCGATGCTCCCGCCCGCCAGACCCTGCTGCAGCCAGGCCATGAAGCGCAAGGCAGCCTCGGAGGGGGCCTGGGGGACATTCCTGGCAGATTTCGCCTCCTTGCCCCTGGCGGGTTGGTCCGGCTTGTCCGGCAGGCGCATGGGTGCGATCCGCACGCCACTGGGTGGACTGGGGAGGAAGTGGTGAATGTCGCTCTCTGGCTCCAGGAATTCCTCATCCGGCGAGGAGGTCTGCGGTACTTCCTGGTCAGTGGCCAACATGGGGGGTAGCCGGCCGTCCCCCTCGCGCGAAGAGACTGCCACCACCGCTGGCGTAGCGTCGGCAACCGAGACATCGATGGGTGCCTGTCCGGGCCCCTGATGCAAGGATTCTTCCTCGACCTCCGCGGCACTCGTCAACGGCGTTACCTGACCGGCAAACTCGGCCGGATACCGCTCCGACTCGGCATAGAGCTTGTCCAGGGAAAAGCGCAGCAGGGTCAGCACCTGGTCGAACCCCTCCATCCTCACCCGCACCCGCCAGATGGCCCCGCCGGTGTCCGGGTTGGGGATGAGAGCGCCGTATTCCTGCCAAACGTCGAACAGCCGGTCGTTCTTCTCCGGACCCGGGATGCCGGCGGCGGACTCGTGGGCGGCGAGATACGCCCGCACCTCGTCCGCCAGACGCTTAGAGACGAACCAGATACAGCCATTCGCGACGAACCCCGCCGCGCCCGGCCGGTTCAGGGGCAGGCGCCCCCCTTCGGCCAGCATCCGGCGCAGGGCCTCCATCAGGCGTTCGACAAGAGGCACCGCCCTGGCGTTGGCGAAGCGGGTGCGCGGTCCCTCCAGCAGGTTGCGGCGCACCGATTCCCGGTCCGCCTCGATCACGATGCGGGCCAGGGCACCGGTCTTGTCCTCGCCCGAGAGAAACGCGGTGAGCTGGGTCAGCAGCTCCGCGTCCTCAGACAGCCAGGCCAGGGTGGTCTGGGGCACGAGCCGCTGCATGAGGAACACCCCCAGGCGCTGATGGGCGGCGTAGTCCCGCCCACCCGACAGGCCGGCCGGAGAGGCGCACGAGGCTTCGAACATCACGCGGTAACGGACCGCCCCGCACTTGGCCATGTCACCGGCCAGGGGCGACCAGGGCCCCTCCCCACGCGGCTTGGCGATGACCACATGCAGATCCGTGAGAGGCTTGCCCACGTCATGGATGAGTGCCGCCAGGAACACCCCGAAGGACCAGCGGTGTTCCCGCCGCTGGATGTCCTCGGGCGCCACGCCGGGAGGCAGGACCTGGGCACGCCGCAGATGCAGGGCGATGTTCGCCGTCTCCAGGGCATGCAGCAGCAGGCCACCTGGCTGGGCATGGTGGTGGGATTCCGAGGCCGGCAGCAACTGGGCAAAAGTCATGAACCGGCTGATGGTCTGGCCATAGTCCCGCTCGAAGTTGGCCGGTGCAAGACCGGTCTCCACGCGAATGGAGGCGAGGAGGGAACCCGTGCCCAGATGCCGTTTCAATTCCTCTTCGGGCAGGACAGGCATCCAGCCCGGCGGGATTTCTGTCTCCTGCTTCTGCTGGGTTCTCAGGCCTCTCGTGGTGAAGGTCACGGCCACCCCTGCGGCCAGGCTGGCGGCACCGAACAAGGCGGCGACTGTCTCCATCATTGCCCATTGCGGCCATACAGACCGGGACCAGCGGATTTCGGTGAGAAGACCCTGCCCAAACGGTGTTGGGGCACACGGACGGTATTGGCTGTCCGGAATGGGTGTGGCCTCGTCAATACGGATTCCTGAGGCGGCTTCATGCACAAGCTCGCTGCTCGATGGGGTGGGGAGATACCGTAGCGATCGCCGCCATCCCGTGACAGCGAGAAATCAGAGAATCAGACGGTCATTTTTCCAAAGGCCCTCGTGCATCCGCTGGATAGACTCGGGACGCGGGACCCTGCCGTATCCCCGGCGGATCCGGGTATCAATCCGGCGGTATCGTGGGAGAAGCCGCGCAAGACGCAGGGGCCAGAGCTACCAATACTGGCTGGGTGAGCGGACTTCCGTTGCCATGCGTTCAGTTCTCAGTGAACAAGTCTCCCAAGGGGTGATCCAAGGCCTTCGCCACATTCAAAAGGGCTACTACAGAAGGATTGCACACGCCTCGCTCTATCTGGGAAATATAGGTGCGATCCATG
>CAZKSD010000149.1:0-5957 GCA_964555315.1 uncultured Dechloromonas sp.
CGACGAGGGTGAAGCCGGACCACACCGCAATGAGGATCCAGAGCGCGTGCTTGATCGCCTTCAGGGTGAACTTGCGGCCGGTCAGCGGCCCCTTGTCCAGTTTCATCCTCCTGGAACGGTCGCCTTCGATCCGGTTCTCGATCCACATGTAGATTTCGGTGTAGACCGTCTGCGGACAAGCATAACCGCAGAACAGGCGCCCGGCGACCGCCGTGAACAGGAACAGGGCGTACGCCGAGATGATCAGCAACAGCGCCAGATAAAAGACATCCTGCGGCCAGAGCACAAGGCCGAACAGATAGAACTTTCGCTCGACGATATGGAAGAGAACGGCTTGCCGGCCATTCCACTCGAGCCATGGCAAGCCGTAGAAAAGGATCTGGGTAAACCAGACGAAAGCCCAGCGCCAAGTATTCCACCAGCCCTTGACGTCGCGGATGTAAACCTTCTTGTGCTTCTCGTAGAACGCGATTGGTGCTGGCGTTGGGGCTGGCGGTTGCTTCGTGTTCCCGGTGGGTTCCATGATCCCTGTACCCGTATCAGAATTGCGCTAAAGGACCGATTTTGCGGTGAATTCAAAAACGCAATGTTGATACAGATCAGCTTTTAATTATATTGCTGTTATAGCTAAACGGGGCGGTTCGCCCGCCCCGTTCTTGCATCTTACTTGGCGCCTTGACTCAGGCTGTAGACATAAGCTGTGAGCAAATGATCCTTGGCATCACCCAAAAATGCCTTCCACGACGGCATCTTGTTCTGGCGACCGAGGGTAATCGTCTCGATGATGGTGGCTTCAGAGGATCCATACAGCCAGACCTTGTCGGTCAGGTTCGGAGCGCCAAGAGCCTGCATGCCCTTGCCGTCCACGCCGTGGCAGCCAACGCAACCGGCGGAGGTGAAAGCTTCCTTGCCCTTGGCGGCGCGAACGGAGTCATTTGGCAGACCGGAGAGCGAGCGGACATAGTTCGCCAGATCCTTGATGGTTTCCGCACCAAGTTGCACGTGCGGCGGCATGACGCCCATGCGGCCTTCGGAGATGGTCTGCATGATCTGTTCCGGCTCACCGCCATACAGCCAGTCGCTATCGGTCAGATTCGGGAAACCCTTGGCACCGCGTCCGTCCGCACCGTGACACTGCATGCAGTAGGTCAGGTACAGGCGCTTGCCGGTCTCCATGGCCTGCTTGTCGGCAGCCAGCGCCTTGACGTCCATGCCCTGGTACTTTGCATACATTGGCTGGACGGTGGCATCCATGCGTTCGCGCTCGGCGCTGTACTGCCCGACCGAGGTCCAGCCCAGCACGCCCGGAAATTTGCCCAGACCAGGATAGAGTGCCAGATAGACCAGCGCGAAGACGACCGTAATGACGAACAGCCAGCTCCACCACTTGGGCATCGGGTTGTTGTATTCCTCAAGGGTTTCATCCCAGACGTGACCCATGGTCTTGCCCGGCGTGAACGTCGACTTGCCCTGAATGTATAGAAGAATTGCACAGGCCAGAATGCTGACCAGCACAATCACGACTATGTAGATGTTCCAAAAACCGCTAACGAAATCGCTCATTTGCTTTCCTCTTTTCAGCGCGGATGCGACGTGCGGGACGCCCCATCCTGATCATCGTGCTCCGCGAACGGCAAGTTGGCAGCTTCATCGAACCCCTTCTTGCTGCGCTTGCTGTAGGCCCACCCCACGATCGCCAGGAAGCAGAGCAACCCGGCAACGGTGACGATGGAACGCAGATCGTTGATGTCCATGCCCTATTGCTTCATCGAACCCAGCGCCGTACCCAAGCCCTGCAGATAGGCAATCAGCACGTCCATTTCGGTCATGTCACCGATCGCCGCCTTGGCGCCCTTGATCTCGGCATCGGAATTGCTCGGGATACCGCGAACGTTGGCGAAGCCGCGCATGACTTCCATTTTCTTCTCAATGTCGGCGCCGACGCTGTCCTTGGCCTTGGTGTTCTGCAGGAAGGCAAACGCAGGCATGTTGGATTCCGGCACCACATCGCGCGGGTTGATCAGGTGCGCACGCTGCCATTCGTCCGAATAGCGTCCGCCGACGCGGGCGAGATCCGGACCGGTGCGCTTGGAACCCCACTGGAACGGGTGGTCATAGACGAACTCGCCGGCCACGGAAAAATGGCCATAGCGCTCGGTCTCGGCGCGGAACGGGCGGATCATCTGCGAGTGGCAAAGGAAACAGCCTTCGCGGACATAGATGTCGCGACCGGCCAGACGAACGGCATCGTAAGGCTTGACGCCCTCGATCGGCGTCGTCGTCGATTTCTGGAAGAAAAGCGGGACGATTTCCAGCAAGCCACCCCAGATCACTGTCAGCAAAGTGAGCACGATCAGGAGCGTGACGCTCTTTTCGATTTGTTCATGCTTGATCATTATTTTTCCTCCCTAATCAGGCGTGATGACCAGCCGGAGCCAGCACCGGGGCATCCTGAGTCTTGCCGCCAGCCATGGTCTTGAACATGTTGTAAGCCATGAGCAGCATGCCAACCAGGAACAGGACACCACCCAGCCAGCGGATCGCCCAGAACGGATACGACCCCTTGACCGATTCGACGAAGCTGTAAGCCAGTGTGCCGTCGGCGTTGACCGCGCGCCACATCAGGCCCTGCATGACACCGGCGATCCACATCGAAGCGATATAGAGGACAGTACCGATGGTGGCGACCCAGAAGTGGGTCGTGACCAGCCTGGGGCTGTACATCTCGGTCTTGCCGAACAGGCGCGGCAACAGCCAGTAGACGGAGCCGATGGAAACCATGGCGACCCAGCCGAGCGCACCCGAGTGCACGTGGCCGACCGTCCAGTCGGTGTAGTGCGACAGCGCATTGACGGTCTTGATCGACATCATCGGGCCTTCGAAGGTCGACATGCCGTAGAAGGACAGCGAGGTGATCAGGAACTTCAGGACGGCATCGTCGCGTAGCTTGTGCCAGGCGCCCGACAGGGTCATGATGCCATTGATCATGCCACCCCAGGACGGCGCCAGCAGGATCAGCGAGAAGATCATGCCGACGGACTGGGTCCAGTCAGGCAGAGCGGTGTAGTGCAGATGGTGCGGACCGGCCCACATGTAGGTGAAGATCAGCGCCCAGAAGTGCACCACGGACAGGCGGTAGGAATACACCGGACGCCCGGCCGCCTTCGGCACGAAGTAGTACATCATGCCGAGGAAGCCGGCGGTCAGGAAGAAGCCTACCGCATTGTGGCCGTACCACCACTGGATCATCGCATCCTGCACACCGGAGTACATGGAGTAGGACTTGGTCAGTGTGATCGGCATTTCCATGCTGTTGACGATGTGCAGCAGGGCAACGGCGATGATGAAGGAACCGAAGAACCAGTTGGCGACGTAGATGTGCGAGACCTTGCGCACGGCGATGGTGCCGAAGAACACAATCGCGTAGGCCACCCAGACCAGCGTGATCAGGATGTCGATCGGCCACTCGAGTTCGGCGTATTCCTTGCCCGAAGTGATGCCCAGGGGCAGCGTGATCGCGGCCAGCACGATGATCAGTTGCCAGCCCCAGAAGGTGAAGGGAATCAGCGGACCGCCCCACAGGCGCACGTGGCTGGTGCGCTGCACGCACCAGTAGGACGTCGCGAACAAGGCGCAGCCGCCGAAAGCGAAGATGACGGCATTCGTATGCAGCGGACGCAGTCGGCCAAAATGCAGGAAGCCAACATTCAGCTCCGGCCAGACCAGTTGCGCGGCGATGATGACACCGACAAGCATGCCGACGATGCCCCAGATGACGGTCATGACGGCAAACTGCCGGACGACCTTGTCGTTGTATGTGGTTTGCGTTCCAGACATGAACCCACCTCTCTTTGAAAAAAACCGGATGTCCACCTCCCTGAACCCAAGGCGGCGCATAACTACGGATGGTATTCTAGAACAACAGTGGACATTTGACCTAGATCAACCTCCCGGCTATCCAGAACAAATTAGTCCGAAGGGTGTAGCAATCCGACAAATGCGGTTTTCGGAGACAAAAAAAGGGTGCGTCGCAACGCACCCCAACCCCAACAGAGAATCACCATGAAGCGCCCGCTTCACATGGCTAAATTATTCATACGCCGCCCATGCCAGGCGTTGACGCAGGTCAACCTTTCTCCGGTTTGTCGCCCTTTTCCGGACCCGTTTGCGGAATGTTCGGCCCATCGTCGTCCATCAGGATCCTGAAGCCGGGGCCTTCGAGGTCGTCGAACTGACCGCTGCGGACCGACCACCAGAAGACCACCGCGATCACGAAGACAAGGATCACCGAGATCGGGATCAGCAGATAGATGCTTTCCATCAGTCCGTTTCCATGCGCTGAATGCGCAGCGAGTTGAGCACGACCAGCAGCGAACTGGCCGACATGCCGATCCCCGCCAGCCAGGGCGTGACATAACCGGCGATGGCGAGGGGCAAGGCGATGAAATTGTAAGCGAATGACCACCAGAGGTTCTGGCGAATTACCCGCAAAGTCTTTGTCGACCGCAGCAGACCGTGGCGCAGGTGATCGAGATTTTCGGAGAGCAGCACGAAATCCGCCTGCGTGCGGGCCAACTCGGCCCCGCCACCCATCGCGATCGAAACCTGGGCCTGGGCCAGGACCGGCGCATCATTGACCCCGTCACCGACCATCGCCACGACCGCCCCGCTCGCTTGCAGCGCCGTGACGCAATCGCGCTTGCCTTGCGGTGTCACGCCGGCGCGCACGTCGGCAATACCCAGTTGGCCCGCAACCCGCCGCGCCACGGCCGCCGCGTCGCCGGTCAGCAGCACCACGTTCCTTCCGGCAGCCAGCAGTTCCGCAACCAGCGCCGCCGACTCGGGACGGACCTCGTCGCCGATCCGGAACAGCGCCAGGCAGCCGGTGGCGTCCGCCAACGCGACCACGGTATCGCCGCTGTCAAGCCAGGCAGCCGCCGCCTCCGGGAGGGCGCCGGTGGCGAGCGCGAGGGCATACGCCGGACGCCCGATGCGGCAGCGCCGCCCGGCGATCGTCGCCGCGATCCCCTGCCCCGGCTCGGCAACGACATCCGTCGCCAGCGGCAACGCCACGCCCGCCGCACGGCGCAGCGCCGACGCCACCGGATGTTCGGAACTGTGCTCGAGGGCAGCGGCAACGGCAAGGCACTCGTCGCGTCCGAGCCCGCCCAACACGGCTACATCGACAAGGTGCATGCGCCCCGTGGTCAGCGTGCCGGTCTTGTCGAAGACGAAATGCGTGGCGCGGGCCAGCGTCTCGACGGCATGCCCGCGCGTCACCAGCAGGCCGTCCCTGGCCAGTGCGCCGGCCGCCACGGTCAGGGCGATCGGCGTCGCCAGCGAGAGGGCGCAGGGGCAGGTCACGACCAGGACCGACACCGTGATCCACAGGGCCCGGGAGGGGTCCACGAAATACCAGGCGACCGCGGCGGCGGCGGCGACGAAGAGCAGCGCCGCGACAAAATAGCTGGCGATGCGGTCCGCCAGTTCGACGATGCGCGGCTTTTCGGCGGCAGCCCGCTCCATCAGGCTGATGATGGCGGAAAGTCGCGTCCCCGCGCCGACCTGCTCGACCCGCACGACCAGCGGACTCTCGGCGTTGATCGTGCCGCCGGTCACCGGTTCGCCCGGCGATTTCGCCACTGGCCTGCTCTCGCCGGTAAGCAGCGACTCATCGGCGCAACTGATGCCTTCGACGACCCGGCCGTCGGCGGGCACGGTGTCGCCGGCACGCACCAGCACGTGGTCACCAGGCTGCAGGTCGGCGACCACGCACTGCTCGCTGCTGCGGTCGACCGGGAAATTCGGCATCTTTTGCGCAAACGCCGGCAGCAGGCGGGCCAGAGCCTCGGTCACGCTGACCGCCTTCTGGCGTGCCGTCATTTCCAGATAGCGGCCGCCGAGCAGGAAGAAGACGAACATGGTCACCGAATCGAAATAGACCTCGCCCGCCTGCC
>CAZKSD010000150.1:0-5888 GCA_964555315.1 uncultured Dechloromonas sp.
CCTCCGTGTAGCCGGAGAGGCGGATGACTTCCATGCGGTCGAGCAGCGGCGCCGGAATGTTCATCGTATTGGCCGTGGCGACGAACATCACGTCGGAGAGGTCGAAATCGACCTCGACGTAGTGATCCTGAAAGGTGTGATTCTGTTCCGGATCAAGGACTTCGAGCAGAGCCGACGAGGGGTCGCCACGGAAGTCCTGGCCGAGCTTGTCGACTTCGTCGAGCAGGAACAGCGGGTTGCGCACGCCGACCTTGGTCAGGCTCTGCAGGATCTTGCCCGGCATCGATCCGATGTAGGTGCGCCGGTGGCCGCGAATTTCGGCCTCGTCGCGCACGCCGCCGAGCGCCATGCGCACGAACTTGCGGTTGGTCGCCTTGGCGATCGACTGGCCGAGCGAGGTCTTGCCGACGCCGGGAGGGCCGACCAGGCAGAGGATCGGCGCCTTGACCTTGTCGACGCGCTGCTGGACGGCGAGATATTCGACAATGCGCTCCTTGACTTTTTCCAGTCCGAAGTGGTCGGCGTCGAGCACCTTCTCGGCCTCGCGCAGATCCTTGTTGGTTCGCGTCTTCTTGCGCCAGGGCAGGCCGACGAGCGTCTCGATGAAATTGCGGACGACCGTCGCCTCGGCCGACATCGGCGACATCAGGCGCAGCTTCTTGATCTCGCCGAGCGCCTTGGCCAGGCCTTCCCTGCTCATCCCCGCGGCCTTGATCTTGCGGTCCAGTTCCTCGAGGTCGGCGCCTTCCTCGCCTTCGCCGAGTTCCTTCTGGATGGCCTTGACCTGCTCGTTGAGATAATACTCACGCTGGCTCTTTTCCATCTGGCGCTTGACGCGGCCACGGATGCGCTTCTCGACCTGGAGAATGTCGATTTCCGATTCCAGTTGCGATAGCAGGCGGTCGATGCGCTCGCGGACACTGTCCATTTCCAGCACTTCCTGCTTCTGCTCGAGCTTGAGCGGCAGGTGCGCGGCAATCGTGTCGGCCAGCCGTCCGGCATCCTCGATGCCGGTAATCGACGACAGCACCTCGGGGGGAATCTTCTTGTTCAGCTTGACGAACTGGTCGAACTGGGTAACCACGGCGCGGCGCATGGCCTCGATCTCGTGGTCCTCGACCCCGGACGGCGGCAGCGGGGCAGCGGTCGCCAGGAATACCGACGATTGCACCTCGATGGCTTCGACGCGGGCGCGCTGCGTGCCTTCGACCAAGACCTTGACAGTGCCGTCGGGCAGCTTGAGCATCTGCAGGATGTTGGCCAGGCAGCCGATGCGATAGAGATCATCGGGTTCCGGCTCATCCTTGGCCGCGGATTTCTGGGCCAGCAGCAGGATATTCTTGCCGCTTTCCATGGCCATTTCGAGGGCCTTGATCGATTTCGGGCGACCGACAAAGAGAGGAATCACCATGTGCGGAAAGACGACGACATCGCGCAGCGGCAGCAGCGGCAACTGGACGGTTTCCGGGAGCGTGTTGGGGTTCGACATTACGATGCCTTTGAAATAGGTATGTACCCGTTACTTTGGGACGCGAAACCGCAATTCAAGTTGCCGGCTCAGTTGGAGCCGGAAACCTTCGGCTGATCGGCGTAAATTAGTAGCGGCGGGGTGTCCCCGGTGATCATGTTCTCGTCGATGACGACCTTTTCGACATTTTCCATGCCGGGGAGTTCGTACATCGTGTCGAGCAGGGCGTGTTCCAGGATCGAGCGCAGCCCGCGGGCCCCCGTCTTGCGCGCCAGCGCCTTCCTGGCGATGGCGGAAAGCGCACCGGGGCGCACTTCGAGTTCGACATCTTCCATGCCGAACAGCTTCTGGTACTGCTTGATCAGCGCATTCTTGGGTTCGGTGAGGATCTGGATCAGGGCCGGCTCCTCAAGTTCCTGGAGTGTGGCGACGACCGGCAGACGACCGATCAGTTCGGGAATGAGACCGAACTTGATCAGGTCTTCCGGCTCGGCGTCGAGCAGGACCTGACCGATGGCCTTCTTGTCCTTCTTGCCCTTGACCTCGGCCCCGAAGCCGATGCCGCCTTTTTCCGAGCGGTTGAGGATGATCTTTTCCAGACCGGCAAAGGCGCCGCCGCAGATGAACAGGATATTGGTGGTATCGACCTGGACGAAATCCTGGTTCGGATGCTTGCGGCCGCCCTGCGGCGGAATCGAGGCGACGGTGCCTTCAATGAGCTTGAGCAGCGCCTGCTGCACGCCTTCACCGGAAACGTCGCGGGTGATCGACGGGTTGTCCGACTTGCGCGAAATCTTGTCGATTTCGTCGATATAGACGATGCCCTGCTGCGCCTTCTCGATGTCGTAATCGCATTTTTGCAGGAGCTTCTGGATGATGTTCTCGACATCCTCGCCGACATAGCCGGCTTCGGTCAGCGTGGTCGCGTCGGCCATGACGAAGGGTACGTTGAGCAGGCGGGCCAGCGTCTGGGCGAGCAGCGTCTTGCCGGAGCCGGTGGGTCCGACCAGCAGGATGTTGCTCTTCGCCAGCTCGACGTCGGCGGCATTCTTGGCGGTGTGGCGCAGACGCTTGTAGTGGTTGTACACCGCGACGGCGAGGATGCGCTTGGCGACTTCCTGACCGATCACGTACTGGTCGAGGATCGAGCAGATCTCGCGTGGCGTCGGCAAGTCCGAGCGACCGGCCTTGGCGGACTCTTCCGGCAGTTCGTCGCGGATGATGTCGTTGCACAGCGCAATGCACTCGTCGCAGATGAAGACCGACGGACCGGCGATGAGTTTCTTGACTTCGTGCTGGCTCTTGCCGCAGAAGGAGCAGTAGAGCAATTTTTCCTGGGCGCCTCTGGTCATCCGAGTACCTCTCCGTTCAAGCCGCATCGCGGCGGGTCAGCACCTTGTCGATCAGACCGTATTCTGCCGCTTCCTCCGCAGAAAGGAAATTGTCACGATCGGTATCCTTTTCGATGCGTTCCAGCGGTTGACCGCTGTGTTCGGCCATGATCCGGTTCAGGCGATCGCGAATCGACAGGATTTCCTTGGCGTGAATGGCGATGTCCGAGGCCTGACCCTGGAAGCCGCCCAGCGGCTGGTGAATCATAACGCGCGAGTTGGGCAACGCGAAACGTTTGCCCTTGGCGCCGGCGCAGAGCAGGAACGCGCCCATCGACGCGGCCTGGCCGACACAGAGCGTCGATACGTCGGGCTTGACGAACTGCATGGTGTCGTAGATCGACAGCCCGGCAGTCACCGCGCCCCCGGGCGAGTTGATGTAGAAGTGGATGTCCTTGTCCGGATTGTCCGCTTCGAGGAACAGCAGTTGGGCGACAACCAGATTGGCGGTGACGTCGTTGACCGGGCCGACCAGGAACACCACGCGCTCCTTCAGGAGGCGGGAATAGATGTCGAAAGCGCGTTCGCCACGACCGCTCTGTTCGATCACCATCGGGACCAGGCCCAGTGCCTGAGGATCCTGGTTGCCTGCGTTGTCGCTATTCATTTCAGCCCTTGCCGGTTGCGTTCAAATGGTCGTCTGGTCGTCGCCGTTGCCACGATTGGGAGAGATTACTGCTTCTGGCCCATGAGTTCATCAAAAACTGCAGCCTTGTCGGTAACCTTGGCCTTGCCGAGTACCCATTCGACAACGTTGCTCTCGATCGCCAGGCCCTCGACCTCACCGAGGCGCTGCGGCTGAGCGTAATACCAGCGTACGACTTCCTCAGGATGCTCGTAGCTCTGGGCGCTTTCCTCGACCATCGCGCGAACCTGCTCGGGGGTCGGCTGAAGTTTCTCGGATTTCACCAGTTCGGCAAGGATCAGGCCGAGTACGACGCGGCGCTGCGCCTGGTTGGCAAACCATTCCGGCTGGATCGGCATGTCCGCGACTTTCATGCCGCGCTGCTCCATGTCCTGACGGGCCGCCTGCATCAGGCGCTGGATTTCCATCTCGATCAGCGCGTTCGGCGTTGAGATCGGGTTGGCCTTGATCAGGGCTTCCATGACCTGATCCTTGACCTTGCCTTCGATGCGGCGCTTCACTTCGCGCTTGAGGTTGGCTTCGATCTCGGCGCGCATCTTGGCGACGTCGCCGTCGGCGATGCCCATGCCCCTGGCGAACTCGGCGTCGATCTCCGGCAGCTTGGGCGCCTGCACCTGTTTGACGGTGATTTCGAACTGTACGGTCTGCCCGGCCAGATCCTTGGCAAAGTAATCGGCCGGAAAAGTCAGGTCGAAGGTCTTGGATTCGCCGTACTTGGCGCCTTCGACGGCCTTTTCGAAGTCAGGCAGCATCATGCCCTGGCCAAGCACGAACGGGTAGTCAGTTGCTTGCCCGCCCTGGAAAGGCTCGCCATCCTTCTTGCCGAGGAAGTCGATGACGACGCGGTCTTCGGTCGCGGCCGCACGCTCGGTATCTTCGTAAGAGACGCGCTGCTTGCGCAGGATGTCGAGGGTCTTGTCGACTTCCTTGGCGCCCACTTCAAGAACCGGACGCTCGATTTCCGCGGTCGACATGTCGGCCGGGGTGAAATCCGGGTACACCTCGAAGATGGCCGAGAACTCGAGGTGAGTCGTGCTTTCGCTGGCCTTGGGCTCGATCCGCGGGTAACCGGCGACACGCATCTTCCGGGCGGTCACGGTCTCGCCGAAGACGCGGTCGAGTTCTTCGGACAGCACTTCGTGACGGGCCTGGCTGCCATATTGCTGTTTGACGATGCTGAACGGCACCTTGCCCGGACGGAAGCCGGGCATCTTGATATTCTTTCCCATACGCTTCAGGCGCTGGTCCATCTCCTTTTCGACATTTTCGATGGGGATGGACAGATCGATGCGGCGTTCCAGTTCGTTGGCTTGAGCAGTGGTCGCTTCCATGAGATTTCCTTGTGACTACGAGCCGAAAAAATAAAGCTGACAATTCTATCATGGCAGGCGAAGCAGCAGGATTCTCGGCAAACAACGATCTATAGACAGGCGAACGGATTGTTCGCTACAATGCGCGCCTTCTTCGACGGCGGCTGTAGCTCAGTTGGTAGAGTCCCGGATTGTGATTCCGGTTGTCGTGGGTTCGAGACCCATCAGTCGCCCCAGATTCAGGCCCCCGCATGCCGCAAGGTTTGCGGGGGCTTTTTTTGGTTCATTGCGTCTTTCCGGGGAAGGCAGCCTTGGTCTTCAGGAAGAAATGGGCGCGGATGGAAGGCTTGGTGCCATTCGAGACAGACCACGGTTTCCCTTTGCCCTGTTGCGGTCGACCCTCAAAAACAGGCAAAAATGCTGGCGCAGTTCTAGCTCCGCTTTCACAATGGCGACGTTGCTATCTTCCTCCGATTTCCGCAGTCTATGTCTGCCTTTAATGCCTGCCAGGAAATTCCCGATGAAACCCAGTGAAATCGTCACCCAGCTGAACCGCCATGTGATCGGCCAGGACGAGGCCAAGAAGATTCTCGCCGTCGCCGTCTATTCGCATTTCCGCAAGGTCGAGATGGTTGCGGTCGACCGCCTGGAAATGCTCAAAAGCAACATCCTGCTGATCGGCCCGACCGGCACCGGCAAGACGCTGCTCTGCGAAACGCTGGCGCGCGTGCTCGAACTGCCCTTCGTCACCGCCGACGCAACCTCGCTGGCGCAGACCGAATACGTCAACGAGGAACTCGACGCCATCCTCCAGCGCCTGCTCGAACGCGCCGGCGGCGATGTCGACAAGGCCGGGCGCGGCATCGTCTTCATCGACGAGGTGGACAAGCTGAAGGTGATCAGCGGACAGGCGCGCGCCGCCTCGGGCGAGAACGTCCAGCATGCGTTGCTCAAGATCATGGAGGGCGCGCTGGTGCGCCTCAAGGGCGGGCAGACGATCGACACCACGCAGATCCTCTTCATCTGCGGCGGCGCCTTCGTCGGGCTGGAAAGCATCCTCGCCGAGACGCAGG
>CAZKSD010000151.1:0-5886 GCA_964555315.1 uncultured Dechloromonas sp.
ACAAGCCGACCGTGACGATCATGACCGAGGCTGGCGGCATGGCTGCCGAGGAGGTCGAGCAACTGATCACCTTCCCGCTGGAAACCACGATGAACGGCCTGCCGGGCGTGGAGAGTGTGCGATCGATCTCCAGTTCCGGCCTGTCTTTCATCTATGTCACCTTCAACTGGAAGACGGATATCTTCCGGGCTCGGCAGATGGTCTCGGAGCGCCTGATTTCGATGGAGGAAGGCCTGCCGACGGGCGTCGTGCCGCGCATGGGGCCGATCAGTTCGATCATGGGCGAAATCATGCAGATTGCCATTCCCATCGACACGGCCAAGATCTCGCCGATGCAGGTTCGGGAGTTTGCCGACTGGGTCTTGCGCCCACGCCTGATGGCGGTGCCAGGTGTTGCTCAAGTTATTCCGATAGGCGGCGAAGTACGGCAATTCCAGGTTCAGCCGAATACGGCCCGCATGGCTGAGCTGGATATTACCCATGAGCAATTGACGGGTGCACTCAAGGGGTTCTCTTCGAATACCTCGGGCGGATTTCTTGAACTCAACGGTCGTGAGTACCTGATCCGGAATCTGGGTCGAACGTCGCGCTTGGACGATCTGAAGAACCTGGCGCTGACGGCTCGCCACGGTCAACCCGTTCTATTGCGCCAAATTGCCGAAGTCACCTTCGCGCCGGCGATCAGGCGTGGCGATGCCGGGTTCGAGGGCAAGCCGGCAGTGATTCTCGGCATCCAGAAACAGCCGACGGCCGATACCATCCATCTGACACGAACCATCGAGGCAGCACTCGACGATCTCAGAAAGACCCTGCCGGCCGGCATGGATGAGCCCAAGGTAACCTTCCGCCAGGCCAGTTTCATCGAATCCTCAATCAGCACGTTGCAAGGCAAATTGATCGGCGCCTCGGTGTTTGTCGCGGTCATCCTGTTCTTTTTCCTGGGCACCCTGCGCCCGACGGTGATCGCGCTGACCGCTATTCCGGTGTCGATCTTCATGACGGCGCTGGTCTTCCAGCATTACGGGCTATCGATCAACACCATGACCCTGGGCGGGCTGGCCATCGCGATCGGCGGTCTGGTCGACGATGCGGTGGTCGGTGTCGAGAACGTCCTGCGTCGACTGAAAGAGGACCGAGCCAAACACCCGGATGCCCGCATCCATCCGATTGAACTGGTTTCCCGGGCAACGATGGAAGTGCGTTCGGCGATTCTCTACGCGACGATCATCATCGTCCTCGTTTTCCTGCCGCTGTTCGCCTTGCCGGGCATGGAGGGGCGGCTGTTCGTGCCGCTCGGCATCGCCTTCATCGTCTCGACGCTGGCCTCGCTGGTCGTTTCCGTAACCGTCACCCCGGTGCTGTCCTTCTACCTGTTGCCCCGCATGAAGTCGCTTGATCATGGCGACACGAAACTGCTGACCTGGTTGAAGGCGAGCTATCGCCGCGGCTTACAGGCCGTGCTGAATCGACCCAAGACGGCGCTGGTCGCCGGTGGGCTCGCCGTGCTGGTTGCCGTGGCTGCGGTACCTTTTTTCCCCAAGACCTTCCTGCCGCCGTTCAACGAAGGGACGCTGCTGATCGGCATGCGCCTGAACCCGGGCGTCACTCTGGCTGAATCGTCAGCGTTGGCGCAGCAGGCCGAGGTGTTGGTCAGACAGGTTCCGGAAGTGGTGCATGTAGGGCGTCGCAGCGGCCGGGCCGAGCTTGACGAGCACGCCGAGGGCGTCCACGTCAGCGAACTCGATGTCGGTCTGAAACCGGCTGGCGAATTGACCCGTTCGATGGACGAGATTTCCGCTGACATCCGTTCGCGCCTGATCAATCTGCCGGCCGCCATTGCCATCGGGCAACCGATTTCGCACCGGATCGACCACATGCTTTCCGGTGTTCGATCACAGATTGCCATCAAGATTTTTGGTGACGACCTGGATACCCTGCGTGGTCAAGCTGACGTGTTGCGCAACAGGCTGGCCGGCATCCCCGGTCTGGCTGACCTGGAAATCGAGAAACAGGTGTTGGCGCCGCAGATCAAGGTCCGGGTCGATTACGCCGCAGCAGCCCAATACGGCGTGCCGACACCACAAATTCTCGCGACACTGCAAAGCCTGGTCGAGGGTGAGAAGGTGACCCAGATCGTCGAGGGTGGCCGGCGGTTTGCGCTCGTGGTACGTCTTCCGGAAGCAGGGCGCTCCGTCGACGGACTCGGCCAGATCATGCTGGAGACGCCTGGCGGCAGGATTCCGCTGTCCAGAATCGCCAGCATCGAAGACAGCGACGGGCCGAATCAGGTCAGCCGAGACGACGGCAAGCGGCGCATTGTGATTTCAGCCAACGCGCAAGGGCGGGCGCTGTCCGAGATTGTCGAGGACATCCGGAAGGTGGTCCGCGAAAGCAAACTGCCTGAAGGCTACTTCATCACCCTGGGCGGACAGTTCCAGGCGCAGGAAGAGGCGTCGCGCCTGGTTGGCCTGCTCTCAATTGTCTCCCTGGTGCTGATGTTCGTGGTGCTCTACAGCCGTTACAAGTCCGTGACGCTGTCAGTGTTGATCATGGTCAATATCCCGCTGGCGCTGGTCGGTGCCGTGATCGGTCTGTGGATCTCCGGACAGCCATTGTCGGTTGCCGCCCTGGTCGGCTTCATCACCCTGGCCGGCATTTCGGTGCGCAACGGCATTCTCAAGGTCAGCCACTACATCAACCTGATGCGCATGGAGGGTGAGAGTTTCGATCACGCCATGATCCTGCGAGGTTCGCTGGAACGGCTGTCGCCGGTACTGATGACCGCACTGGTCACCGCGTTTGCGCTGGCTCCGCTGCTTTTTGAGGCAGAGCGGCCGGGCACGGAAATTTTGCATCCAGTCGCCGTGGTGATTTTCTCCGGGCTGATCAGTTCAACCTTGCTCGATACCTTCCTGACGCCCGCCATGTTCTGGCTATTTGGCCGCAAGGATGCGGAACAACTAATGAACGACCGGGATGCCGGGGCTCTTTGATTATTTCCCAACGAAAGGGAAAACCATGAAAACGATTCATCTGCTCACCGCTGCTGCACTGTCCATGTCAGGCCCAGCCTTTGCCGCTGGTAGCCACGGACATGACCACGAACACAACCCCCTCCACGGTGGCATCGTCAGCGAGGTCAAGGATGTCGATTACGAACTGGTTGCGAAGCCGGACTTGATTCGGTTGTATTTGCGTGATCATGGCAAGCCAGTGGATGTCTCTAAGGCCAACGCCAAACTGGCCATCCTCGTTGGTGCCGACAAGCAGGAAGTCGAGTTGAAACCTGCCGGCCCGGCACTGGAGGCCACAGGCAGTTTCAAGCTTGCCAACGGCAAGATTGTGGCCTTGGTATCCGTCCCGGGCAAAGCCCCAACAACAGTTCGCTTCGTGTTGAAGTAGCAGGGAGGTCGCATGTCCACGACTAAAAAAATGCTCGCCACATGTTTTTTTGGCGTGATTATTTCCGGTTGTGCCGGACATTCCCATCGACTGGTTTCGGTGAACAACTCGACACCCGTCACCGGCTCTTTTAGCCACGAGGAAGGCCAAGAGCCGGTAATGGTTCTGGAACTTGAAGGAGTGCGATATGAGGGGCGGGGATTTGTAATTCAGCGGCATCAAGACATCGCACAATTGCGTCAATTGTTTGGCCTCGGCAAACATTACGACCAAATTGCCAGCGGCATGGACAAGGATCACATAAAGAACTCGGCATCGCCGGTACTACGTGCCCAAAGCGGGGAAACGATTCGGTGCCTGCTGGCTTGGGAATCAAGCCAAAGCCCAGCCGGGGTTTGCACAAGGTCAGATGGAAAGCGGATTGTCGTCCGCTTTGACTGATGCCCAGCACAAGCGGCGCTTGAGGCCATTGCCAATCTTGTGATCGTACACTCCTTCCTTTTGCAGGCGGCCGACTACGATGCCAGGGGCGATGCTGATCTCGGCGGCAAAGGCTTCCACTTGGGCCAGGGAGGGACGACCAACCGCCAGCAACGCCCTGAGTTTCCCGAGTGGGATGAGGCTATCAGCAGCGTAGCGATTTGCCTCCGCTTCCTTCTCAACATCCAGGCCGTTGCCCTCGATGAATACCTCCTTCTTTCCGTGCAGTAACAGGTGTCCAACCTCGTGGAAGAAGCTGAACCAGAGTTGGTCATCGGACTTATAGCGCAAGGACAGTTGAATCAGAGCCTTGTCAGGAGACAGCCAGCGGGTAGCGCCAGAAACTCCGGTCTTGGGCAGTTCCGCCACGAAGGCCAGAGCCGGTCCCGGGAATTCGGACAGAGGGATAAGTGATAGCCTTGCTCAATAACTGCCGCGTAGCGGCCATGAAAAGGAGCAAGAGCATGACGAGAAGGAAGCGGCGGAATCACTCGCCAGTATTCAAGGCGCAAGTGGCGACCGCGGCGCTCAAGGGCGACAAGACGCTGGCCGAGTTGGCGCAGCAATTGGACATTCATCCGAACCAGATTGCCGACTGGAAAACGCAACTGATGGAACGCTCGGCACAGGTCTTCGGCGATACCGCCACCCAGGCGATCGAGCCGGACCTCAAGACCATGCAGGCCAAGATCCGGCAGCTGACGCTGGAGAACGATTTTCTAGAAAGCGCGCTCACCAAGGCGGGCCTGCTGAGCGCAAGAAAATGATCGCGCCGACACCCACTCTTGATTCTTTCACGTCCGAGCCAAGCGAACGCGCGTAAAGACATCAAAATCTCAACCCCGTTTTTTGCACAGCCTGGACCCTAAGCGGCCAGTAAGGTTATGAATTGCTGAACGGCGACAATATGCCCCGGAGCAGTCGCTGTTTCGACGATCGCAATACAAGCCGCACCACTATGTATCGCACATGTCAGTGCGAGTGTTCCCGGTGGTGTGTATCGGGAAAGTGAGCGTGCTCATGGACTATGGGCTCGTGCCTGTGACGGTGCGTGTGCTTTGCGCCCGGGGCTACAGAAAAGTCATGAGCGTGCTGATGATGCTCATCGTGTGCGTGCTCGTGGCTATGCTCCATTACCTCATGGATGTGCTTATGCTCGTGTCGCTCGGTTAGGTGGAGCCAGATGCCAATCGCCATTAGGCCGCCAGCAATAGTCAGTCGAACGGTGAGTGGTTCTCCGGTGGCGAGCGCAATGAGCGCCCCGAAGAAGGGAGCCACTGAAAAGTAAGCGCCTGAACGAGCGGTCCCCAGATGGCGCATGCCGACGACAAACAAAACCAGGCTGACCCCGTAAGCGAGCAATCCGACCCCCATGGCTGCTGCCGTGGTGGGCCAATCAGGCAGACGGTCGCCAAGGGAAAATGCGAGTATGAGATTCACGCTCCCGGCAGCCATGCCTTTTACCGCTGCAATCCATGTTGCGTCGGCTAGAGAGACCTTGCGCGTCAGGTTGTTGTCGATGCCCCATGCCAAGCAAGCCCCCAGTATCGCCAAGGCTGGCAGCGCACCAGCAAACTGAGCCTCTCTTGGCCAACTCAACACCACAGCACCTGCGGCAATTGCTGCCATGCCGAACGCAATACGGTGGTCAAAGTTCTCTTTGAAGACCACCCAAGCCAGCAATGCTGTGAAAACACCCTCTGCATTCAACAGCAGGGCTGCACCTGAGGCCGGCATGCCTGTTAGACCATACATCAACAGGACAGGGCCAACCACTCCGCCTGAAAGGATGGCCCCAGCCAACCAGCCAGTTTCTCCTCGCGAAAGACGGACAGGTACGGCACGGGTGAGTACGCGCCACAGTGACAGGCCTATTCCAGAACCGAGGTAGAACAGTCCTGCAAGAAGCCACGGATCGACATCGTGCAGCAGCATTTTCGCCAGCGGTGTGCTGGCGCCAAAGAGTAGTGCTGCACCGAGCGCCGCAACGACCCCTGAGCTGAA
>CAZKSD010000152.1:0-5842 GCA_964555315.1 uncultured Dechloromonas sp.
TGGTCGGCATTGCCTGCGGCCTGAAGCCGGAGATGGCGATGCTGGTGCCGGAAGGCCGCCACGAGGTGACCACCGAGGGCGGCCTCGATATTCTGGCCCAGGAGGCCCGGCTGGCCGGCGTCATCGCCCGTCTGGCCGACGCCGGGATCATGACCAGCGTCTTCATTGACGCCGAGATTCCGCAGATCGAAGCGGCGGCCCGCATTGGCGCCCGCGTCTGTGAAATTCATACCGGCCCGTATGCCCATGCCTTCCATGCCATGGGCCGCGATGCCGAAGCGCAGCCAGTGATTGGCGAACTGGCCAAGATCCGTCACGCCGGCGAGCGCGTTCGCGAGCTGGGTATGCGTTTCAATGCCGGCCACGCGCTCAATTACTACAACGTCCAGCCGGTGGCCCGCCTGGCCGGGGTTCGCGAGCTGCACATCGGCCACGCCATCGTCAGCCGCGCGGTATTCGTCGGGCTGCGCGACGCCGTGCGTGAAATGAAACAGTTGATGCGCGAAGGCGCCGAGCGCGGCGAATGATCCACGGCATCGGCACCGACATCGTCGCGGTCAAGCGCCTGCAGGGGATGTGGGAGCGGCATGGCGAACGGGTTCTGGAAAAGCTGCTGGCACCGCAGGAAGTCGCGGAATTCGCCCAGGCTGCCATGGCCGCCAAGGGCCGCTTTCTCGCCAAGCGTTTCGCGGCGAAGGAGGCGTTCTGCAAGGCGCTGGGCACCGGCGTGCGACCGCCGGCTGTCCTGCCGGCCATTGCTGTCGCTCATGACGAACTGGGCAAGCCGGTACTGGCCTTTCGCGGTCAACTGGCTGAAATGGTCGAAAACCAGGGGCTCACGGTTCACGTCTCCCTGAGCGACGAAGCGGAATACGCCGTCGCCAGCGTCATTCTGGAACGCCCATGAAGCAACCCGCCCTGGGTCCGCTGATGATCGACATCGCCGGCACGCGACTCGGCGATCTCGATCGCCATCGTCTCCGCCACCCGCTGGTTGGCGGGATCATCCTGTTTTCCCGGAACTACGAAAATCCCGGGCAACTGGCAGTCCTGACCAGCGAGATCCATGCGCTGCGCGCTCCGTTCCTGATCGCCGTCGATCATGAAGGGGGCAGGGTGCAGCGCTTTCGCGAGGGATTCGCCAGGCTGCCAGCAATGGCCACCCTGGGGCGGTTGTGGGATCGCCACCCGGAAGCGGCGCTCGAAGCAGCTCGCCAGGTGGGCTACGTCCTTGCCGCCGAACTCCGCTCGCATGGCGTCGATTACTCGTTTACCCCCGTCCTCGACCTCGACTACGGACCGTCGCGGGTGATCGGCGATCGCGCCTTTCATCGCCGGACGGATGCCGTCATCGCGCTGGCCGGAGCGCTGACGGCAGGCTTGCGCGAAGGGGGCATGGGCAGTTGCGGCAAGCATTTTCCGGGGCACGGCTATGTCATTCCCGACTCGCATGTCGAGCTTCCGGTCGATGACCGCAGCCTCGAGGCAATGCAGGATGACCTGCTTCCCTACCGCCGGCTCGACCTCGATGCGGTGATGGCCGCACACGTGATCTACAATTGCATGGATTGCAGTACGGCCGTATTTTCAAATAGATGGATAGACTATTTGAGAAATGACATAAAGTTTCGCGGAGTCGTCTTCAGCGACGATCTGTCGATGCAAGGCGCGGGAATCGTCGGCGGCATGCTCGATCGCGTCGATGCCGCGTATCGTGCCGGGTGCGACATGTTGCTCGTGTGCAACTCCCCGGATGCGGTCGGCGAGGTGTTGGCAGGCTGGCGTCCCGAAGTCGATCCGGCCAGAGGCAGGCGGGTCGAAGCCTTGTTGCCGAGGCAGGAGGCGATGAGCTGGCAGGCGCTGCAATCCGAACCGCGCTATCGCGCGGCGCTGGAAGCCATTGCGCGATTGACGAACTGAAATGAATTCGGGCAGCCGAAGCTGCCCAATCAACGCAAGGAAAAGATCGCGAATTACTTGGCGCGGCTCTTGTACTCGTCGGTCCGGGTGTCGATTTCGATCTTGTCGCCGATGCTGATGAAGGCAGGTACCGGCAATTCGAAACCGGTGGCCAGGCGCGCCGGCTTCAGCACTTTTCCGGAGGTGTCGCCCTTGACCGCCGGTTCGGTGTACACGACCTCGCGGACGACGCTGTTTGGGAGTTCGACGGAAATCGCCTTGCCGTTGTAGAAGACCACTTCGCAGGCCAGACCGTCTTCGAGGTACTTGAGCGCGTCGACCATGTTTTCCGCTTCTACCTCGAACTGGTTGTACTCGGCGTCCATGAAGACATACATCGGGTCGGCGAAGTAGGAATAGGTCACTTCCTTCTTTTCGAGGACGACGACCTCGAACTTGTCGTCGGCCCGATAGACGGCTTCCGACGCGGCGCCGCTCAAGAGGTTCTTGAGCTTCATCTTGACCACCGACGCATTGCGGCCGGATTTGCTGTACTCGGTCTTCTGGACGACGAGTGCGTCGGCGCCAACCATGATGACGTTGCCGGAGCGGAGTTCCTGTGCGGTTTTCATTCGAAGTTCCCAAAATGCCGAAAAAGTAAACGCGAAATTATACCTTGGCGGCACAGAAACTGACGAGGGCTGCGCACAGGTCGGGCCGCTCGGCAAGCCGCCGGCTCCAGCGGCGCGTGTGTGCCGTGATTTCCATTCTCGCCGCAAGAAAATCCGCCCAGGCGTGGCGAAGGCGGCCGGTTGAATTCCATGCCCTGAACAGGTTGACCGCGGCAGTCGCCGCGAGCTCGTTCATCCCGGCCGTGTAGCGCTCGAGAAAGGCTTCCAGCTTGACCAGATGGGCGCCGCCTTCCTGGACATAGGGCTGCCAGACAAATGCCTTGCCGGCCCATTGCGCACGGACAAAGGAATCCTCGCCGCGAACGAAATTGATGTCGCAGCGCCAAAGCAACTCATCGTAATCATCGAGCGGCAGTGGGTCGAACGGAATCACCCGCAACGCGCCGCACTGCCACGGGCCGTTTCCAGAAAAATGGGTCCTGACGGCAGCCAGCGGCTTGCCTGCCGCGACATGGACGCGAACCGGACTCGGAGAGCCGGCCAAACCTTCGAACAGTTCGCCGACCGGGGCGTTGTCGTAACAGAACAGGCTGAAATCGATGCCCTCGCGAGCGGGTTGGCGCGTTGCCGCGGCATCGCGTCTCGCGAGCAGGTCCTTTTCGCGCAACAGACCGCCCGTGCCGACCGAAAAGCCCGGAAAATAGAAATATTTGGTCAGCGGCAGGGTGGGATGGGGTGAAGGCATGCCGTGGCAGCCTTCGATCCAGGACTCGGCGGTGAGGTATTCGAGATTGATCCAGCACGGCCTGTTCACCGCCTGCGCCATCGCCCGCAGGTAGTCTTCGGGAAGCCTGCAACCGAAGCCCTCGATAATGACCTCGCCGACGCGGTCGACCGCAACATTCCCTGCCCAGCGACGGATTTCGACGCCTTGGCAAGACTGCCTGTCCTTTGCGCCATCGACGGCAGGGCACAGCGGTCGCAGGCCGTCCACATCGTCGAGCCACAGTCGCACCTCCTTGCCATGTTCCGCGGCCAGTTGCCGGGCAAGCCGCCAGCAGACGCCGATATCACCCTGATTGTCGATTGCGTGGCAGAAGATGTCCCAATGAAGCTGCATGGACGCCATGCTACCATCGCCGTCATGTCGTCATTCCAAGATCCGCAGGAGTGCACTGCCTGTCCGCGCCTGGCAGAACACCTCGCCGCCATCCGCCGGCGCGATCCGGACTGGCACGCGCTACCGGTCCCGGCCTTCGGCCCGCTCGACGCGGAACTGCTCGTGGTCGGGCTTGCGCCCGGTGAAAAGGGGGCCAACCGGACCGGTCGTCCGTTCACCGGTGACGTGGCCGGTGAATTGCTTTATCCGGCATTGCACCGCTTCGCCTTTGCCACCTCGGACGCGCCTCTAGGGCCAGACAAGCGAGCTAATCCCGCCATGCGCCTGGTCAACTGCCGGATCACCAACGCCGTGCGCTGCCTGCCGCCAGCCAACAAGCCGACGACCGCCGAGATCCATGCGTGCAATGCCCATCTCCAGGCCGAACTGGCGGCGATGCCACGCCTGACGGTCATCGTCGCCCTCGGTGCCGTCGCCCATCAGGCGGTGGTTCGCGCCTGCCGCCTCAAGCCGGCGAGTCACGTGTTTGGTCACAACGTCAGCCATGCCTTGCCGGATGGCCGTCTGCTGGTCGACAGCTATCACTGCAGCGGCTATAACTGGCGGACGGGGCGCCTGTCGCGGGAAGGCTTCGAAGCCGTCTTCGCCGGCATCAGGGCGCGACTTGGGTAATCGGGAAGCACCATGGGTTTCGACGCCCGCGAGTTCCTCGCCTCGCTGACCGAGTTGCCCGGTGTCTACCGGATGCTCGATGCCGATGGCGCCGTGCTCTATGTCGGCAAGGCGAAGAACCTGAAGAAGCGGGTTTCGTCCTACTTCCGGGAGAACCTGCCGAGTCCGCGCATCGCCCACATGGTCAGCCAGATTGCCGCCGTCGAGACGACCGCGACACGCACCGAGGCGGAAGCGCTGCTTCTCGAAAACAACCTGATCAAGTCGCTGTCGCCACGCTACAACATCCTGTTTCGCGACGACAAGTCCTATCCCTACATCGTCCTTACCAGGGACGAGTTTCCCCGGCTCGGCTTTTTTCGCGGCAATCCGGATCGCAAGGCCGACTATTTCGGTCCGTATCCTTCCTCATGGGCCATCCGCGACAGCATCCATCTGCTGCAGAAGATGTTCCGGCTGCGCACCTGCGAGGATTCGGTGTTCGCCAATCGCTCGCGCCCCTGTCTGCTCTACCAGATCAAGCGCTGCAGCGGGCCGTGCGTCGGGCACGTCAGCACCGAAGACTACGCGGCGGATGTTCAACTGGCGTCGATGTTTCTGCTCGGGCGCCAACAGGAAGTCACCGGGCGCCTGACGAAAGCGATGGAGGCGGCATCGGCCAGGCTTGCGTTCGAGCAGGCGGCGGTCTACCGCGACCAGATCCAGTCCCTGCGCCAGGTTCAGGAAAAACAGTATGTTTCCAGCAACAAGGGCGAGGACATCGACATCATCGTTGCCCTGCGCGAAAGCGGGCAGCTTTGCGTCAATCTGGCCATGGTCAGGGGGGGCAGGCATCTGGGGGACCGCCCGCAGTTTCCGGCCAATGCCGGCGACTGCTCGCCGGCCGAGGCCGTCGCGGCATTCATCCGGCAGCACTATGCCGCCCACCCGGCGCCCGCCAGAGTCGTCGCGCTGCCGTTGCCCGAACGGGAAGAGGGGAGCGATGTCGGGCAGTTGCTTGCCGAACTGGCCGGGCGGGCTGTGCCGGTCAGCGAGGCGCGTTCGGTCGTGCACCGGGCGTGGGCCGAGATGGCTGTTCAAAACGCTCGACTGGCTATCGGCGCCCGCAATCAGGCATCGGCCCAGCAGGAACGGCGGCTGCTGGCCCTGCAGCAGGTACTGGCGCTGCCGGACGCAATCCGGCGCATCGAATGTTTCGACATCAGCCATACGCAGGGCGAGGCTGCTGTTGCGTCGTGCGTGGTCTACCAGGGAAACGCCATGAAAAAAGCGGATTACCGGCGTTTCAACATCCGCAACATCGAGCCCGGCGACGACTATGCCGCCATGCGTCAGGTGGTCAGCCGGCGTTACGAGCGTGTGGCGGGTGGCGAAGGCATGGCGCCGGATCTGATCCTGATCGACGGCGGCAAGGGGCAGGTCGCTTGTGCGCAGGCGGCGCTAGCGGAACTCGGACTCGGGGAACTGGCGATGATCGGAGTCGCCAAGGGCGAGGGGAGAAAGCCCGGACTGGAAACGC
>CAZKSD010000153.1:0-5820 GCA_964555315.1 uncultured Dechloromonas sp.
ATGCTGATCAAGAGCGACCAGTCAATGCTGCTGCTGATCGATTTGCAGGAGAGACTGGCTCCCGCCATCGAGGATATCGATGCGGTCCTGCGCCACAACCTGTGGCTCGTTGACATCGCGCAGCGCCTGTCGGTCCCGGTCGGGGCGACCGTTCAATATCCGTCCGGACTGGGACCGCTGGTCCCCGAAATCGGCGCCCGCGTTGAGCCGGATCGGATCGTCGAGAAGCTGCATTTCTCGGCCGTCGCCGACAACCGCCTGGAGGCGATGCCCGACTTTTCCCGCCGTCAGATTGTGCTGACCGGGACGGAAACCCACGTCTGCGTTCTGCAGACAGCGCTTGATCTGCTGGCACTGGGCAAGGAGGTCTTCGTCGTCGCCGAGGCGGTCGGCTCGCGCCGCTTGACCGACAATGAACTGGGGCTGGCGCGACTGCGCCAGGAAGGATGCCGCATCGTTTCGTGCGAGATGGTCGCCTTCGAGTGGCTGCGCAAGGCCGGAACCGACACGTTCAGGCAGATCAGCCGCGAGTTCCTACGCTGAAAATCACCTCCCTCCCCCTGGAATGGCGCTGTTCGCCTTGCCTTTGGCGGAGGTGAAGTTGCACGCACCCCGTCCGAACTGATCGCGGAGCCGGCAAGCGACGGCAATTGCCGCCCGCGGACGCCGGCTTCGCCATGTCATGACAAGCGGCGGCGCAAAAAAGGGCGCTTGCCGCGCGCCCCTGCCCCTTGATCCGTTCAGATCACAGGATTGCGGTGTGGTCCCCTTGCCGACTTCCACCCGGTTCGAAGACCACATGCGGACGACCGACCAGCAACGGGTCGACCGGTCCGATGGCTTCGATGTCCTTGCCGGCATAGTCTATCTTGTGCAGGACGAAACGCATTGCGTTGAGACGCGCGCGCTTCTTGCAATCGGACTTGACCACCGTCCACGGCGCTTCTGCCGTATCGGTATGGAAGAACATCGCCTCCTTGGCCTTGGTGTAATCGTCCCACTTGTCTAGCGACGCCAGATCGATCGGCGACAGCTTCCACTGCTTGAGCGGATGAACCTCGCGCTCCTTGAAGCGGCGACGCTGTTCCTTGCGGCTGACCGAGAACCAGAACTTGATCAGGTGAATGCCGCTGCGCACCAGGGTGCGTTCGACTTCCGGCGTCTGGCGCATGAACTCCCTGTATTCATCCTCGCTGCAGAAGCCCATCACGCGCTCGACACCAGCCCGGTTGTACCACGACCGGTCCATGAAAATGATCTCGCCGGCCGTTGGCAGGTGCCGCACGTAGCGCTGGAAGTACCACTGGCCGCGCTCCTCCATCGTCGGCTTTTCCAGCGCGACGACGCGCCCGCCACGCGGGTTGAGGTTCTCGGTGAAACGCTTGATGGAGCCGCCCTTGCCCGCCGCATCACGCCCCTCGAAGATGATGACCATCCGCTGGCCACTTTCCTTGACCCAGTTCTGCAACTTGACCAGTTCGACCTGCAGACGGTATTTCTGCTTCTCGTAGGCCCGGCGCGACATCAGGTTGCGATAGGGGTAGGAATTGTTGTCCCGCCAGCCGGTGGCCAACTCGTCGTCCGGACTGGTCGGCAGTTTCCAGGCTGGCGCTTCGTCCTTGCCGAGCAGCGCCTTGCGCAACGCCACGGCGTCATCGGGCGACGCGCCCGTCATGATGGCTTCCAGCGACTTGGCCAGCGCGACCGTATCTCCGGGAGCAGCATGGGCGATGATGTCTTTCAGGGCGACAGTCTTCTGCTCGACTGCCGCGCTGGCCGCTTCGGCAACGTCATAGGCTTCCATCGCCTCGGGCGTGTGTGCCGGGGCAATATCGCCAGCCGATGCCCGGCGCGGCTGCGCTGCGCGCGGCGCGGCAGTGCGTGCGTTCGGCGCCGGCTTGGCTGCCGGCGAAGCCCCACTCGCGGCGGGTTTGGCTGCGGCAGCCGCCTTGCTTGTTGTACCCGGTACGGGCGTCGAAGTCTTCTTGTCCATTTAACTCCTCCAGTATGATGCGTGTTCCGTGGCAAAAACTTTGAGGTCAGATATACGATTGACCATATTTTTCTATAATAGACCCGACATGCCACGCGCTTCAATCGCTGGCAGGCAATTGACCACGGTTTTTCTGAACTATTTCGCTTCTCTCGCGCCGATGCACAGGAAAGGCCGCAGGGGCCCCGCCCGCAATCATCAAACCGTGCTTGGCTCGCGCGCTCCACAGCGCCAACGCCGGGACCGGTCAGAGGCCAATCCCAAGGGCTGGCCAGAGCGAAGATTGCGGCAACAAGCGCCGGCAACGGCATGCGGGAACGCTATGGGCACGGCGCAACAAGCGACTGGGTCGTTTCACGCTGTGGCCCGAAGCAAGGTCGCTACGCAGAGGAAGTTGCGGAGCCAGGCACGCGATATCGAGAGACGGCCGGCGCTCGCTGCTTGAAGAACTCAGCGCAACGCTGCGCCGGCCGTGACGCGGCCGCCGCCTCGCGCCGTTTGACTCGTTGATCGGGTTGCCAAAAACCGGCAACCCAACCCACGCTATCAGGTTTCGCCAAACTAGCCTATCGCTTCCAGCGCAAACGACGCGGTCTCCCAGTAGTCGTAGTCCCAGATTCGACTGCTACCGGTGAAGTGCTTGGCCCGCACGTGCAGGGTGACACTGAAGGTGCATTTTGGATGTCCGCCCAGCAGATTGGCGAAGGTCTCGCTGCCGGAGGAAACCGGCCCCCCGGTCTCGCCGACATCGGTGCGGTTGTTGCCTCCCGATGGGGCCGGCCCGAGCACGCCGGTAGGACCATTCAGACCGCGCTGCCAGGAGATGTCGTAACGCTGCATGAAGGAGTTGTCGTCGCCGTTGCCGGCATGTTCGACCCCGTGCACATGGTAGGCTCTCAGGCCGATCGCGAAGGTGTTGTCGGCCGCTCCCGCCATGAACTGACATTCCGCCGTATTGGCAAAGCCATTCTGGCGCAAGTCGACGATATCGCCTCCGACCGGCGTGTTGTCGATCCAGAAGACATGCGCTGCGTCGGCAAACGGTACCGGGTCGGTATCCACCGCCGAAACCCAGCGCCGGAACTGGAACCCCTGCTCGGTGCCGGGGCCAGCCGCGCCACCCGGCTTGACGCGATTTCCCGCCGCGTCGAAGACCTCGATGATCAACAGGTACCTGCCGTCCGGGAACAGCGATTGAGCCGTATTCCAGATCTGATGAACCTGCCCGCTGAGGTAACGGTGGTCGGGAGAACTCCAGTACGGCACCTTGAACAGATCATTTTCCGCACCGACAGGAATTGGCCCGAGTGTTTCCGGGACACGGATCACGTCGCCTGGGATATCGACCAGCTTGTCCCATGTGACCGTATTGTTCAGTACCGTCGGCGAGCCGACCGGCGCTCCGGTAGCGTCGACGGCGATGACCTTGAGCCGGTAATACTTCACCACCGGTTCCAGCTCCGGCGAGAACCACAAACGCAAGCCCAACGCGCCACCCCAGGGGCAATCGAGTGCGTATCCGGTCGTGTAGGTGCCGTCGTCGGCATCAAGCAAGCCGACATGCGAAACCCCCGTTTGCGCCGGGAAGTTGAAGTGGAAACTGCCATAGGAACCGACATGCTCCAGCATCACGAAGGGAAGACCATCATTGGGTGGCGGGTCGCCTGAACCATCCGCGCACACGCGCGCCTGCGGGTTGAAGGTGCTGATTTGCGCGGGCCCGCTAGCCCCGAAGTATTGGTGCGCGGCCAGACCGTCGTACACAACGGTCAGGACGCCATTGATCAGTTGCTTGATCTTGTAGGCGTAGGTCGTGACGCAATGTCCAAGCTGTGGTTGATGACGGACCCGCAGGTAGCAGAAATCAAAATGACCGCCGGGTTGCAGCGACGTCTGGCCGACTTTGCGCACCGAACAGTGACAGAGTATGGGGAGCAGGTAGGGGCGCTTGAGAACGTAGAGCCGCGCGGCATCGGCGGGCATCGTGCGTAGCGCGAGGTAGTCCTGGTGCAGGCTTTCGGGTGGGACCGCGGCCAGGTCGAGCGGTGTCTTGCGCTGCTGGATCGTGCGGGCTCGGGCACGCAGCAACCGGGGCGCGAAGAGTGCGGGATCAGGTCCCGGAATCGGATCAGGAACGGGATCTGGAATCGGTATTGGCAGGACATCGAGGATTTCGCGCAACCGGTCGAGCAAGTCAGGAATGTGAATGTGGAGGCAGCAGCATTCGCGTTCGTAGATCTCGACGATGCCGTCACAAAGCGGCTGGCAACTGACGGGAAACAGGAGGTGCGGTTGCAGGTCTGCGGTAATCGGCCTGATGCGCGCCACCTGCGCAAGTTCGAACATCGGCCTCAGGCGAATGTCGTCGATGAGATCCCAGAACCATGGCCGGCACTTGCGCACGGTTCCGGTGACGCAAGCGAAAAGGAAGTGGAATCGATTCCAGACATCGTGCGGCAACACGACACCCTGTTTGCGC
This sequence comes from uncultured Dechloromonas sp., assembly GCA_964555315.1. Classification (GTDB taxonomy): domain Bacteria; phylum Pseudomonadota; class Gammaproteobacteria; order Burkholderiales; family Rhodocyclaceae; genus Azonexus. Next base: position 4,473 of record CAZKSD010000153.1, read on the forward strand.
CAAAGGTCGATTTTTTGTGCCACCCGATAACTGACCAGGCTTTCTTTCGGTAGAGCCTTGAACTCCTCGACATCCGGACCGAATGCGACCGAACCGGCCGCACCGCTGTCAATCTTCAAGGTTTTGCCATCATAGCCGCCAACCTTCCTGACCGGGCGCCCAGCCGAATCGAGCTGATAAGCCGCGAAGCGCGGCGCCTGCTCGCCGGCGCCGAGGCCGACGAAGGTGACTGGAAGTTCGACCGGTTTTTCGTTGGGCTTGATCACGATTGCTCACTCCTGTGCGTTGATTGGACTGGTCTGGCCACTTCGTCACGAGCGCCGGTTCCCCGCCAGCCGCGAGCGAATCCTCGCTTGCCGTCGGCACTGTCACTGCGCGGCAGTCGCCGCTTCGTCATCTCGCCGCCGGTCTCCCGGTCGAAGGTTTCAGTTGGCTTCGGCTTCTTTTTCAGGCTGAGGATCCGGACTATCTCCTGGATGCGCTTGATGACGACATGAGTAATCGGGGCGTCATTGCTGCCGTCCTGGTTTCCGGCATGGAAGTCCGCCAGGCAGTCTCCCATTCCCCACAATCCGGGACCGGCAACTGTCATTCGTTTCATTCGGTTAACTCCTGTATTGCGGTGAGGCCGGCCGGCAGGTTCCGGATATCTGGTTCGCAGGCGGGACGGCATCGGATCGGTCGTGAAGCGGAACCTCTCGCCGATCAGGCCATTGCTGGCAAAAGGTTCGTTGTCGCAACGCGGGGTTTCCGCGTCGCGGACTTCAAGGCCCATTGCCGGCAGGCAGAAGGTCGAGCGCCTACGGGGTGGCGGTTTCCGCTTCGCCGACCGGGCAGCACCGGTACTCTTGCGACTTTTCGAGCAGCGCGATCTGCTTCTTGAGCAATTCGTTCTGCAGTTGCTTGCGCTCCAGATCGAGCTGAATCTCCTTTTCCAGCGTCGGCTCGCAGACGTCGCAGGAATCCAGACAGCCCTTGACCAGCATGCCGGGCGTTGGCAGCGAACTCACGCGTTCAAACGAGAGTTCGGCGACCACTTCGTTCGACACCTTGCCGTTTTTGTCGATGACGCCCTCCTTGATCAGGGACTGATCGACTTCCTGCAGCGCGCGCGCCTTGAGCGCCGGCGGCAGCGGAGCCGCAACGCCTTCGAGTGCGGATGCCCGCAACAGGTTGGCACTGGCGGAGTTCTGGCTGAGGCTGGCGACCCCGCTGTTCTGGCTTGCCTGCACGCTCTGACGGCCAACCGCCTCCACTTTCAGGCGATTCGCGTCGGTCGCCAGGACGGCGTTGGGGATGGCTGACACCCCGCCATCAGCGGCAAAGGGATTGTTCGTGACCCGCGTAT
>CAZKSD010000154.1:0-5792 GCA_964555315.1 uncultured Dechloromonas sp.
AGGCGGACGCCGGTCGGGTGCACGCAGAGGGTTTCCTCGTCCTCGGCCCACAGTTGCATCAGCAGGTCGGCGTCGCCCTTGAGCACCGCCTCGTAGAAGGCCTGTTCGACATCCTCGGGTGAGGCGAAATTGCTTGGCTTGCTCATGCGGCGCTCCGTTTCAGGCAGGCGGCAAAGACCTGTTCCGGCTGGGGGTTTGGCGAGATCGTTGCGGCGGCCGGGCGGTCACTCATGCGGGAGGCCGCTGCTGCAGCCGGCATCGCGACGATGGTGGTCGGCCTGGCCGGGGGTGGCGCGGCGTGTCAGGCGGAGGCGCCGGCAGTTCGCCAATCCGGCCGCGCCCGCCTTCTAGTGATGACCCTTGGGCGCTTCGCCCGTGAACACGTACCGGGTGCTGCAATAGGGGCAGACCACTTCACCCGTCTTGAGCACGTCGAGGAAGACGCGCGGATGCTGGCACCACAGCGGCGAGGCCGGCTGCGGGCAGCGCAGCGGCAGGTCGTGGGCGGTAAGTTCTACGGTACGGTTGTCGGACATCCGGATCTCCCTGAATTAGATGTAGGCCAGCCAGTTGTCGTGCTGGGCGGAGCGGCCATTGACCACGTCGAAATACCTCGCCTGGATCTCGGCGGTGACCGGGCCGCGGCGGCCGATGCCGATCTGGCGGCCGTCGAGTTCGCGGATCGGCGTCACCTCGGCGGCGGTGCCGGTGAAGAAGGCTTCGTCGCAGCAATAGACTTCGTCGCGGGTGATGCGCTTTTCCTGCACCGAAAGCCCGAGTTCTTCGGCGATCTGCAGCACGGTGGCGCGGGTGATGCCTTCCAGGCACGAAGTCAGGTCCGGCGTGTACAGCCTGCCCTTCTTGACGATGAACAGGTTCTCGCCGGCGCCCTCGGCCACATAGCCTTCGGGGTCGAGCAGCATGGCCTCGTCGTAGCCCTCGTTGGTCACTTCGTTGTTGGCCAGGATCGAGTTGATGTAGTGGCCGGACGCCTTGGCGCGCACCATCGAAATATTGACGTGGTGCCGCGTGTAGCTCGACACCTTGACGCGGATCCCGCGCTCGAGGCCTTCCTCGCCGAGATAGGCGCCCCACGGCCAGGCGGCAATGACGACATGGACCTTGGCGCCCTTGGGCGAGACGCCCATCTTCTCCGAGCCGTAGAAGGCGATCGGGCGCAGGTAGCCCGCTTCGAGATCGTTGGCGCGCAGCACTTCCTTGTGCGCCTCGTTGATGGCCGCCTTGTCGTAGGGCATGGCCATCTGGAAGATGTGGGCGGAGTTGAACAGGCGGTCGGTGTGGTCTTCGAGACGGAAGATGGCGGTGCCGCGTTCGGTCCTGTAGGCACGGACGCCCTCGAACACGCTCATGCCGTAGTGCAGCGAGTGCGTCAGGACGTGCGTGGTCGCCTCGCGCCAGGGCACCAGCTTGCCGTCTTGCCAGATGAAGCCGTCGCGATCCGACATGGACATGGTCGATTCTCCGTGTTGCTATCGTGAAAGCCTAGGATTTTAGCCCAAATCAGCGGGTAAAATAGCGCTTTTGCCGTCCGAGTCCGTCATGATCTGGAAACCCAATGTCACCGTTGCCGCGGTCGTTCAGCGCGACGGAAAGTTCCTGCTGGTCGAGGAAGAGACCGAAGCCGGTCTCGCCTTCAACCAGCCGGCCGGCCACCTCGAGGACGGCGAGGCGCTGATCGACGCCGTCGTGCGCGAGACGCTGGAAGAGACCGCCTATCACTTCAGGCCGACGCACCTGGTCGGGATCTACAACTGGAAGCGCCCGGACCGGGAGATCACTTACCTGCGCTTCGCCTTCGCCGGCGAGTTGCACGGCTACGAGGCCGGGCGCAAGCTGGACGAAGGCATCGTCGCCGCGCGCTGGCTGACCCCCGACGAGGTCAGGGCGACCGCGACCCGCCACCGCAGCCCGCTGGTCCTGCGCTGTATCGAGGATCTCCTCGCCGGCAAGCACTACCCGCTCGACCTGCTCGTGCAGGCCTCGTGATGCTTCGCCATAGCCTGTCGGCGCTCCTTCTGGCCTGGGCCGGTCTGGCGGCGGCCGACGCGACCGTGCCCATCTGCTACGGCTATGGCTGCAACGCCCAGGCGCAGATCCGCTTCAGCGACAGGCAACTGCGTGAAGTCGGCCAGCAACTGGCGGTTGCGGTCGACCCCGCCGAGGAGCGCAAAATGCTCGCCGCGGTGATCGGCCGGCTCTACGCCTGGGCCGGCGAGCAGTCGGACATCAGGAATGACCGCGGCGGCAACTATGCCGATGGCCACGCGCCGGGGAAGATGGATTGCATCGATCATTCGACCTCGACGACGCGCCTGCTGCGTCTGCTCGAAACGCGCGGCAGCCTGCGCTGGCATCGCGTGCTGGAGCCGGACGCGCGCAACTGGGCGCTGGTCATTCCGGTGCATTATTCGGCGGTGATCGAGGAGAAGGCCGCCGGCGAGGGCGGACGCTTCGTCGTCGATAGCTGGTTCGTCGATAACGGGCAGGCGGCGGTGATCCTGCCGCTGGGTGAATGGAAAGGGGGGGCGGGGCCAGATGTCTGAGAAAACGGTGGTCGTCGGCCTGTCCGGCGGTGTCGATTCGTCGGTGGCGGCGCTGCTCCTGAAGCGCCAGGGGTGGAAGGTGATCGGCCTGTTCATGAAGAACTGGGAAGACGACGACAGCGAGGAGTACTGCGCGTCGCGTCAGGATCTGGTCGACGTGACGAGCGTCGCCGACAAGATCGGCATCGATGTCGAGGTGGTCAATTTCGCCGGCGAATACCGCGACCGCGTCTTCACCGAGTTTCTGCGCGAATACCAGGCCGGACGGACGCCGAATCCGGATGTGCTGTGCAATTCCGAGATCAAGTTCAAGGCCTTTCTCGACCACGCGCTGAAGCTCGGCGCCGAGAAGATCGCCACCGGCCATTACGCCGGCATCCGTGAATTCGACGGTGAATTCCAGTTGCTCAAGGCCGAGGACGGGACCAAGGACCAGAGCTATTTCCTCTACCGCCTGAACCAGGCGCAACTGGCGAGGACGCTCTTTCCGCTGGCCGATCTCTACAAGCGCGACGTGCGCAGGATCGCCGAGGCCGAAGGTCTGCACGTGGCGGCGAAGAAGGATTCGACCGGCATCTGCTTCATCGGCGAGCGGCCGTTCAAGGAGTTCCTTTCCCGCTACCTGCCGCCGCGGAAAGGCGAGATCCGCCGCCTCGACGACAACAAGCTGATGGGCGAGCATGACGGCCTGATGTACCACACCATCGGCCAGCGCAAGGGCCTGCACATCGGCGGCGTCAGGGAGCCGGGCGAGCCCGGCGGCGGCGACCACGACGCCTGGTTCGTCGCCGGCAAGGACATGGCGAAGAATGTTCTCCAGGTCGTGCAGGGGCACGATCACCCGGCGCTCTTCAGGGACTCGCTGGTCGCCGAACAGCTTTCCTGGGTTTCCGGCCGGGCGCCGCATACGCACTGGGTGTACACCGCCAGACCGCGCTACCGCACGGCCGACCAGCCCTGCGAGGTCGAGCGGGTCGACGGTGAAAGCTGCGAAATCCGCTTTGCCGAAGCGCAGTGGGCGCTGACGCCGGGGCAATCGGTGGTGCTCTACGAGAGCCGCGTCTGCCTTGGCGGCGGCATCATCCGCTGATTCCCAAGCCCCGGCCATCCCGCTTGCACCAGTTTCCCAGGCATCCATCGTGTCCGATCGTCTCGCAGTCCTGCCGCAATACCTGATTCCCAAGCAGGCCCTGACCAGCCTCGCCGGCAAGTTCGCCAGCGCGCGCGCGGGAGGGATCACGACCGGCTTCATTCGCTGGTTCGTCGGCCGCTACGGCGTCGACATGGCCGAGGCGGCCAATCCGGACATCGCCGGCTACGCCAGCTTCAACGAGTTCTTCACGCGCCCGCTGCGCGCCGGCGCCCGGCCGCTGGCGCCGGCCGACTTCATCTGCCCGGTCGACGGGGCGATCAGCCGGTTCGGGGCGATCGAGCGCGATCAGATATTTCAGGCCAAGGGCCATCATTACTCGACGGCCGCGCTGGTCGGCGGCGACCGCGAACTGGCAGCGCGCTTCGACAACGGCAGCTTCGCGACGCTCTACCTGAGTCCGCGCGACTACCACCGCATCCACATGCCGTGCGCCGGTCGCCTGACGCGGATGATCCATGTGCCCGGCGCGCTGTTTTCGGTCAATCCGGTGACGGCGCGCGGCGTTCCCGGCCTGTTTGCGCGCAACGAGCGGGTCGTCTGCGTCTTCGATTCGGCGCACGGGCCGTTCGTGCTGGCGCTGGTCGGCGCGACGATTGTCGGCAGCATGGCGACGGTCTGGCACGGGGTCGTCAATCCGCCGCGTCCTGGACATGTCCGGGAATGGAACTACAGCGACCGGCAACCGGATTTTCGCCAGGGCGACGAGATGGGCCGCTTCCTGCTCGGGTCGACGGTGGTCATGCTGTTCCCGCGGGGTGTCGTCCACTTCAACCCCGACTGGGCGCCGGCGCGGCCGGTCAGGCTCGGCGAGGCGATGGGATCGCTGCCGGCGCGATAGAAAAAGGGCGCCAGCGGCGCCCCTCGCTGCTTGCAACCGGCGCCGCTCAGTCGTGCGGCGCCGTTTCGGCGAACGATGGCCGCTTCATCAGCTTGGCGTAGAGCCTGGCGAGATTGGGATGGGCGTCCTGCCAGGCGATGTCGGGAAAGCGGAAGCAGAGATAGCCGAGCGCGGTGCCGACGGCGATGTCGGCCAGCGAGAAGTGGGTGCCCATGCAGTACTCGTTCTCGCCCAGTTCCTCGGACATGAATTCGAGGCTGCGCGTGATCTTCTCGCGCTGGCGGGCGATCCAGTCGTCGCTTCTCTGGGCCTGCGGACGCTTGCCTTCGAGGAAGGCGGTGGCCGCGGCGTCGCAGATGCCGTCGGCGAGGGCTTCCCAGCGCTTGACCTCGATACGTTCGCGGTTGGGCGCGGGGAAGAGCTTGTTGTTCGGGGTGACGCTGTCGATGTACTGGACGATGACCCGCGAATCGAAGAGCGGGGTGTCGTCGTCGAGGATGAGGACCGGAATCTTGCCAAGCGGATTGAGGTTCGGGACGCCGCTGCCTTCCAGCCACGGCGAGTCGATCAGGAAATCGTATTCGATCTTCTTTTCGGCCAGGACGATGCGCACCTTGCGCACGTACGGGCTGGTATGGGATCCGATCAGGTTCATCGCATGGTCTGTGGTTCGTAAAATATCAGTATAGCGTAGCCGTATGGCGTTGCGCCGCGTCGCGCGGGTAAAATTACAGGCTTGCCGAAAAGGATGTTTTCATGACCTGCGATCCCCTGACTGCTCTTTCCCCGCTTGACGGCCGCTATGCCGGCAAGGTCGGCGCGCTGCGCGAGCATTTTTCCGAGTTCGGCCTGATCCGCGCCCGTCTCAAGGTCGAGATCGAATGGCTGAAGGCGCTGGCCGCCGAACCGCATTTCACGGAAATCGCCCCGTTTTCGCCGTCGACCGTAGCCGAGCTCGATGCGCTGGTCGCCAACTTCAGCGCCTCGCAAGCCGCCGAGGTGAAGGCCGAGGAAGCGGTGACCAATCACGACGTCAAGGCGCTGGAATACTGGATCAAGGACCACACCAAGGGCAACGCCGAGGTGGTCAAGGTCAGCGAATTCATCCATTTCGCCTGCACTTCCGAAGACATCAACAACCTGTCGCACGCGCTGATGTGCCAGGGGGCCCGTCAGCAGGCCATGCTGCCGACGCTGGACAAGGTCATCGCCAAGCTGGTCGAACTGGCCCACGCCT
>CAZKSD010000155.1:0-5784 GCA_964555315.1 uncultured Dechloromonas sp.
TCGATACCTACCATCAGACGCGCGGCCTGCGCTGGCCGGTTGTCGATGGCAAGGAAACCCTGTGGCGCTTCCGCGAAGGCTTCGATCCCTACGTCAAGAAGGGCGAGGTTTTTGCGTTCTACGGCCACAAGGACCGCAAGGCGGTGGTCTTCGCGCTGCCGTACCAACCCGCTGCCGAATCGCCGGACAAGGAATTCGACATGTGGCTGTGTACCGGCCGGATTCTCGAGCATTGGCATACCGGAACGATGACCCGGCGGGTGCCCGAACTCTACAAGTCCTTCCCGGATGCCGTGGTCTTCATGAACCCGGATGATGCCAAGGCGCGCGGCTTGCAGCGCGGGATGGAGTGCAAGGTCCAATCCCGTCGCGGCGAGGTGGTGCTGCGCGTCGAAACCCGTGGCCGCAACAAGCCGCCGCGCGGTCTGGTCTTCATTCCGTTCTTCGATGCCAGTCGCCTGGTCAACAAGCTGACGCTCGACGCGACCTGCCCGATATCCAAGGAAACCGACTACAAGAAGTGCGCGGTCAAGGTCGTCCGCGCCTGATTGCCGGAATCGTCACGATGAAACGCGGCCGGAAAGACATCCGGCTGCCAATTGGAGGGTAAAAACATGAGATTCATCCCTGCTCTAGGCCTGGCGGTTGCGTTGCTCCTGTCGGGAGTGAGCGGCGCCAGTGCGCAGCAGAAATTCGAGTCGTTGCGCGGGGACGCGCCGATTGAGCAACTGTCCAAGAATGACAATATGTTCCGTCCGGAAAGGGACCAGGATCTCATTCCGCGCAACTTCCAGAAGCAGCCGCCGCTGATCCCGCACAGCATCAAGGGCTACAACATCACGCAGAACTTCAACAAGTGCATGGACTGCCACTCGAAGGAGCGCGCCGAGGAAACCGCCGCGACACTGGTGGCCAAGTCGCATTATCTTGACCGCGAAGACAAGAAGCACCCCAATATTTCGCCGCGCCGCTATTTCTGCCTGCAGTGTCACGTGCCGCAGTTCGACGCCAAGCCGCTGGTCGAAAATACCTATAAACCGGCTGCCAAGAGGGGTGAATGATGAGTCTTGAGAAATTTGTGCCCGCCTGGGTCAAGCGGGTTGGGGTGGTGACGGTGCTTCTGCTGTTTGTCGCCGGTATCGTCTTCTGGGGCGGCTTCAACTGGGCGCTCGAGGAGACCAACAAGGAGGCGTTCTGCATTTCCTGTCATGAAATGAAGGAGAACGTCTTCAAGGAATATCAGAACACGGTGCACTACACGAACCGTACCGGCGTCCGGGCGACCTGTCCCGATTGCCACGTGCCCAAGGAGTGGGGACCGAAGATGATGCGCAAGATTCAGGCTTCCAACGAGGTCTTTCACAAGATCCTCGGCTCCATCGATACGCCCGAGAAGTTCAACGCCAAGCGCCCCGTACTGGCGCAGCACGAGTGGGACCGGATGAAGGCCAACGACTCCCGGGAATGCCGCAACTGCCACCGTTACGACTACATGGATTTCACCGAACAGGGGCCCCGTGCCGCCAAGAGGCACCCGACGGCATTTGCCGAAGGCAAGACCTGCATCGACTGCCACCAGGGGATCGCCCACCAGTTGCCGCCTATCGACCAACATATCGGCGAGCGCAACGAAGGGATGCTGTCCATGTCGAGCAGCAAGGCGCCAGAAGAGAAGAAGTAGGCATTTTCACTGCTGCGCGCGGACCCCGGCCGAGGCCGGGGTCTTGTTTCGCCCATGCGGCTGGCCGCCGCAATACGCCATATTTGGGGCGATACGGCGAAATATCGTGGCCACCATCGACGCCCGGGCAGGAAATGTGGTACTTTCGAAGCGCTGCCGTGCACACGGCCAGTTTTGCCCAACCTTGGCGGTTTACAGGAGTCACCGAGATGAACAAGACCGAGCTGGTCGAAGTTGCTGCAAGAGAGGCTGATATCACCAAGGCCGTTGCCGAAAAGGCGCTGTCGGCCATCATCGAGGCCATCGTCGGCACGGTTGCGAACGGCGAGTCGGTTACGCTGGTCGGCTTCGGCACCTTCAAGGCCGCCAATCGCGCCGAGCGTATCGGCAAGAATCCCAAGACGGGCGCGCCCCTGCGAATCGCGGCGACCACGGTGCCAAGGTTCACGGCCGGCACTGCGTTCAAGGCTGCGGTCGCGCCCAGGAAACCCGCGAAGAAGAAGTAAGCGGGCCTTAGCAATGTGGGATTCGCCCCGGCGGATTCCGCTTCGTGGCTTTCAATGAACGATCAAAACCCAGAAAACCCTCCAGTTGTCCCGCCGCCGGCACCGCCGCCGAACGATAACCGTCGCCGCCTGCGCGAGTTGCTGGCGATCTCCGAGCGGGACAGAACGGACGAGCAATGGGATGAAATCATCGAGCTGGAAATTCAGCTCGCGCCGGGCAACCGTGCCTCTACATCCGACCCTGGCAGTGGCCAGAGTCTTGGTGGCGGCCAGAACAAGCCGCCTGGCCAGCCCAAGAAGCACCGCTCCCGTACCGGCGGCAACAACCGCCGGCCACGGCCCAACAAGCCGACGGGCAACGCGGTCTGACTTCCCTGCCGTTCTGATTGAGGCGGCGAAATTACCAAGATGCAGCAGTTCGATCTGATCATCGTCGGGGGCGGACTCGCCGGCGCCAGTCTCGCCATTGCCCTGCGCGACACGCCCCTGCGCGTCGCGCTGGTCGAAAGCCAGGCACCGACGCGCCCGGAAGGGTGGGACGCCCGCATCTATGCCATCAGTCAGGCAAACGTGGCCTTCCTTGAACGGATCGGCGCCTGGAAGCATCTCGACGCCGAGCGGATTTCGCCGATTCACGGCATGGACGTGCGCGGCGATGCCGGAGGACGGTTGGCATTCTCGGCTTACGAGGCGGGGGTGCCGGAACTCGGGTGGATACTCGAGTCGTCGCTGATGGCCTGCGAGTTCTGGGAAAGCGCCAAGCGGCAGAGCAATCTCACGCTGCTCTGTCCGTCGCGTCCGAAAAGCCTGGACTTCGCCGCGGATGGCGCCCGGCTCGAACTGGCCGACGGCTCGATCCTGTTGGCCCGTCTTCTGGTCGGCGCCGATGGCCGGGATTCCTGGGTACGGCGGACGGCGGGTCTGTCCGCGGTCAACACCCCATACGGCGAAAAGGGCGTGGTCGCCAACCTGGAGACGGAAAGGCCGCATCGCAATATCGCGCATCAATGGTTTCGCGCCGATGGCGTGCTTGCCTATCTGCCCCTTCCCGGGAACCGCATCTCGATTGTCTGGTCGACTCCGGATGAAAACGCGGATCAACTGTGCGCCCTGCCTCCCGACCTCTTCTGTCAGCGCGTGGCGGCAGCGGGGTGTGATTGCCTCGGCAGGCTGCAGTTGGTGACGCCGCCGGTTGCCTTCCCGTTGCGTTTGATGCGCGTCCCACAAACCGTTGCGCCGCGCCTGGCGCTGGTCGGCGATGCGGCGCACGGCATCCATCCCCTTTCCGGGCATGGCATCAACCTCGGCTTTCAGGATGCCAGCGAACTCGCGACCCTCCTGGCCGGCGCCCGGCCATGGCAGGACATCGGCGATGAGCGGTTCCTGCGGCGCTATCAGCGCGCGCGCCGCGAGGAGACGGTGCTGATGCAGACGACGACCGACAGCCTGCGTCGCCTATTCGGCGATGGGCCGCCCGGATTGCGCGGCCTGCGCAACCTCGGTCTGAACCTTACCAACGGACTGCCATTTGTCAAGAATGCCTTGGTGCGCTATGCGCTGGGCGCCTTTTAGGAGAATTTGATGCTGAAGAAACTCTTGCCGCTTGTGCTTGCCTCGCTGTTCGCCGCGACAGTGAACGCTGACGAGGCCGACATCAAGAAGGCGATGGAGGCCAAGCTCGGCGCCAAGGTCGAGAGCGTGACCAAGTCGGGTTATCTCGGCCTCTATGAGGTCTATTCCGAAGGCAACGTCCTCTATACCGACGAAAAGATGACGGCATTCATCGCCGGCGGCCAGTTGATCGATGGCAAGACGATGAAGAACGTCACCGAGGAGCGCATGCGCAAGTTGACCGCGATCAAGTTTTCCGAACTGCCGCTGGACCGGGCGATCAAGCAGGTGCGGGGCGATGGCAAGCGTCTCCTGGCCACCTTCGAGGATCCCAACTGCGGTTACTGCAAGCGTCTGGCCAGGGATTTGCTGAAGCTTGACAATGTGACGATCTACACTTTCCTCTACCCGATTCTTTCCGAGGATTCGCTCAGGAAGTCGAAGCAGATCTGGTGTTCCGCCGATCGCGCCAAGGCATGGAACGACTGGATGATCGAAGGGCGTGCGCCGGCCGCCAAGGAAGATTGCGACACCGCGGCGATCACCAGGAATCAGGAGTACGGGCGTCGTCTCGGCATCAGCGGCACGCCGACGATGTTCTTTGCCGACGGCGAGCGTGTGCCGGGGGCGATGCCGCTGGCGAAGATCGAGCAGAAGCTCGGCCAGTTGAAGTAAGGCTTCCGCTCATCCCGCCAGCCCCGGGAACTTGCCGGGGCGGCGCGGCTCCCCGGCCCGGGCGGAAGCGGGCCGGCCGCGAGGAATTCCGGGACCGCCGCTGGCCCTGCCCGACGGCCCGAGGCTTCCGGGTCGCTGCCCCGCGCGGGTCGATGCGGCGGGGCTCCAGGGGAGCGATCCCCTGCGTATCGGCTCTGTCGACCCGCAGCCGCGCCCAAAATCCACGCCAGCTCCAGTTGCGACAGAATGGCATCGTCCGCCAGGGGCGAGGCCGCCAAAATCTTTACAAGTCACGTTAAGAATTGATATTTCACCATTGATTCTTATGGATATTTTATTTGCGCGTTCTGGCAATAAGCTCGCCTAAGTCATTGTTGCAAATGAAGAAATCGAAAATTCGTTCTTGACTGGGGCCATTTCATGTCCTAAAGTGGGAAAATGTGTGAAAAAGTGGGAAATGCGGGGGCGAAATCGGAATGTTCGAGGGGGCGGCAGCACTCAGTCTGGATGCGAAGGGGCGGCTTGCCATACCGGCAAGGCACCGCGAAAGCCTGCTCGCGGCCGGCGAGGGCTCCCTGGTCCTGACCGCGCACCCGCACCACTGTCTCCTCCTTTATCCCGCCCCGGCCTGGCAGCCGATCCGCGACCAGTTCCTGAAGGTGTCCAGCCTCGACCCGCGGACCGCTTCGATCAAGCGGGTGCTGGTCGGCAATGCGCGCACCGAGGAACTCGATTCCGCCGGGCGCATCCTTGTCGCTCCCGAGTTGCGCGAGTACGCCCAGTTCGAGAAGACGGTTTACCTGGTTGGCATGGGCTCGCACTTCGAGATCTGGAGCGAGGCCGGCTGGAAGCGCCAGAACGAACTGGCGGCGGAAGCGCTTGCGGGCGACTTGCCGCCCGGTCTTGGTGAGCTGGTGCTGTGACACGCGGTGCAGCCCATGTGACGGTGCTGCTCGACGAGGCGGTGGAGGCGCTGGCGATAAGAGCGGAAGGCGTCTACCTCGATGCCACCTTCGGGCGCGGCGGCCACAGCCGGCGCATTCTCGAACGACTGAACGAAAAGGGCCGCCTGCTGGCGGTCGACCGCGACCCGACGGCAATTGCTGCCGGGCAGGCCATCAACGATCCGCGGTTTCACTTGGCGCATCGCGCCTTCGCCGAAATTGCCGAGGCGGCGCACGATGCTGGTGTTGCCGACGTTGATGGGGTGCTGTTCGACGTCGGCGTGTCGTCCCCGCAGATCGATGATGGGGAGCGCGGGTTCAGCTTCCGCCACGATGCGCCGCTCGACATGCGCATGGACACGACGCG
>CAZKSD010000156.1:0-5763 GCA_964555315.1 uncultured Dechloromonas sp.
AATGATGTGCGGAAATGCGCATATCATGTCGCGCCCACGCGGGCGGGGACTCACCAAAAGAGCGAAAATGACTACCCGGATTTTTTTGGTCGCGCCCACGCGGGCGGGGACTCACCCGCAAGGGGCGGAAAACCTAGCAAAACCTAGTGTTCAGGCCGCACCCACGCGGGCGGGGACTCAACTCAGGTTTTCTCAGGTTTTCAGAGTCTGCTGGGCGACGCGCCTAACTGATGGTTTCGCGCACCAGCGCGGTGAACACCTCCAGGTCTGTTTCGACCCGCATTTCGAGCGGCGCGAATTCAAAGCCGGTGGCGATGTGGCGCAACGCCACCACCACGCGCCACGGTTGCCGGTCGAGCCGATAGGCCAGGGCCGGTCTACACGCCAGTGCGTCGGCTTGCGCGCAGGCTTGCGACCACCAGGCGGCCAAGGCGGGCCGGGTCGCTCGCTTCACTTCAATCGCCCATCCGGCGATGCCGAGTAAGTCCGCGCCACCTTGACGCGGTTGATCCAGGTTGCGAAATACGCCCGCGCCAAGGGCCTCTCTGAGCAACCGCGCCAGTTCACGTTCACCGTCCGCGCCCTTGCGGCGTTGCAGGGCGCTCACGGCCAGCCCTCAACATCGTCGAATCCTGCGGGCGCTGGGGCCGCAGATCGGGACCTTGGCTTGGCTTTCAGCGCCGCCAGGTCATCCACCACCAGCGATAGACCCGCCGCCGGTTCGCCTGCTTTGTTCGCCCACGCCTGGAGTTCGGCCTTGCCCGATACCGAGATGGCGGCATTGGCCTTGAGCAGCGCCAGCCGGTCGGCCTGCTCGCCGAACGCAATCAGCGAACACCACACGGATGCGCCGTCTTTGCCATCGGCCCGCAACTTGGCCGTAGTGAACGGCTTCCCGGCCTGGCTGGTGCGGGTTTGCGGGTCGCCGTAGAGACTGCCGGATACGAGGGCGCGAATCATGGTTTCGCCGCCGCCCAGTTCGGGCCGCTATGCGCGTCCACCAGATCGCGGGTTGAACCCGTCGGGAAGATTGCCAGGAACCCCGCGACCATTGCCCGTTCCACTTCTGAAGATACCGCGCCCGCCTGTTCTGGTTCGCATTCGACTATCAATTCATCATGCACGATATTCACCAGATGCCCGCCCAGGCTCTCCACGTCCAAGGCCGCCAGCGCCGCCAGCAAACATTCCGCCGCGCCGCCTTGCACCGGGGTATTCAGGCATTCCGTCCCGATATTCCTATCCAGCGCTCGAACCCGCCCGCCCGGTGTGCGAACCTGCCTTGCCAATTCCGCCGCTTGTCGGGTCTGCTTTTGCCAGGCGGACAGCCCAGGGTAGGCTTGAAAGAACGCTGCCCGCGCCTTGTCCGCTTGTGTCAGTGACAGGTCTACCCCGTAGCTACTTTTGCAAAATGCCTGTAGTCCTTTCGCGCCCGAACCGAACAACATCCCGAAATTGATGCCCTTGGCAATCTGGCGTTCCGCTTTGGTCACATCGCCCGGTTCTTTCCCCAAGAACGCCGCTGCCGTAGTCCGGTGCAAGTCCAGCCCCTGTTCGTAAACAGCCAGCATCGCCGGGTCGCCGGATACCAGCGCCGCCACTCGCAATTCAATTTGCCCGTAGTCGGCAACCACCAGACAGCGCCCAGGGGCTGGGGCAAATAGCGCCCGGAATGCCGGGTCACGAGGCGGGTTCTGAATGTTGGGGTGGGAACAGGACAACCGCCCGGTAGCGGTTCCGCCCAGGGTGAAACTGGCATGAATGCGTCCGGTCACTGGAGAAAGATGCGTTGCGTAACGGGTTCCGTAGGTAGATAGCCCTTTAACCGCCAGCTTGTAGCGTTTCAGGGGTTCCAGCGCCGGAAGGGTTAAGCCGGTTAAGGCATCCGCGTCCGTACTCAATTGCCCGGTTTCGGTTTTAGGCCAAGTCGCCAAGGTCTTAGCGGGAAGGTTGGCCGCCAGCCACTTCGATAACTGCAAGGGGCTGTCCGGGTTCGCCCCGTTCAACAGGCTGTCCAGTTCGCCCCGCGCCTGTTCAGCTTGCGCTTGCCACTGGGTGATCAAGGCCGCATGGCCTACAGTATCGAACGGACAGCCCACCAGTTCCAGCCGCGCTATTGCCGGTTGTGCGTTGCGCATGAGTTGATAGCAACGCGCCAAGTCTCGCGCTTTCAACAGGTCGGTTTGTACTCTAGCCAGTCGGTAACTGGCTACCGCGTCCAAGGCCGCATAGTCCAATTGTGCCGGTTCCAGGTTCGCCGCCGTCCAATCGGAGAGCTGCAACGTCTTGTCCATGCCCCAAGCCAGCCGTTCCCGTGCCAAGGTCGCCAGCGCCCGCCGTCCATGTCCTAAAGCGTTGTCCTGTAGCAAGGTGCAACCCAAGCGGGCCGGGGTCACGCCGCCATGGTGCAGGTGCTTCAATTCAAAAATGGCGTTGTGCGCTACCCAGGAACGCGCCTGTAGCAGTTCCCGCAAGGGGGATAACCCCAAGGCTTGTACGTCAAACACAAAGCAGGTAGGGCCGCCCGGATAGACTTGCACCAAGCGGATACGGGAACGCCACGGGTCAAGCCCGGCCTTGCTGTCTTGCCGGAATGCGGGTAGGGGCATGGTTTCAATATCCAGTCCCCACGGGCCGCTATCCGGTAACGCCGCCAGTTCCGCCAGGGCCGCCGCCGCTTGCGCCGGTTCTGCCAGATAACGGACTGAAATGCCCGCGCCGGTCAGCAATTCCGCCGCTGCTGCCGTGGTGACTACGGGGTTGCTGACGGCGCTGAAAACGGTATCGGGTAACAAGGCTTGTTGTTGCATATCGGTATCCGGTAGCGGGTTGTCAGAGTTATCCACAGGCTTGTTATCGGTATCGCGTACCGGTTTTAACGCCAGCGCCGGTTGCACTTCGATAGCCAAGGTTGGGGAATTACAAGCCGCCTGTTCCTGTAGCTGTTCCCGCGTGTGCGGTTCCACGAATTCCACGAACCAGCGCCGCCCGCCATAGGTGACTTGCCAAAATCGGGAAGAGGACAGCCCTAGCCTTGCGGATACCCAGTCACGCCGGTCGGGTTCCGCCCAAGCGTCCCAACCACAATCGCGGGGGATTTCCGCCGCCAGCGCCGATAACCCCGCCGGGTTATCCAGCAATGCCCGTTCCGCCGCCGTCAGGGCCGCGATAGCGCCTGATAAGCCAGCGGGTAGGATTTCGGTAGGGGTTGCGGCATTCGCCGCCGTAAAAGCCGTTTCTGGCGGTTTTACGGGGATAGTCGGGGATGTTGTGATATTAAACCGTCGCCCTTGTTGAAAGCGCCCGGCCCGCGCCTGTTCCAACAGTTGCGCCAAGGGGTCCATGTCAGCCACGCCCTTCCGCCCGGTCTTGCCCAGGCACGGACAGCCCTTGGAAGCGGTGATAAGCCCGTTCATACAACAAGACTTGGCTACCACGTCCGCGCCCGCCGCGATTTTTCAGCAGTTCCAGCCGCGCCCGGACACAAGCGCCGAGGCCGCCGGGCGGGTGTGCATGGCGCAAGTCATCCAGGCCACGGGCAAAGTCCCGCCCGTTCGCGCTGCTCTGGGCTTTTTCCGCCAGTACCGCCCAAGGGTCATTATCCGCCTTGCCGCCGTCACCCTTCCCCGCTTCCGAGTACAACGCCAGAACCGTATCCGCAGCATGGGCGATCCGGTTGCTGCCCCGGAGCATGTTCAGGGTGAATTCCGCGCCCTTAATCGCCGCGCCCTGTTCCGACTTGATGATGTCTGATAACGCCAGTACCGCCGCGCCGGTATCCCGTGCGAGCTGCTTCAATTGGACGGCCACTTGCGAAACCTTGGCGGTTTCATTGGCTTGCCCGCTGTCCAATTTTTCATCGCCGGTATTCAGCAGTTGCAGATAGTCCACGCACACCAGAACCGGGGCCGTTACCGGTAGCGTATAGCGCGCCCGCGTCTGAACTACCCAGGCATTCAGGGCCGCCGCCGTAGTGTTCCAGTCGCCTTCAATCACAGCCAGCCAGGGCGCTACGGTTTCCAGGTAGTTCATAGCCGCTTGCGCCAGGCGTTCTTGGTCGGGTTCGGAATGCCGATAGTTCCGCGCTTCTACCTTGCTGCTGTTCATCCCGATATACCGCGCCAAGGCGTAATCGAATAACTGCCCGCGTCCCATTTCCAGCGCCACATAGCAGGTCGGGATCTGCGCCGCCGCCGCATGGTCGGCTATCTGGGTTGCCAGTGTGGTTTTACCGCCGCCCGGCGGGGCCGCCAGAACGTAGAGCTTGCCGCCATGTAACCCGCCGCCTAGCAGGTCATTCAAGGTCTCGAAGGGCGTTACTACAGTAGGCCGGTCAACCTGGATCAGCCCTTCCAACAGCTCAGCCGCATAAGCGGTCAAGGGCGCACCCCAGGCGGTTCCCGCCGCTTGCTGTAATCGGGTCGTGGTTTCATGCAGGCCGCCGATAACCTCCATCAGCGGCTTTCGCTGGGTCGTTGCCGTGGTTCCCGCGCCTAAGGCTGATAGCAGTTGCCGCCGCGCCGTCAGGTCGCTGGCCCGGTTAATCAGCGCCGCCTGTTCGGGTTCAGGGATAGGGGACAGCCTCAACCACCATGTAACCCGTTCCGCCAGCGCCCGCTTGACCATCGGGCTAGGCGGTAAGGGTTGCCGGTCTACCCAGTTGAGAATTGCTGCCGGGCCGCCCTGTCCCGCGCCGATGGCCGTCCACGCCAGGGAATGCAGCGCCGCCGTTATCGGTTGGCCGGTGTTCGGGTCGGTTTCAGGCAGGGAAACATCGGGGAATATCGCCGGGTCGATCCGCGCTTCCGGTAGTCCGGTCTGCAACGCCAGTTGCAACAGGCTGTCGGCCAGCGCCGGTTCCAGCAACAGGGCCGCGCCGCTATCCGAATGCGCCCGGTTGTTGTCCCCATTCGCCGCCCCATTGGTGGGGCCGTTACCGGTATCCCGTACCGGTTCCGCCTTGCCCGCCTTGCCTGCCTTGACGCCAGCAGGCCGGGCCGGACAGCGCTTGCACTGGAAACCGAGAGTGGGCCGGGCCGCCAGGATATACCCGCAACCGAACGCGCCGGGTTCCTTGATGCTGTTCCAGTGGCGTTCTTTCGCGTCCCAGTCTTTTTTCGTCGGGAAGTCAGGCGCGTTATCGGATAGCGTTTTCAGCAGGGTTAGCGCCGCGTCTTCCGGCAATTCCGCCATTACCGCATACCGCTTGAGGGTCAAGGCGTTCTTGTCCCAGCTACCCAGGGCGGTTTGCGCACCCTGTTCCACCAGCGCCGCGATACAGGGAGCCAGGCCGCCGTCCAGTTTCACTAGGTCGGGAACCATGTCGGTTTCCGGTTGCGGTTCCCGCTGTTCGCCGCTCGCATTGGCATAGGCCGCCAGCACGGGGACAGCCGTAGGGACAATGCCCGCTAAAATGCCCGCCTGACCATCCAGGAAGCCCGTAGGGAGACTTTCCAGCGCCGGGGCGGTATCCGGTAGGGTTTCCAAGAAAAACGCCCACAATCGCCGTTCTTGGTGGAATGCGGGCGGAACCTTGGCGCGGGTCAGGTCGCCCGGTATCAGTTCGCCCTGAAACGGAACCGCCGCTTTCAATCGCTTCAAAACCGCCCGGACTACGCCCACGGGAGCCGGTTCAAAGAACAGCCAGACATGAGCGCCCTTGCTGCCCGACCAGGCCGCCCGCGCCGCCAGCCCTGCTACGTCGCATAACGCCAGCAACGCCCGCGCCTTGGGTAGGCTGTCCGCCCCTTCGTCAATATCCAG
>CAZKSD010000157.1:0-5740 GCA_964555315.1 uncultured Dechloromonas sp.
TCGCGGCTGACGTAGTCCTGCAGGGTTTCGCACAGGGCGATGGATTCGACCAGCAGCGGGCGCTGGATTTCGCGCTCGTACTTGAGGTCGCCCTGCAGGCATTCGCCGACGTTCTCGCCGATCAGCAGCTTGCCGAGGGTCTGCAGGTTGGGCAGGCCTTCGAGGAAGAGGATGCGCTCGATCAGCTCGTCGGCTTCCTTCATGACGCGGACCGACTGCTTGTACTGGTAGTCGTTGAGTTTTTCCAGGCCCCAGTTGCGGAACATGCGGGCGTGCAGGAAATACTGGTTGATCGCGGTCAGCTGGTTTTTCAGCACCCTGTTGAGGGCTTCGATGATCTTCTTGTCGCCTTTCATGGTCGCTCCTTACGCCGCGGTGCCGGAGCCCATCTGGCTCTGCAGGTAGTTTTCGAGGCCGCCCAGTTCGATCAGGCCGAGTTGCTTTTCGAGATAGTAGGCGTGGTCCATCTCGGTGTCCTCGAGCTGGACGCCGAGCAGGTCGCGGGTCACGTAGTCCTGCGCCTGTTCGCAGGCGGCGATGGCTTTTTTCAACTCGCCGACGACCTTGTATTCGAGCGCGAGGTCGGCTTTCAGCATGTCCGGCACGTTCCTGCCGACCTTGAGCGCGTCGCGCTTCGCGAGATCGGGCGTGCCTTCGAGGAAGAGGATGCGCTGGATCAGGGCGCGGGCATGCTGGCGCTCATGCTCCGACTCGTGCAGCGCCTTCTCGGCGAGCCGGGCAAAGCCCATGTCGGCGTACATCTCGCCGTGGATCAGGTATTGATCGACAGCGGTCAATTCGCCGGTCAGCAGGTCGTTGAGGATGTCGATGATTTTCTTGTCGCCTTTCATGTGCTTCTCCGGAAATCGTGGGAAATTCGGCTGGCTCGCCCGGATGCCCATTTTAGCGGCCCCGCGGCGCCCGTTCAACGCGGGGCGGCACGGCAGTCGTGGTCACTGGTCCGAAGGCGCAGAAGAAGTTCTCGTAGTTGTTGCGGTGGACCCCAATAAACGGGAAAAATTCAAATCAGCGGTCGGGCAGGCGATCGGCCGGCATCGCGCGCGAACCGCGCGAGGCGGACATCGACGGTCAGCGTCAGCGCGGTTAGCGCCGCGGCTCGGGCGCGTCCGTCGGCGCTGGCGCGATAGAGGTGCGGGGTCATGGTCAATAGATCGGCGATCGGCTCGGCGCCGGCGAGCGCGAAGGAATAAGCGAGCGTTTCCGAGCCGAGATGCCGGAAACCGGCCGGGGTCGGCGCTGCGGCGGTGCGCTGTGGCTTCAGTGCGGGATAGATGATCTCGCGCAATTCCCGCAGGTGCCCCGGCCCGGCATCGACCTGCAGGAGTTCGCCGCCTGCCCTGAGCACCCGCGCGAACTCGCCATGGACCGGGAAGCCGAACAGGCACAGCACGCGGTCCAGCGTTCCCGTCAGCACCGGCAGGTTGGCGTTGCTGCCGACCACCCAGTTCGGCCGCCTGTCCTGTTTCGCGGCGGCGAGCACGGCCCACTTGGAAATGTCCAGCCCGAGGATGGCCAGGGTTCGCCCGGCGCCCGCCACGGCGGCCAGCCGGCGCAGGTAATAGCCCTCGCCGCAACCGGCATCGAGGCATCTGACACGGGTATCGGCCGGGAGGCCGGCGAGCAGCGCGCGGGCGACGGCGTCGGCGATCGGCTGGTAATGACCGGCCGCGAGAAAGCGCCGGCGGGCGGCAACCATCTCCTTGCTGTCACCCGGATCGAGCGAGCGCTTGTTCTGCACCGGCAGGAGGTTCGTGTAGCCCTGAGCGGCGACATCGAAAGTGTGGCCCGCAGGGCAGCGCCAGGTCGGCCCCGTGCACGCGAGGCGCGCGCCGTCGAGCGGGCAGGCGAGCGCCGGGAAAGAGGTGATGTTTAGAAGCGGCGGTCCCTGGCTTCCGGTTGTCCGCCCGAGTCCGTCGTGGCCGCCGGCACAGCAGGTTCGGGCTTGTCCTGCCAGGGCCAGCGGCCGGATATCTCGAGTTCGAGGGTGAAACTGAGGAAGGTGCGGACGAGGACAATCATCGCCAGAACCCCGACGCTCCTGAAGCTGGGGTCGACCGCCACGGTGTTGATGATGTCGGCCGCGACGAGGAACTCGAGGCCGAGGAGGATGGCGCGCGCCAGCGTCTGGCGATACCACTCGTAGAGGTGGCTGCCGGCCATGCCGCGTGCCGCGCGGACAAGGGCGACGAGCGAGGCGAGCAGCGTCCCGGCGGCCATGACGAAGATGCCCGCAAGTTCCAGGGTGGCGGTGGTCCAGTGGATGATCGTCTCGAACATGGGCTTTCCTCGGCGACGAAGGTTGTTAAAGAAGCGGCGGAGAAGAGGATCGCGGAGCGGCTTGCGCAGACCCGGTCAGGTGGTGGCGGACTCAGGGTGGCGATCGATCCGGCACCCTGTCGGTTTGGGGGCGCAGAAAGTAGTATCGGGCAGCCAGCAGAGCCACGAACGCCAGCGCGCACAGGAAAATGTCGAAAGCGTCGACATCGGGCTTGAGCGTCTTGCGGGCGACCACGAAGGCAAGCAACTCCAGGATTGCCCCCAGGTCGTGGGTAAGAAGGGTGCGCGCGAGTTCGACGCCGATGACCATGAGCAGGACACGGTACATCAGGTCGTAAAAGGTTTCCGAATTGCGCCAGTCCATGGCCAGCAACTCGGCTGTGCTCGCGACGCCATAGGCAACGATTCCCGCAACGATGGCAACGGCGAGAAGGCGCTCCAGCCATTTGGCGGATACCTTGGTCAAGCGAATCAGTGGCTCTGGATTCATGGGCGGGCTTTCTAAAAGGGCGGTTCGGGATTGGAACACATTTTGTAACGACAAACAGCTTGACGGGCCTCGTTATTTGTAACTACAGTCACGCTATGGTCACATGGGACGAAAGCAAGCGAGCCAAGAACCTGAAAACTCACGGCATTGACTTTGCGGATCTTGGCTGCGTGCTTGACGCGCCCTTGGTCACGGTGGAGGACGAACGGGAAGCCTACGGCGAAAAGCGGTTGCAGAGCCTGGGTTGGTTTCAAGGACGAGTCGTTTTCCTGGAACGGACCGAGCGCGAAGACAGCGCCCCAATAATTTCCTGTCGGTATGGTGACAAGCATGAAACAAGAGCGTACTTCCAAGCCCTTGGGCTTTAGCAAGGAACAAATGGCAGCGGCATTGGATGCTGCTCCCGAACGTGTGGACGACCCTGAGTGCCCATATGACCCCAACGATGCGCAGGCAGTGGCGCAGTTCTGGGCAAAGGGCGAAGTTCGCATGCCCGGCAAACGGGGACCGCAAAGGCGACCGACGAAAGTGGCCGTTACTGTGCGGTACAGCCCGGAAGTTCTTGCGTACTTCAAAGCAACTGGTGAAGGCTGGCAAACCCGAATGAACGAAGCTCTGCGGGAGTACGTCGCCGAACACAAGGCTGCATAGTGCGAAAGCATGATGTAGTCTAACGAATGTGTAGGAAAACCCGCTCTGAAAAGTTGGGGGGACATCTTCTGGAGATGACTTGCCTATCACCCCAAACTGGTCACCGACATTTCCTATGTTCTCCTGATTGAAGAATAATCCGAGTTGCTGCGGTGGACCGGAAAAACTGGCCAGAAACCGGCAATTCCCCTGACCCTCTCACCGCATTCGGGTATGAAAATGAAGGCGGGTCTTGCGGGGTGCCGCTGAGAAGTGGGCGGAACTTCCGAAAACCGCGGTTGACGGCGGGCGGCAAGAGCGGAAATACTGGCACGAAGACGCTTGAATTTCCCATATTTTCCATCGAAAGTGCCGGCAATCCGCCGGCAAACCAGGAGAAACCAGCCATGGATCGCATTCCCGATTCCGGAACGACGAAAGACATCCGAAACCTGGTCAAGTCCGTCTTCATTCCGGCGCTCCCGAAGGATTCGCGGGCGCGACAGATCGCCGAGGAAGCGCATGATCCCGCCAATGCGGATTCGTTCCTGCGCGGCAAGGCTGAATTCGATCGGGCGGCCGCCGCGCTGAAACTCCTTCCGGATTCAGCCGAGGGCGGCAAGATCCGTTTTCGCCTGGCTGGCCAGGAAACGCTGACGCAGGCGGGCATGGTGGTTGCTCTTTGGCAAAAGGCCGCCGAAGACCGGACGACCATCTTTTCCGGAACGGGCGCGTTGGGCCCAACCATCCTGGTTGTGCAGGTCGATGGAGTCGATCTGAATACACTCTGGAAGGACGATGAGTTCGGCGAGGCGCTGAAGGCGAATGGCAACGCAGGGGCTTCCGTGCGTGTCTTTGAATCGCAGCCCGCACTTTCGCTCCCGAAACAGCCCGATCCCGACAACGGCGTGATCATCACCGAGCAGGGCGAGCAGGTATCGGTCAAGCGCCGGGGAAATACCAGCCGCTGGGATCCCAAGGTCAATATCTCGGTCTATCTCGACGATGACGAGGAATCCGGCATTCCCCGCCAGATCAACCTGCTCAACTCGCTCCGCGATCCTTCGTACCACAGGGTCCGGCTTGCCTTTGACCTGATGGGTCTGGCCAGGTGTCCGGTGCGGCCGAACATGTACGCCGAGCTCACCTTGAATGGAAAGTACTACGGCACCTATGTGGCCATGCCGCCGATGGACGATTATCACTTCAAGGCCTGGCTTCCAGGCGTCAAGCACCGGGCGATCTTCAAGGGCAACTATGGGGATGACTTTCCCGGCGGCGCTTCCCTCGAGCTGCGCGGAAAGCTGGCGACAGACTACTTCACGCCCGGCTCCCGTCCCGAGAGCCGCACCTATGAACCCCGTCTCGACACGCCCGACAGCGACTATGCTGCCTTGGCCAGCTTCCTGACGGCCTTTCACGCGAACAAGCCGGCAACTGCCGCATTTGTCGATACCGCCCGCAAGGTACTCGATGTCGAAGGTTTCCTGCGTACCATGGCCGTGGTCAACCTGCTCGGCTCCTGGGATACCTACTATCTCAACAGCCAGAACTACTTTCTTCACCTGGCGGTCGATGATTCGGCGAATCAGCCGCCATTCGCCACATTCTTCCTGAACGACCTGGACAGTCTGCTCGGCGTCAGCTGGCCGGGCCAGAAGCGCAACTGGCACGACAAGGACCTGCTTTACCGGGGCCGGGAGATCGGCAAAATCCCCTTGATCACGAAGCTGCTGGCGAACGACATTTTCAGGAATTACTACGTCGATTTCATGGAGTGGTTCGTCGCCAGGCATTTCAACGTCGAGCGGGTGCGCGTCCTGCAAGCGCCGCACTGGTCCATCCTCGAGCAATCCGTCTACCTGGAGGCGGACACGCCCTCCGGCGCTCCCCACACCAACCGGCCGTGGACGAACGATCAGATCTATCGGGCCGCCGTTCTCGATCAAACCCTCACTTCCGAACAAGAGCCGCTGAAGGGGATCCGCGTCGATGGAATGGAGGGCTTTGTCGCGGCGCGCTGCAAGAAGGTCCTCGCACAAATCGCCGGGATGACCCGCTCAGCCAGCGGAGTGGACTTCGATTCAGCGAACTGGAATCTTCCGGCCTGAGCGCGGGATGTTCCTGCGGGCGAACAGGGTCGGAGTAACCTGGCTTTCCGCCTGCTTTTGCCGTCGACCGCGACAAGGTGTGTTTGTCGATCGAACGGGGCAGGGGTATTTTCTCGTGGCTCGCTGCGCGATCACGATCCAGCCTTGATCGTTAGCCCCCCGACTCCCGGCCACGGCGTGCCGCCTCGATTGTTGCTATGTCGATCTTGCG
>CAZKSD010000158.1:0-5725 GCA_964555315.1 uncultured Dechloromonas sp.
TGCTTATAATTGGCCGGCATGACACCTGACAACACGACTCCCCCTTCTCCGCCGGCGGCGCGCCCGCCGTCACCGCCCGCTTCGCGCTTTGGCCCCTGGTTTTTCGTGGCGCTGGCGGCGCTGGCGTTTGCCGGCTGGCAATGGTTCGAGACGCGCCACCGGCTTGCCGACATCGAGCAGGAAACCAGCCGTCGCCTGGCCGAGGCCGATGCCGCCAGCAAGGAGGATCGCGGGGCGTTGAAGCAGATGCGCGAGCAGGTCGACGGCTTGCAAGGCAAGCTGGGCGCTGCCGATGCCAGGCTGGCCGAATACCAGGCGCAGTCGGATGCCCTGCAGGCGCTCTACCAGGACGTCGCGCGCAGCCGTGACGAATCCGGCGTGCTCGAAGCCGAACAGGCGATCGCGCTGGCCGGACAGCAATTGCAGCTGGCGGGCAACGTTCCGGCGGCCATTCTCGCCCTGCGCTCGGCGGAGGCCCGTCTCGCCCGCGTCGATCGCCCGCAGTTGCTGTCCTTGCGCAAGGCGCTGGCCGCCGATCTGGAACGCCTGGCGGCGCTCCCCGCAGTCGATCTGGTGGCGACCAGTGGGCGGCTGGAACAGGTTCTCCTGACCATCGACAAGTTGCCGCTGGCGATGGACGTCCGCCCGCAGGAATCCCGCGAAAAGCCGGTCGAGGCCGCGCAGTTGCCCTGGTGGAAGCGCACCGGGAACGAAATCTGGCAGGAGCTGAAGGGGCTCGTACGCATCCAGCGCTTCGATCGCGAGGAGGCGGTGCTGCTGGCGCCGGGACAAAGTTTCTTCCTGCGCGAGAACCTCAAGCTGCGCCTGCTCAATGCGCGGCTGGCGCTGCTCTCCCGTGATCAGGTGACTTTCCGCGGCGAACTGAAGGCGGCCCTCGATATGCTCGGGCGCCTTTTCGACGGTCGCGACAAGGGGGTTCAGGCGGCGCAGGCGACGCTGCGCCAACTGCTGGCGACCGAGATCGTCATCGCCTTGCCGACCCTGAATGAAACCCAGGCGGCGCTGCGCGTCCTGCGCAACGGCAAGGACAAGAAGTGAAGGCGCTGTTCTGGATTCTCGCCCTGTTCGGGCTGGCGGTTGTTGTCGCCCTCGGCGCGCGGGTGAACGATGGCTATGTCCTGCTGGTCCTGCCTCCGTATCGCGTCGAGGTCAGCCTGAACCTGTTCATTCTGGTGCTGGTCGCGTTCGTTCTTGTGCTCCATGTGGCGCTGCGGACGTTGGCGCTGACCTTCGGCCTGCCGAAGCGGGCCAGGGAATATCGCCAGCGGCGCCAGCGCGAGCGTGCCGGTCTGGTATTCCAGGACGCCGTGCGGCTGCTGTTCGAGGGACGCTTCGGGCAGGCCATGAAGAGGGCCGGCGAAGCCTACGCGGCCGGAACTTTCCGCGGCGTTGCGGCGCTGGTCGCGGCGCGTGCCGCGCAACGCATGCGCGAGCCGGAAAAACAGCAGGAGTGGATGCGGCGGGCTATAGCCGACGATCCGCACAACGAAGCCGCGGCGCTGATGCTGGAAGCCGAGATGATGAACGAGTTGCGCCGCTTCGATGAGGCGCTGGCCGTGCTTGGCCGGTTTCAGGGCAAGCAGGGTCGCCACATCGCCGCGCTGCGCCTTGAATTGCGGGCGCGCCAGGGCACCGGCGACTGGGACGGCGTCCTGAAACTCGCCCGCCAGCTCGAAAAGCGCGACGCGCTGCCACCCGAGGTGGCGCGCGAGATCAAGACCCTCGCCCACCTCGAGAACATCCGCCGGCGCCGTGCCGATGCCGGTCGGCTTCAGGATTACCTGCGGGCCATCCCGGCCGTCGACTATGGGCGCCGTCTGATGCTGGCCGGCGCCAAGGCGCTGGTCGAAGCCGACGCGCTGCCGGTGGCGCAGAAACTCATCGAAAGTGCGCTCGACGGCTATTCCGAGGCCGGGTGGCAGCCCGAACTGGTGACCCTGTATGGCGGCATGACCGGGCCGGGACTGACCGCGCGCATCGCCAGGGCCGAGGACTGGCTGCGCCAGTATCCCGGCGAAGCGGCGCTGCTGCTGGCGCTCGGGCGCATGTGCATGAATCAGCGTCTGTGGGGCAAGGCGCAGAGCTATATCGAAGCGTCGCTGGCGACCGAGGAAACGCGCGACGCGCACCTCGCGCTGGCCGAACTCTGCGACAAGCTCGAGCGCGGCGACGAGGCCAACCGCCATTTCCGGGCGGCGGTAGGTTTCGAGGCACGCTGAAGAGTTCCGCCGGCGGCGATGCTCAGGCCCAGTCGGCCGGTTGCAGGAATACCTCGTAGAGTTCGGCTTCCGGAGTGCCGGCTGCGGGCTTCCAGTCGTAGCGCCATTTGACGATCGGCGGCAACGACATCAGGATCGACTCGGTGCGCCCGCCCGATTGCAGGCCGAACAGCGTGCCGCGGTCCCAGACCAGGTTGAACTCGACGTAGCGGCCGCGCCGGTAGGCCTGGAAATCGCGCTCGCGCTCGCCCCAGGGCATATCGCGGCGTTTGGCGAGCACCGGCAGGTAAGCCTGGGTGAAGGCGTCGCCGACCGCCTGGGTCAGCGCAAAGCAACGCTCGAAACCGCCCTCGTTCAAATCGTCGAAGAAAACGCCGCCGACGCCGCGCGGCTCGTTGCGGTGCTTGAGGAAGAAGTAGTCGTCGCACCACTTCTTGTACTTCGGATAGACCTCATCGCCGAAGGGGGCCAGCGCATCCTTGCAGGCGCGGTGAAAATGGGCCACATCCTCGCGTTGACCGTAGTAGGGGGTCATGTCCATGCCGCCGCCGAACCACCAGACGTCGTCCTCGCCATCCCTGGTGGCGACGAAACAGCGCACGTTCATGTGCGCCGTCGGGCAATACGGGTTGCGCGGATGCAGGACCAGCGAGACGCCCATCGCCTCCCAGGCGCGGCCGGCCAGTTGCGGGCGCACGGCGGTGGCCGAAGCCGGCAGCGACTTGCCGGTGACGTGCGAGAAATTGACGCCGCCGCGCTCGAAGAAAGCGCCTTCCTCGATCAGCCGCGAAATGCCGCCGCCGCCTTCCGGGCGCTCCCACGAGTCGGTGCGAAAGGGCTGGCCGTCGAAGGCTTCGAGTTCGCCGACGATGCGGCTCTGCAGGCCGGTGAAGAAATCCTTGAGACGGGCGGTGTCCATTCTCTCTCCGTCGAAAAAGGAGCGGTCAGTGCTGGCCGCGTGTCATCGCCGGCGCCGGATCAGCGACCGACGGCGCGGTGGCCGATGTCGGTGCGGAACTGCATGCCGTCCCAGGCGATCTCGGACGCAGCCTTGTAGGCGCGCTTCTGGGCCAGTCTGGTGTTCTCGCCGAGGGCGGTCACGCACAGCACACGGCCGCCGGCGGTGACCACCTCGCCATCCTTTTCGGCGGTGCCGGCGTGAAAGACGTGCGCATCTTCGCCGAAACTGTTGCCCTTGGGCAGTCCCGAGATGACGTCGCCCTTGCGCGGAGTGTCCGGGTAGTTGGCCGCCGCCAGCACGACGCCGAGGGCGACGCGGCGATCCCATTCGGCCTCGACCCGGTCGAGCGTGCCGGCGACGCCGTGTTCGAGCAGTTCGACGAAATCGGATCGCAGGCGCATCAGGATCGGCTGGGTTTCCGGGTCGCCCATGCGACAGTTGAATTCGAGCGTCCTGACCGAGCCGTCCTTGCCGATCATCAGGCCGGCGTAGAGAAAGCCGGTGAACGGAATGCCGTCGGCGGCCATGCCCTTGACGGTCGGCAGGATGATTTCGCGCATCGCCTTGGCATGCACTTCCGGGGTCACGCAGGGGGCCGGCGAGTAGGCGCCCATGCCGCCGGTGTTCGGGCCCTGGTCGCCGTCGAAGATGCGCTTGTGGTCCTGGCTGGAGGCCAGCGCCAGCACGTTCTTGCCGTCGACCATGACGATGAAGCTGGCTTCCTCGCCGTCGAGATATTCCTCGATGACGACACGGGCGCCGGCATCGCCGAGCTTGTTGCCGGACAGCATGTCGTCGATGGCGGCGTGCGCTTCTTCCAGCGACATGGCGACGACGACGCCCTTGCCGGCGGCCAGACCGTCGGCCTTGATGACGATGGGGGCGCCCCTCTCGTCGATGTAGGCGTGTGCCGCGGTCGACTCGGAAAAAGTCGCGAATTCCGCCGTCGGGATGTGGTGCCGGGCCATGAAGCGCTTGGCGAAATCCTTCGACGATTCGAGCTGTGCGGCTTCCCGGGTCGGGCCGAAGATCTTCAGGCCGCGGGCGCGGAAGACATCGACCACACCGGCAGCCAGCGGCGCTTCCGGGCCGACGACGGTAAGGTGCACCCCTTCCCTTTCGGCGAAGCAGGCGAGGGCGACGGGGTCGCTGAGATTGACGTTCTTCAGCCTGCGCTCGCGCGCCGTGCCGGCATTGCCGGGAGCGACATAAACCTTCTGCAGCCCCGGGTTCTGCGCCAGTCGCCAGGCCATGGCGTGCTCGCGGCCGCCGGAACCGATGACCAGCAGTTTCATGGCCGAGTCCTTGGGTTTCATTGTTGTCAGTGCCGGAAGTGGCGGGCGCCGGTGAAGACCATCGCGATGCCGTGCTCGTCGGCGGCGGCGATGACCTCGTCGTCACGCATCGAGCCACCCGGCTGGATGACGGCGACGGCACCGGCCGCCGCCAGAACATCGACGCCGTCGCGGAACGGGAAGAAGGCATCCGACGCGACGACCGAACCCCGAAGGTCGAGGCCGGCGTTCTGCGCCTTCATGCCGGCGATCCGGGTCGAATCGACGCGGCTCATCTGTCCTGCCCCGACGCCCAGAGTCATGCCGCCGCCGCAGAAGACGATGGCGTTCGACTTGACGAACTTGGCGACGCGCTCGGCGAAGAGCAGATCCTCGATCTGCCGGGCGGTCGGCCGCACCTTGGTGACGACTTTCAGGCCGCTCGCTTGCGCGGTGAAGTCGTCGGGCGTCTGCACCAGCAGGCCGCCGCCGACGCGCTTGAGTTCCAGCTTGTTCAGCTCACGACCGAGCGGCACGACCAGCACGCGCAGGTTGGTCTTGGCGGCCAGCGCGACCTTGGCTTCGGCGGTGAAGGACGGGGCGATCAGCACTTCGACGAAGTGCTTGCGCTCGTTCATGGCGTTGACGACGTCGATGCCGACTTCGCCGTTGAAGGCGATGATGCCGCCGAAGGCCGAGGTCGAATCGGTCTTGAAGGCTTTTTCGTAGGCGCCGAGCAGGCTGCCGGCTATGGCGACGCCGCAGGGGTTGGCATGCTTGATGATGACGCAGGCCGGGGCGTCGAAGGCCTTGACGCATTCCCAGGCGGCATCGGAGTCGGCGATGTTGTTGTACGACAGTTCCTTGCCCTGCAGTTGGGTGTAGGCGGCGATGCTGCCCGGCAGCGCGATGGTGTCGCGGTAGAAGGCGGCTTGCTGGTGCGAGTTCTCGCCGTAGCGCAGGATTTCGGTGCGGTCGAAGGCCAGTTGCAGCCTGGCCGGGAAAATCGACGGAACCGGCGCGGCTTCGGCCGGCTTGGCTTCGGCGCCGTCGTCGAGGCCGGTCAGCCAGTTGGCGATCATGCTGTCGTAGCGGGCGGTGTGGGTGAACGCCTTCCTGGCCAGGTTGAAGCGGGTAGCGAGCTTGAGTGCGCCGCCGGTGGCCTTCATTTCGGCGAGCAGCGGGGCGTAGTCGGCCGGATCGGTGACGATGGCGACGCCGGCGTAGTTCTTGGCCGACGAGCGGACCAT
>CAZKSD010000159.1:0-5709 GCA_964555315.1 uncultured Dechloromonas sp.
TCCCGGCCGCCGGCGCCGCCGCGGTCGCCGCCGATTCCGTCCCGGCCGCCGCGATCGCCGCCTTCGCGTCCGCGGAATTCATTGCGCGCATTTTCGGCGCGCTTGTTGCCGTAACGCTCGCGCGAGGCTTGGTCGCGATAGGCGGCATTGCCGCGGTGCTGCGCATTGTGCTGCCAGTTGCCGCCGGAACCGACACTGGTGCGATTGAAGTTACGGTTGATGTTGGTGGCGCGGTTGACGTTGACATTGACATCTCCCCGGCCCCAGTTGCAACTGCCGAATATCGCACCGGCGGCGGCAAAGCCCACGCCCCAGGCAAGGCCGGTGAGCAGCGCGGATCCCGGATACCAGGCGGCAACGCCCGGGTAATAGTAGGGCGGGTAGGCGGGATACGGCCAGGCGCCGTAAACCACCGTCGGGTTATAGGCCGGGACGTAGATCGTCTGTGGCTGAGCCGGCTCGATGATGATGGACTGGGCCTCGCTACGCACCACCTGCTGTTGGTTGCTCTCGAGGTTGCCGGCATTCTTGGCCAGTTGGCGCAGGCGCTGAACGGCGGCCAGCACCTCCTGCTGCTGTCCGAGGAAGGCGTCGCCCAGTTTCTTCGTCCATTCGAGCTCCTTGTTCATCATCTCCAGGACATTGGGAAAGGCGACCAGGGACATGACGCTGACGTCCCAACTTTCCGAGCCGGCCTTCTTGACGGCGTCGTCGCCACTGAGACCGGGGTTGGCCTTGCTCCAGCGGGCCGCCTGGACCACCTCGAGGGGGTAGGTCGAGGCCATCAGCACCTGCGACAGCAAGCCGTCCGGGTAGAGGGCGATCGGCGCCAGCATGGCGTCAAGTTCCTGCGCCGTGAATGGCGGCGGCGCCGCGGCATCGCCCGCCGGCGCCGCGCTGCCCTGGGCGCGGACCGCCGAGACCAGCAGGATGCTGGCCGCCAGCCACCAAAGCACAACGGATCGGATCGTTTTCATCAATTCCTCCTCAAACATCAGGCGCAAAGCCGACCGGAACAGCATACCACGGTCAAGTCGCCAATCCCGGGTTCCATCGTTTACCGTGGCGACCGACGCGCGCGACGTTCATCGCCTGCACCGGCGAAGCGCCCGGATCGATGTCGGGTTCGCATTGCCGATTGCGGGGTCGCGGCCTATCATGGAAGCGATGGCGCGGTGTCAGGAACCTGTTCAAGGAGAGCACGATGGGCAAGAGAAAGTCAGGCAAGAAGCAGACGGTTCCGGTTGGCGGGAAGCTCGGCGCCAGGGAATACGAAAAGGAACTCGCGAAGCTGCACGTCGAACTGGTCAAACTGCAGGAATGGGTGGTCGCCAAGGGGCTCAAGGTTCTCGTCGTCTTTGAGGGGCGCGACGGCGCCGGCAAGGGCGGCACCATCAAGGCGATCACCGAGCGCGTCAGCCCGCGCGTTTTCCGTGTCGTCGCCCTGCCGGCGCCGACCGAGCGCGAGAAATCGCAGATGTACGTGCAGCGCTACATGCAGCACTTCCCGGCGGCCGGCGAGGTCGTCATCTTCGACCGCAGCTGGTACAACCGCGCCGGCGTCGAGCGCGTCATGGGTTTCTGCAGCGACGAGCAGGCCAGCCGCTTCCTGGATGTCGTGCCCAATTTCGAGAAACTGATGATCGAATCCGGGATCATCCTGCTCAAGTACTGGCTCGAAGTCAGCCCGGAGGAGCAGACGCGCCGGCTGACCCAGCGCATCGACGACGGGCGCAAGATCTGGAAGCTGTCGCCGATGGACCTCAAGTCCTACAGCCGCTGGTACGACTACTCGCGGGCGCGCGACGAGATGTTCGAGAAGACCGACACGCCGTGGGCGCCCTGGTTCGTCGCCAGGTCGAACGACAAGAAGCGGGTCCGCCTCAACATCGTCACCCACCTGCTGAGCAAGATCCCCTACGAGGAAATCAAGCGCGGCAAGATCGTCCTGCCCAAGCGCCAGCCTCCCGGCAAGTACAAGGAACCCGATTATCCCTACAAGTATGTGCCGGAGAAGTTCTGAGCGGCGCATCATGCGCGAGCGCGGAGTATCCCGCCCTTCGGCTGTCCGGCGCGACCGCGGGGAATGTCGTGGCCGGCGCCATTTGAACGAACCCGGCGCGAACTGAACTTCCAGGAGATTCCACATGCCTCTATCAAGTCACCCCATGGCCTCGTCGCTGCGCGCTTCCGATACGGGAAAGGTGGTCACCGCCCGCGATGCGGTGCGCCTGATCCGCGATGGCGACACCGTGGCGACCGGCGGCTTCGTCGGCATCGGCTTCGCCGAGAACATCGCCGTGGCGCTCGAGGAGCTGTTTCTCGAAAGGGAAGCGGCCGACGTGCATGGCCAGGGCGGCCCGCGCAACCTCACGCTGGTCTATGCGGCCGGGCAGGGTGACGGTAAGGAGCGCGGCCTCAACCACTTCGGCCATGACGGGCTGGTCGCCCGCGTCCTCGGCGGCCACTGGGGGTTGGTGCCCAAGCTGCAGCAACTGGCCGTCGCCAACCGGATCGAAGCCTACAATCTGCCGCAGGGGGTCATCACCCACCTCTTCCGCGACATCGCCGCCGGCAAGCCGGGAACCATCACGCGGGTCGGGCTGGGCACCTTCGTCGACCCGCGTTTCGGCGGCGGCAAGCTGAACGAGAGGACGACGCAGGATGTCGTGCGCCTGATGGAGATCGACGGCGAGGAGTATCTTTTCTACAAGGCCCTGCCGATCAACGTCGGCATCATCCGCGGAACGACGGCCGATCCCGACGGCAATGTGACGATGGAGAAGGAGGCGCTGACCCTTGAGGCGAGGGCGATCGCGATGGCGGCGCGCAACTCTGGCGGCACGGTGATCGTCCAGGTCGAGCGCATCGCCGAACGCGGTACGCTGAATCCGCGTCAGGTGAAGATTCCCGGGGTGCTGGTCGATTGCGTGGTGGTCGCGGAGAAGCCCGAGTACCACATGCAGACCTTCATCGAGCAGTACAGCCCGGCCTTCGCCGGCGAGATCAAGGTGCCGATGTCGGCAATCGCCGCGATGCCGATGAGCGAACGCAAGATCATCGCGCGCCGCGCGGCGCTCGAACTGCGGGCGAACGCCGTGGTCAATCTCGGCATCGGCATGCCGGAGGGTGTCGCCAATGTCGCCGCCGAGGAGCAGATCATCGACCTGATGACGCTGACCGCCGAGCCCGGCGTCATCGGCGGCGTGCCGGCCGGCGGCCTGAACTTCGGCGCGGCGACCAACACCCAGGCGATCATCGACCAGCCGAGCCAGTTCGACTTCTACGACGGCGGCGGCCTCGACATCGCTTTCCTCGGGCTGGCGCAGGCGGATCGGCAGGGCAACCTCAACGTCTCCAAGTTCGGCCCGCGCCTGGCCGGCGCCGGCGGCTTCATCAACATTTCGCAGAATGCCAAGAAAGTGGTCTTTGTCGGCACCTTCACCGCCGGCCATCTGGATGTCGCGGTCGACGCCGGAAAATTGCGGATTTTCGAGGACGGCAAGTCGCGGAAGTTCGTCGAGGAGGTCGAACACCGCACCTTCAGCGGGCCGCAGGCCGCCAAATGGCGCAAGCCGGTGCTCTACGTGACCGAGCGCTGTGTCTTCAGGCTTTGTCCGGAAGGTCTTGAGCTGATCGAGATCGCCCCCGGCGTCGATCTGCAGAAGGACATCCTCGACCACATGGATTTCGTCCCGATCATGCCTTCGCCGCCGGCGCTGATGGACAGCCGCATCTTCCGCGACGAACCGATGAAGATCCGTCCGCAGATGCTCGAGATGCCGATGTCCGAACGCCTGACCTACGATGCCGGCAAGAACCTCTTCTTCGTCAATTTCGAGGGGCTGAACGTCAGGAGCGCCGACGACATCGCGCGCATCGGGCAGGCGGTGGACGAAGCGCTGGCGGCGGTCGGGCACAAGGTGAACGCCATCGTCAACTACGACCGGTTCGCCATCGTGCCGGAACTGGTTGACGACTACATCGCCATGGTCAAGGGCGTCGTCG
This sequence comes from uncultured Dechloromonas sp., assembly GCA_964555315.1. GTDB lineage: Bacteria > Pseudomonadota > Gammaproteobacteria > Burkholderiales > Rhodocyclaceae > Azonexus. Next base: position 4,009 of record CAZKSD010000159.1, read on the forward strand.
AGCGCCACTACCACGAAGTGACGCGCTATACGTCCAACACCTTCCTGCGCGTCAAGCTCGGCGAGGCGCTGGCGAAGGGCAAGCTGCCGCCGCAGATCTACGAGTCGGCGAGCGCGGCCGAAGCTTCGCTGCCCGCGGCCGACGCGGGCTAGATCGCCGCCAGCCGCTGGTTGGAGAGCGACAGCCGGTTGGCGAGAACGTCGAGGAAACCCTGGTAGAAGTGCATCCGGCAGGATTCGGAAGCCATTTCCAGGGCTTCGCCGCGAATCGTGACGATGTTGGCCGCGGTTTCCGCGACGACATCGGCGCTGCGGATGTGGCTGTGGCGGCGGATGATCGCCATCTCGCCGAAGCATTCGCCGCCGGTCAGCGTGGTGAGCCGGGTGCCGTTCTTGCTGACGGCGAGTTCGCCGTCGGCGACGAAGCAGAAGAAATTGCCGGGATCGCCGTCGCGCATGATCGCGGTCCCCGGAGTGACGTGCCGCCAGTCGGCGAAACGCAACGCTTCCCAGATTTCGACATCGGTGAAATCCGTGAAGAAGGGCAGCGCGCGCAGTATCGCGAACTTCTCGGTATCCGGAAAATCGCTGCGCGAGGTCCTGAGCTGGCGGTCGCGGACAGACTGCGCCAGATCATGGGCAAACGCCTGCCAGGTCGGATAGCGGGCGTCGAGGTCCTTGGCCATGGCGCGCGCGACGATTTCGTCGAGCACCGGCGGCAGGCCGGGGCGTTGTGTCGAAGGCCGCGCCGCTTCGCCATGGACGATCTGGTAGACCATGCTGAAGTTGTTGGCGGCGGTGTAGGGCAACTCGCCGGTGAGCAACTGGTGCAGCACGACGCCCAGCGAATAGATGTCGGTGCGGTGGTCGAGATGCTGTTCCTGGACCTGTTGCGGTGACATGTAGGCTGGCGACCCGATGCCGGTGACCTGGGTGCGTTCGATGCTGGCGTACTTGATGATCGCGGCGCCGAAGTCGGAGATCTTGATGTCCGAGCCGCCGGCGAGCAGGATGTTGGCGGGCTTGATGTCGCGGTGGGTGATGCCGAGGCGGTAGGCGAAATCGAGCGCCCGCGTGCATTTGAAAACCAGCTCGACGACGCGGTCGACCGGCAGCAGTCTGCCGGGTTCGGCGTGCGCCTCGAGGGTGCCGCCGGCGACATACTCCATGACGATGTAGCAGAGATCCTCGGCGACCACGGCATCGTGGATCTGGACGATATGCGGGTGATTGAGCTTGCCGATCAGCGACGCTTCGTTGAGAAACAGGCTGGTGTACAACCGCCCTTTTTCCGGGTCGCGCAGGATTCCCGGGCTGGCGACCTTGATCGCCACGTCGCGCTGGGCGAACGGGTCGCGCCCGAGGTAGACGGTGCTCGTCGCGCCTTCCGCGAGCTTGCTGACCAGTTCGTATTTGCCGAGCTTCTTCTTCATCTTTCAGAGGCGGCCGCGCGCCCTGGTGATGGCCGCCCTGACCTGATCCGGAGCGGTGCCGCCAATGTGATTGCGGCTGGCCAGCGAGCCTGCCACGGTCAACACCGAAAAAACGTCGTTTTCCACCCGCGGGCAGAACGCCCTGAGTTCCTCCAGCGTCAGTTGCGGCAGGTCGACACCCTTGGCTTCGGCGGCCTTGACCGCGTGGCCGACGGCTTCGTGCGCGTCGCGGAAGGGCAGGCCCTTCTTGACCAGGTAGTCGGCGAGGT
>CAZKSD010000160.1:0-5666 GCA_964555315.1 uncultured Dechloromonas sp.
TCAGCAGGAAGAAGGCCTCGACATCGTTCATGGCCTCGGGCGCTTCCAGGCAGCGCGGGCCGCCGAGCATCAGCCAGACGCCTTCCAGCCAGCGCCGCGGATGCTGGCGGCCGCGCCCGGCCAAGGCCAGGCGCAACACCGCGCGGACATGGGTCAGGCGTTGCCGGCCATCGTCGGAGAGGCGGGCGACGCGCGCCTCATCCTGCATCAGTTGCCAGATGGTGGCTTTCCTGGCGTCGGCGGCCAGCGCGTGCAGGTCGGCCAGCTTGAGGCCGCACCACGGAGCACGCAGCAGCGCCAGCCAATGCACGCGGTCGGCGCTGTGGTGCAGGGCGCGGAACAGGGTGAGCAGGTCCTGTACATGTTGGCGCCCGTCCAGCCCTTCGATGTCGACCGCCTGGAAGCGCAGATCCGGCGCGCTGCGGCGGATTTCGGCGACGAGCGCGTCGAGGTGGGTGCGCGCCCGGACGAGTACGGCGATGCGTTCTTTCGGTGCCTCGCGGCGGGCCTGCTGGACGATGGCCAGTACGCGGCAGGCTTCCTCGGCGGCAGCGTCAGCACCGTCGCGTTCAATGACCGGATGGACGGCGACGCCGCTGTCGGCGCGTGCCGGCCGGGTGACGGCAGATTCGGCATAGCGCACGGCGCCCGCTTCCGGGCTGTCGGCGGCCGGAAAAATGCCCGGGAACGTCGCGTTGACCCAATCGACGATGGCGGGATACGAGCGGTTGTTGCGGAACAGGCGCAGGGGAGCGAGCCGGATGTCGCCGATGCCGCGCTCGCGGATGCGCAGGAAGAGGCCGACATCGGCCTTGCGGAAGCGGTAGATCGACTGCATCGGGTCGCCGACGACGAATAGCGTCCTCCCGTCGTCCGGCGTCCAGCCGCGCGTCAGTTTTTCGAGCAGGCCGACCTGGCTCGGGCTGGTGTCCTGGAATTCGTCGACCAGCAGGTGGCGGATGCGGTAGTCGAGTGCCTGGGCGAGGTCGGTCGGCGCCTCGTCGGCGCCGAGCGCCAGCCCGGCGCGGGCGGCGATTTCGATGAAATCGACCTCGCCGGCTTCCTGGAAGGCCAGCCACAGTTGCCCGGCGGCCAGCCGCAACAGGCGCGAGAAGCATTCGACGGTGGCCCATTCGGCCTCGGAAAGCCTGGGCTGCGGCAGCCTGACCAGCATGCCCAGCGCGTCTTCGAGCCCGACGCTGCCGCGCAGCTCGGCCAGCAGGTCGAGCATGGCCGTTTTCCGGTCGGCGAATGCCTTGTCGGCCGGGAAGCCGCTGCGCTTGTCGACTGTCTTGCGCAGTGTGCCACTGCCGGTTAGCAACAGGCCGGCCACCGCCTGCCACTGGCGCAGGTCGGCGATGGTTGCGGTCAACGGCGAATTCCAGTCGAAAATGGCATCGAGCAGCCCCGGCGCGTTGGCCGCCGCAAAACGGGCCAGCGGCATCAGCCGCGCCTGCGTGCCGGCATCGAGCAAGCCGGCGACGACGGCCAGGTCGCGCTCGATCAGCGCCGCGAAGCCGGCCTCGACCTCGGGCTTCAGCGCCCCGCTCTCGATGCGCGAGGCGTGGTGGAGCCACTGGTCGCGCCGCCCGAGCATGGCGACCAGCAGCTTCTCCAGACGGCGGGCGTCGTTGTTCATGAAGGCGAGCGCCTCGGCGACGACATCGGCGTCCGGCGTCTCGGCTTCGACCATTTCCAGCGTCCGGCGCGCTGCCGTCGCATAATGCGCCGCGGCATCCTCGGTGACACCCGGCTGGCTGCCGAAGCGGCTCAGGTAGGGCATCTGCCGGGCCAGACTGGCGCACAGCGCGTCGATGGTCGTGATGCGCAGGCGGCCGGGGTGGCCGAGCAGCTGCCAGCCCTGCGCGGCGTCGTGGGCCAGCACCCGGTTCGCCAGCTCGATAGTGAGCCGTTTGTGCGGCTGCTCGGGCGCCTCGCCGCTTGCCGCCCGTTCCAGGCTGCCGAGGATGCGGTCGCGCATTTCGGTCGCCGCCTTGTTGGTGAAGGTCAGCGCCAGCACCTCTTCCGGATGCTCGACGATTGCCAGCAAGCGCAGGTAGCGCTGCGTCAGCAGTTCCGTCTTGCCGGCCCCGGCCGGAGCTTCGACGATCCAGGAAGCGACCTCGAGCGCCCTGCGGCGCGTGGTTTCGTCCTCCGCGAGGCGGTCGACCGCGGGCGTCATGCCAGTTTCCCGGCGAGGAGACGGCGTCGTTCGGGCAGGCGCAGCAGGGGCAGGACCTCGCAGTATTGCAGGGCCTTTTCGTCGGCGAACATGACGCCCGCGTGTCCCGCCCTGATTTCCCGGGCCACGGCATGCAGCCGTTCGCGCCAGTGGGTGATGACGGCGACCCAGTCCGGAAATTCCGCGGGTTCGAAGATCTTCTGCCTGGTATCGGCGATGCCGTGGACGCCGGGCAGGATGTCCCTTTCGTCGGCGACCCCGGCGAAGGACGGTTTGTCGAGCAGCACCTTGGCGAAGGCGACAGCGGCGACCTCGTCGTTGACCAGCGCCGCGTAGATCGGCAGTTGCGGTTCCGTGATGCGCCGCTCGGCCCAGTTCCGGATGTCGATGCTGGCGCCGGTCTTGTAGTCGATGATGATCTGCCGGCCGTCGACCAGGCGATCGATGCGGTCGACGACCACCTTGACCCTGATTTCCTCGATGTCGACTTCGGCGGCCTGTTCGCAGGCGATGACCGCGAATTCCAGCTCGCGCCTGCCTTCGACGGCCAGCCAGACGTCGAGGAGCCTGTGCAGGCGCGCCGCTTCCAGTTCGCGGAAGCGGGCCGGCAACGTCACGCGGCGAGCCATCTCGAAGGCCCTGATCGCCGCGGCGACGGCCTCGGCGATCGCCTGCCGGCGGACTGCCTCGCTCATGCCGGCGAGGGCCGACGACGTCCGCGCAGCCGTCCAGAAGGCTTCCAGAGCCTCATGCACGAGTGTGCCGCGCGCCGCCGCGTCGAGTCCCTCGACCGGCTCGTCCATCGCCTCGGCACTGAGCCGGTACTGGTAATAGGCCCAGGCCGGACAGATCGCCTGCGCGCGCAGCAACCAGCTGCCGCCGGGCACCTTTTCGCCTTCGGCGACCGGCGGCGCCAGGGAATCGGCGAGCAGTTCGCAGGCGGTTCCGGCTTCCCGGGCAAGCCGGCGCGCCAGCGTGACCGCCGCGCCCGGCGCATCTCCGGCCGGCGCCATGCCGGCGATCAGCGGGCTCGGCCGCAGGATGCGGTTGCCGTCGGCCCGCGAATACGAGAATGTCACGTCCGGTGCGGCCAGCGACAGGCGGGCATGCACCCGCTGCGCAAAATCGAGCTCGACCTCGGCGCTGGCATGCGCCACCCCGGCCGCCCGCAGCAGTTCGGCCGGCAACAGCGGGTTGGGGCGCGGCGGTGGCGGCCAGAGGTCGTCGTTCATACCCATCACCCACAGGGCGTCGAATTCGAGCCCGGCGCTCTCGAGGACGCCAAGCACCTGAATCGAAGGCTGGCCGCGCGTTTCCGGCTGGAAGATGCGCTGCTGGCACAGCTGCGACAGACGGCGTATGGCGTCGCCCGGTGACAGCTTTCCAAGCAGGTCATCAAGCCGGCCGAAGCCGTCGAGGACCTCGGCAAACGCCCGCTGCGCCTGAAACTCGTGGCTGGACAGCGGGCGATCACCGGGCCAGCCCGCGGCCTTCAGGGCCCTGCGGAAAACGCCGGTCCAGGCGCTTGGGCGCAGCGTGCTTGAGATACCCGTCATCGCGTCGACCAAAGCGTCCAGCGCCGCCACTGTCTGCGGGCACGGTGGCGGCTCGTCTTCGGCCAGGCGCCCGGCCAGCCGGATCGCGGCCGGCAGGGTGGTGAAATAGGGCAGATCGCGGCGCAGCGCGGCGTCAAGGCGGGCGCGGCCGTCGCCCTCGGCCTCCGCCGCCGACCAGCCACCCGCCAACAACAGTGCCGACAGGCGGCCCTGCTCGACCTTGGTCCGTCCGCCGCCCAAGGCCAGCAGATCGAGGGCAACCCGGATCAACGGCAGATCGGCGAGCCTGCGGCCGAGCGAGAAGTTGAAGCAGCGCGGCGACTCGGCGGCATCGGGCCGGATCAGCGCCGGATGCAGCGCGTCGTCGAGCGCGAACTCCAGGCGGTCGCGCACGCTGGCCAGGTCGGGGGCGACGATGCCGAGCCGGCGCGCCGGGTCGGCCGCCAACTGCGCCTGGGCCCAGGCGGCGATGGCCGCGCATTCGGCGGCGACGTCTGGACAGCGCATTGCCTGATGATCGCCGCGCGCCGGAAGGCGACTGCGGGTTCCGGGGTCGACCGCGTCTTCCGGCTGACTTTCGACAGCGACCCCGCCTCCCGCCAGCGCCGCCAGCAGCTTCCGTTCGAGCGGCGCAAGGCGGTCGAAGCCCGCGAAAATCACGGCGGACGGCAGGGCGAAGTGCCCGGCCGCGATCAGGTCGATCAGTTGCAGGTGCAGGCTGATCGTGTCGCTCCAGTTGGCGGCCCGGCAACGTTTGCCGAAATCGGCCTGCCAGGCGGTAAAGAGCTTCGTCTCGTCGGCGAACTGGTGGCCGGTCGGGTGGATGTTCCACAGGCGCGAAATCGCGTGGGCCTCGGCCGCCGAGCTCGCCATGCCCTGAATGTCGAAAAGCGGGGCGGCCTCGGTCAGCGTCGCGGCAATGACCCTTTCCCAGAGCAGGTGCTCGGCGAAAGGGTCAAGGGCAGCCGGCAGATCGGCAATGCCGCAAAGCAGCGCTTCATCGGCCAGGGTTGCCAGCCATTGCCCGATGGTCAGCGCCCGCCGTGTCTGCCAGACCGTCTGCCCATCCGGCGCCTCGCCGCGCAGTGTCTGGGCGAGGCGGGTGGTGGCGCAAAGGGTCAGGCAGTCGCTCAAATCGGCGCGGTCAGTTGGCGGGCGGCCGTGCGGGTTGCGCCGGCTTGGCCGGTCCTGCGGGAGTCGATGCCGCAGCCGGTTCGGCCGTTGCGGCGGGTGCGGCAGGCTTGCCCGGATCGGCCGAGCCTGCAGAAGCCGCCGCCGGGGCGGCCGGCTTGGCGGCCGGCGGCCGGGCCGGCTGGGCGGGAGCCACTGGCGCGGCGGGCGTTGCCGCACTGCCGGCGGGGGCCGGCAACGGTCTTGCAGGAGTTGCCGGCGCGCTGGACGGCGCATGTTCGGCCGGTCGTGCCGCGGCGGTCGCGGCTGGCGTGGTCGACTGCACGGCTGTGACGCGGGGCTGCGCCTTGCCTGGCGAGGCGGCTTGCGCGGCAGGCGTGAGCGGTTGCGACGCGCCGCTGACCGTGACGCTGCCCCGGATGTCCTTGAGCGTCGCCGGGCCGATTCCCGGAACCTTTTCCAGGTCGTCGACCGAGTTGAACGGGCCGTTCTTCTTGCGGTAGTCGATGATCGCCTTTGCCTTGGTCGGGCCGATGCCCTTGAGACTGTCGAGTTCGTCCCTGCTGGCGGTATTGATGTTGATCTGGGCGAACGCGAGCCCGGCAAACAGCAGCCAGCCGGCAATTGCGAGAACGAGTTTTCTGATCACGGTGACGGTCCTTTCGCGGGTCATTGCGCAGCCGGCGGCGCGGCGGGCGGCGGTTCAGGCACCGGCGGGGGCGTCGGCGTGATGGAAAGGACGGTCAATTCCTCGTAGGTTGCGAAAATCTGGTCACCGACACGGACGTCCCTGAGCA
>CAZKSD010000161.1:0-5656 GCA_964555315.1 uncultured Dechloromonas sp.
AGCCGGACGCTGAATGTGCCGTTGCGGCCAGGCCAGCAGAATCTCGGGGCGGTCGCGCAGGCCACCCTCGTGGCGCGGGGCGACGTTACCGATGTCAGAATCTTTCTCAGTGGCCCTCTCCCGCTCGGGGTCTCCCGGAGGCCGCAGCTTTTTGCGTTCATCTACCCCGGAACCTGCGCCAGTCAAGGACCCCAGCCAGCCTTCGAGATGAACAGCACGGTGACCTCGTTTCCCGAGGTTGGTGGCTGGAGGATGATACGGACAGCGGAGGCGTCCCTGGAGGCGTTGCGCAACGGCAACTATTCGATCGTGGTTCGGACCAGCCCGCAGGACCGGAACATCGATATCTTCTGCGGCGACATCCGGTAAGACCCGGCCGTGCCGCGCTCCGGCTTCCGCCAGAGAAGCCGGCCCCATGGACTTGTCTCCGGCAATTCATGGCCGTTGCGGGAAGCGGCCGATCAACCGGTCAATAGTCTGAGTATCTTCGGGTAACGGTCGGGCAGCAGGCGGCTCAGCCAGTGCAGCGTCGACGACTTGTTGCCGGTAACGATTTGCAGGTCGCCACGCTCCACCCCGGCAAGGATGTCGGCTGCACATTCAGCGGGCGGGGTGAGCAACAACTTTTCCCCCAACTTCGCAAGGCGCGACTCCTCTTCTCCAGCCGCGGCGCATCGGCGACCGGCGATTTCTATGTTGGTCTTGATCCCGCCCGGATGAACGGAGACCGCACGCACACCCGAGCCAGCCAGTTCGCTCCACAAGCACTCGGTAAGCCCGCGCACTCCGAATTTGGAGATGTTGTAGGCTCCCTGAGCGGGGAAGCCGACAAAGCCGAAGACGCTCGAAACATTGACGATGCAGCCTTCACGCTGCTCCAGCATCATCGGCAGGAAGGCCTTGGTGCCGTAGATCACGCCCCACAGGTTGATGCCGAGCTGCCACTCGATCTCTTCGATCGACAGGTGGGCAATGGTGCCGACGACGGTCACGCCGGCATTGTTGACCAGGAAGTGTGCAGTTCCGAAATCCCGTCTCACCGCTTTGGCATGCGCAAAGACTGCCTCGCGACTGGACACGTCGAGCGGGTAGGCAATTGCCTTCGTCCCTTGCGCCAGGGATTTCCTGGTTTCTTCCAGGCTCTGCGCATTGACATCCGACAGGGCCAGGCGCGCGCCCCTCGCCGCCAACTGCTGGGCCAGCGCGCGCCCTATGCCCGAGCCGGCGCCAGTGATGACGGCCACTTTGTCTTTGAAGCAATTCATGTTCCGCTCCCTCGGTTGCGATCAAGCCACGAAAATTTCCTTGCTGCCCGGACGGGCTGGGTCAATCTCGATTCGCCGGCAGCGCGACGGCTGCGGGCATCCGGCACCGCGCCGTCCTGCCTAGAGCCGCAGCGGCGGCGTCAGATAGGGCAGGGTCGAACCGAGATTCTCCTTGCCCTTCCTGATCTCCATGCGGGCGATGGCTTGCAGGTGGACTTCGTCCGGACCATCGGCATAGCGCAGCGCCCGGCCCCAGGTCCAGTGGTCGGCCAGCGGCGTGTCCGGGCTGATGCCCATCGCCCCGAAAGTCTGCATGGCGCGATCGCATACGGCGGTATGCACGCCCGGGACCAGCGCCTTGATCATCGAGATCTCCTTGCGCGCTTCCCTGACCCCGAGGTTGTCGATCATCCAGGCGGCCTTGAGGACCAGCAGGCGCGCCTGGTCGATCTCGATTCTCGATCTGGCGATCCATTCGCCGATCGTCCCGTGCATGTACAACTGCTTGCCGAAGGCCTTGCGTTCCAAAGCACGGTCGATCATCAGTTCCAGCGCGAGTTCGGCGGCGCCGATGGAGCGCATGCAATGATGAATCCGGCCGGGGCCGAGGCGCGCCTGGGCCAGCGCGAAGCCGCTCCCCTCGGCGCCGAGCAGATTGCCCGCCGGCACCCGCACGTTGCGGAAGACGATCTCGCAATGGCCTTCCGGTGAATGGTGGTTCATGATATTCACGCTGCGCACGATATCCAGCCCGGGCGTGTCGCGCGGCACCAGCACCATGCTCTGCTGCCGGTAGGCATCCGCCGCCGGATCGGTCTTGCCCATCACGATGAATATCCGGCATTCGGGATGGGCGGCATTGGTGATGAACCACTTGCGTCCATTGATCACGTAGTCGTCACCATCCCGGGAGATCAGCGTCGTGATGTTGGTGGCGTCCGAGGAGGCGACGTCCGGCTCGGTCATGGCGAAGGCGGAACGGATTTCGCCCCGCAGCAGCGGCTGCAGCCAGGCCGCATTCTGCTCGGGCGTTGCGCACAGGTGCAGGAGTTCCATGTTGCCGGTGTCCGGCGCATTGCAGTTGAAGACCTCCGACGCCCAGCTGACGCGCCCCATGATTTCCGCCAGCGGCGCATATTCGAGATTGGTCAGCCGGGTACCCGGCTCATCGTCCCTGAGGTGGGGCAGGAACAGGTTCCACAGGCCTTCAGACCTGGCCAGCGTCTTCAAATCGTCCATGAAGGACACCGGGAACTGCCCCTGATGGACTTCGTCGTGCCACTGACGCACCCGCGGCACGATGTGGTCGTCCATGAATTCGCGGACACGGCGGCGCAGGTCCTCGACCTTGGGGGAACAGGAGAAATCCACTGGGTTTCCTTTCGTTCAAGTGTGAGTCACAGGGCCGAAACGCCACCGTCGACGGCGACGGCCGCGCCGGTGATCCTTGCCGCCTGTCCGGGGTAACTTGCCCGATTCATTCCGGCCCTTAGAGAGTCAGTCCGCCGTCGACGACGATGCACTCGCCATTGGTGTAGCTCGCCGCGTCGGAAACCAGGTAGAGCACCGTCCCTGCCATCTCTTGCGGCTTGGCATGCCGGCGCAGCGGGACCCTCGCCATCCATTCGTCGTAGAGGGGCTTGTTGGCGAAGAGGGCGCCGGCAAACCTGGTTTTCGTCAGTCCCGGCAACACGGCATTGACCCGGATGCCCAGAGGCCCGCACTCCTTGGCGAAGGATTTGGTCATATTCACGACCGCCGCCTTGGTGATCGAGTAGATGCCCTGCATGTCGCCGGGCTGCAGCGCGTTGACCGAGGCGATGTTGACGATCGCGCCGCTTCCCCGTTCGCGCATCATCTTGCCGGCCGCGACCGACATGAAGAAATAGCCCCGGATATTGACGTCGACCGTCTTGTTGTAGGCGCTCACATCGGTGTCCAGAACATGGCCGAAATACGGATTGGTCGCCGCGTTATTGACGAGGATGTCGAGACGGCCGTGCGCGGCGCGAATGTGGGCGAAGGCAGTGGCGATGTCTTCCATGTTTCCGACATGGCAGGCCAGGGCTTCGGCGCTCAGGCCTGCCGCCCGCAGCCGGTCGACGACCGTCTGGCAGTCATCCAGCTTGCGACTGGAAACGATCACATGCGCGCCCTGCTCCGCCAGCAGGCTGGCAATCGCCTCGCCGATGCCGCGGCTGGCGCCAGTCACCAACGCAATCCTGCCATTCAGGTCAAACAGTTTCGTACTCATCGCCGACTCCTCGTTACGGGGTTGTGTCGATCAGGGCCGCGGCGGCCTCCGCCAGATGGCTTGCCATGTCGCCGACCTGACCGGCCCTGGCGTTCGATGCATTGCCGCCGAGGGCACGCTTCTTGACGCCCTGGGCGATCGCCGCCAGGCGGAAGAAGCTGAATGCCAGGTAGAAGTTCCAGTGCGCAATCGCCGGGATGCCGCGCAACTCGCAGTAGCGGCGGACGATGGTTTCCTCGTCCGGCACACCAAGTTCGCGGCGATCCTTGCCCAGCAGGCCGGGAATGTGTCCGACCGAGGGCAGGCGCAGGCACATGCAGAAATAGGCGAGATCGGCCAGCGGGTTGCCCAGTGTCGACAGCTCCCAGTCGAGAATCGCGATGATTTTCGGGTCGACCGCAGCGAAGATCAGGTTGTCGATCCGGAAGTCCCCGTGCACCAGCGACGGCGGTCCGTCATCCTGCGGACAATTGGCCGGCAGCCATTCGATCAGGGTCTCCATCGCCTCCAGGCGCCCGGTTTCCGAGGCCCGGTACTGCTTGGTCCACACGCCGGTCTGCCGTGCGAAATAGTTCCCGGCGCGCCCGTAGTCGGCGAGCCCGACCGCATCGACGTCGACCTTGTGCAGCGCCGCCAGCGTTTCCACGATCGCCGCATAGACCGGCGCCCGCGCCCCCCTGTCGAGTTCCGGCAGGGAAGGGTCCCAGAAGATCCGCCCGGCCGCGAAGTCCATGACATAGAACATGGTGCCGATGACGTCGCGATCCTCGCACAGGTGGCAGGCACGCGGCACCGGCACGGCGGTGTCGGCCAGCGCCACGAGGACGCGAAACTCGCGGTCGACGGCGTGCGCCGACTTGAGCAGTTCTCCCGGCGGCTGGCGGCGCAACACATAGCGTCCGCTTTGCGCCTCGAGCATGAAGGTCGGGTTGGACTGGCCGCCGGCAAATTTTGTCGCGACCAGCGGTCCCCGGAAACCGGGAATCCTGTCCTCGAGATAGCGGGCCAGTTTGTCGCAATCGAATTGGTGAATGTCATTGCTCATGATGGATTCCTGATCGACGACGTTTATCCGTAGGTGACGCAATCCCGGCGCAGCGGAAGATCGAGATGCGGAATGCCGTTGAAGCTTGCCAGATGACAGGTTTCGGTGTTGAAGAAGTACTGGCAGATACCCGTATTCCTGATCTGCATGTTCAGTTCGATCGCGGTGCTCGCGGGCGCCTGCATGACCTGCTGGGCAAAGGCGCCCATCGGCCCGCCGGAACTGATGACCAGGACCCGCCTGCCGCCCCGGCCCTGGATGTTCTCGCGGGCGGCCGCCACGCGCTGCTGGAATTGTCCCCACGATTCGGGAAGCGGCCCGGCGAGCGCGTCCTCCGACCACAGCCGCAGAGCCTGTTTCAGTCCCTTGTAGAAATCGTGCACGCTGCCGCCGGCCAGGGCCTTGAACGCCCTCCTGTCCTCGCCGAGCGCACCGTAGAGTGCATGGAAATCGTACTCGTTCAGCCGGGGATCCTCTTCGCAGGCGGCAGCGCTTCCCATGCCGCGAAAGATGGCGTCGGCAGTCTGCCGATGTCGCACCATTGAACCGGTCACCACCCGATCGAACGCCATTCCCCGTTCGCCGAAATACTCGCCCAGCCAGACCCCCTGACGCTCGCCCAGAGCCGAAAGCCGATCGTAGTTTCCCGTCCCGAAGGATGCCTGGCCGTGACGGACCATAAAGAGTTCTGCCAAAGTAGACTCCCGAGGATTGCGCGCCAAGAATAGCCGGACGCGCGACATTCGCAAACCTTCTTGTCCGGATGCGCGATGATCCACGGTGGTGATTGGCCGGGCGGACAAGCATCAGGCAGAAGGAGAGTTCGCCGATGGCCAGCGAAGGAGTGAGTCCCCGCCAATCCGGCCTGACGAAGTCCGCCCGCCATCGCGCCGCGAATACCCCATGTTCCGACGAGCTCATGCGCCCGGGCTTTGTATATGATATGCGGCATGGTTGGCAGTGAGCGCGACCGCGACGCGCGCGCTGCCCGAAGGATCGAATTTCTACAGGCCCCAACCAAACGGAGGAAGAGACATCATGACCATGGGATTGATGCAGGACGGCCCGCTGCTGATTTCGACGCTGATCGAG
>CAZKSD010000162.1:0-5645 GCA_964555315.1 uncultured Dechloromonas sp.
CCTCGAGAACGCGCTGCTTGGCGGCAACCTGCGCCGACAGTTCGAGGTGCTGCATGGCGCATCCGCCACAGACGCCAAAGTATTCGCAGCGTGGCTTGACTCGCGAAGGCGAACCGGAAAGCACCCGGACCAGATGCGCAATTTCATAACCGGGCTTTCTCCGGAAGCTTGCGTATTCTACAATTTCACCAGGCAGGGCACCGTCGACGAAAATCGTCTTGTCCTCCCGACAAGTGATTCCACGGGCTTCGTGGTCGAGGGACTCGATGACGCCTATCGGCATGACTGGCTCCGAAAAAAGCGCAAATTCTACCAATGGTCTAAACTTCAAACCATGTCTCGCGAACTAATCACTTCCTGGAACGAGTACCAGTCGGCGATCGACCGGATCCTGGCCCTCGCCTCCAAGCAGGTGTGGATCTATGACGAAGACCTCGGGATGCTGCACCTCGAGACGCCGGAACGCATCGAAGCGCTCAGCGCACCCCTCTCCGCGCTGCAAGCGGACTGTCTGCGCATCGCCTTGCGCAACTGCGAGCCGCTACAGCAGCGACAACCGCTGACCCGGCGCCTGCTGACTGTCTACAGTCACAACAGCGCAGCGCAGCAGACGCCGGAACAGCTCGCTCATCTGCGTGATTCGGTGATCCTGGTCGACGACGAACATGCATTGATCCGCTTCGACCGGAATCAGCCGCGCGGCAAACTGTTGATCGACGAACCGGACGAGGTCATGCCCTATCGCCGCCGCTTTGCAGAGATCTGGGCCGAGGGCGGAACGCCGGTCACCCCTACGACGCTGGGCCTGTGAAACCCTGAATGGAGAGAGAAGTCGGATTTTCTACTCTGATTCGAAATATTGATATAATCAATAGCGATTGGTCTTGAAGACCATCAATATTTGCCATACTTTTTCTTCTTGTCGATAAGGAAATCCCCATGAATAAGTCTATTCTCGTTGCTGCTCTGCTTGCCGTTGCCCTGACTGCCTGTGGCAAGAAGGAAGAACCGAAGGCTGCTGCCCCGGCGCCCGCTCCTGCCGCCGCCGCTCCGGCTCCGGCTGCCGCTCCGCAAGCCGGTATGGCCGGCATGGCCGCTCCGCAAGCCGGCATGGCTGGCATGGAAGCGGGCAAGCAAGGTGGCATGGCCGGCATGGAAGCCGCCAAGCCTGCCGAACAGGCTGGCATGGCCGGCGCTGCTGCTCCGCAGGCTGGCATGGCCGGAATGGCTGGCAAGGACAGCACTGCCATGGACGCCGGCAAGCAAGGCGGCATGGCCGGCATGGAAGCCAAGAAGTAGTTCTTCGGGTTTCGGCAAAGGCGGGGCTGCGGCCCCGCTTTTTTGTTGACCTTCAGGCCAGTTGGCGCCAGTCGAAGCCCGCTTTCTGGCAGGCCACGCTGACCCGCTCGGCGGCATCGTCGAGCACTTTCGCGAGAGCGCCGATCGCCAGCGCAGGATGGTTGTTGCGCTCGCTCAGATGCGCCGCAACCACATGCTGCAACCTGCCGCAATCGATCTCCCGCAACAGTCCCGCTGCCGCGTCATTTTCCAGATGACCGAGACGGCCAGCAATCCGCCGCTGCAATGATGGCGGATAGTTCGACGCAGCCAACAGCGCGGCATCGTGATTGCATTCGAGAATCAGCCCGTCGACTCCCGACAGCACGTTGCGCATGTGCTGGGTGACGTCACCGGCATCGGTCAGCAGCCCCAGTCGCCGGACACCGTCAGAGAACACGTACTGAACGGGCTCCCGAGCATCGTGCGGAACCGGAAAAGGCTGGATTTCCAGCGCTTCGACCACGAACGCCTCATGGCTGTCGATGATTCGCACATCCACGTCGGCCGCTGCCGCTACGCATGCCGCGAGGGTTCCGTGACTCAACCAGACAGGCAGGCGATGGCGCCGGGCAAACGGAAATACGCCGCCGATATGGTCGCCATGCTCGTGGGTAATCAGAATCCCGCTCAGGTCAACCGGCTTGCGCTGGAGGCGCGCGAGACGCCTCAACGTCTCGCGCTGCCCGAAACCGCAATCGACCATCAGGCAGGTTGCGCCGCTTTCGACGAGCAGCGCATTGCCTGCGCTGCCGCTACCGAGCGACGCGTAACGGATCACTGCAACTGCTGATAGAGCAGGCTCAGGATCCTTTTCGCGGTTTCCGATTTATCGGTGCCACCCTCGCTGGAAAGCACCTGAACGACGCTGTTCTGTCCCGATTCGCTGACATGTATGCGGTACTGCGGCTTGCCGCTGCCGGCCGGCGGGGAACTCTTCCAGAAGCTCAGCTTGTCGAGCCAGCCGGTGCCCTTCGCCAGGTTGGCATCCGGGTCGACATAGCGAACGTAGTAAAGTCCCTTCGAGCGGTCGCGGTCCTCGACCGTGAATCCGACGCGATCCAGAGCCAGACCGACCCGGCGCCAGGCGCGGTCGAACCTTTCGTAGACCTCCAGCGTTCCGCTCCCTTCGTTGCTGCTTGCCAGCCTGGCGCGCGGCTCGGCCTTGGCCGCGGCGACGCTGGCTTCGGCGCGCTTGTTTTCCGCCCCAAGGCTGACCATCAGGCGTCGCAGCATCTCCGCCTCGAGTTCCGGATTCGCCGGGCGCGGTTGCCAGCGGGTCTCATCCTTGGAGGTTGAGGTATAGACCTCCTCCATGCCACGATGACTGATGAAAATGTCGGTCGTCCCGGGTTCCGTGCCAGGTTCGAAGCGGGTCCGGAACTTGTCGCGCTCACCGGTCGAATAAAGGGAATCCAGGAATTTTCCGAGTGTGCCGCGAATGATATCGTCATCGATCTTGGCGCGATCCTCCGCCCAGTCGGTTTCCATCACGCCGGCATCCGGCCGTTCGATGGCGATGATGAAGCCATTCTCCTGCCAGAAATCCTTGACCGGACCCCACAACTTGTCCGCGGGTGCAGCCACCACCAGCCAGCGCTGGTTGCCGGAACGCTCGACCCGGACCTTTTCGACCTGGGGCAGAACCACGGAATTCTTCGCCTGGGCCGCCGGCGTGCGCTCGGCGCTATAGGCCGAGAAGGTGGCGCTGCCCTTGCCCGCGGCATCCGGAACCGCATAGCGATCGTCGCGCGTCACCTGCGTAAGGTCCGGCGGGACCTCGAGTGTGGGAACCTTGCCCGCAGACTTGTACTCGATCTTCTTCGTTTCCGGAACGACGCTGCAACCGGCGGCGGCGATGACCAGCAAAGTCAGAAGGGGTACGGACCTCGAAAATCGATGATTCATGTTCGCTCCGTCAGGCGACTAGGCCGGCATGCCGCATCGCGGCCAGAACCCGGGCATGGTTGGCTTCGGACAAGGGTGTCAACGGCAGCCGGATACCGCCCGGCGTCAACCCGAGTTGCTGGACAGCCCACTTCACGGGAATCGGGTTGGCTTCGCAGAACAGATCGCGATGCAGGTCCAGCAGCCTGAAGTGGATCTCGCGGGCCCGCGCGACATCGCCGGCAGCGGCCGCGACGCACATTTCGTGCATCAGGCGCGGCGCCACATTGGCGGTGACCGAGATGTTGCCGTGGAAACCGAGCATGATCGACGCGACGCAGGTCATGTCATCGCCGCTGTAGAGGGCGAAGCCCTTGGGCGCACGAGCGATGAGGTCGCAGGCGCGGTCGAGGTTGCCGGTCGCTTCCTTGACGCCGACGATGCCCGGCACCTGCGCCAGACGCAGGATGGTGTCATTGGACATGTCGGCCACCGTGCGGCCAGGAACGTTGTACAGCAGAATGGGCAATTCGACAGCCTCGGCGATCGCCTTGAAGTGGCGATAGAGACCTTCCTGCGTCGGCTTGTTGTAGTAGGGAACAACCGAAAGCGCCATGTCGGCGCCGGCCTTCTTCGCGTACTCGGTCAACTCGATCGCTTCATCGGTGGAGTTGGCGCCGGTACCGGCGATCACGGGAATCCGGCCGGCGGCGTGATTGACGGTGACCCGAATCAGTTCGCAGTGCTCGGCGACATCGACGGTCGGCGACTCGCCGGTGGTGCCGACGACGACAATGGCATCGGTCCCCTCGCGCACATGCAGATCGATCAGATTGCGCAGGGAATCCAGATCGAGGCTGCCATCCTCGTGCATGGGCGTTACGATTGCGACAATGGATCCGGTAATCATGGTCTCTGGTTCAGCAATGAAATAACTTTGCGATTGTAACTGAAGGGTCCCGCTAGCGGAATGGCGCTTGGTAACAGATTGTTACCCGCGGGCGACCCAGCGCAGCACGCCGCCACCGGCAACCATGCGGCCTTCGGCAAGATCGAGCGCCGGATGGCGGTCGGCGCCGGCAGTCAGGAGTTGCCGCGAAAACTCATCGAGGCGTACCGCCGCGGGAGCATGCCAACCCAACTGGCGCAGCCGGTAGCGCAGCAGGTTCTTCAGGCGCGGCACGGACAGTTCACGCAACTTCGCCAGCTTCAGGGCGTCGCCGTCGGCCGCCGCCCGCCAGTCGATCAGGGCCAGTTCGCCGAGCAAGGCATCGGTTTCGGCGAAACGTCCCGCCGCCTGCGCCAGATTCCTTTCAGCAGCGGGAAAGCGCCCGGCAAGCACGGTCAACACCTGGTGGCGCAGGAAATTGCGCGACAAACCGGTGTCGCAGTTGCTTTCGTCGTCCACCCAGTCAAGGCGGTGGTCGCGGGCATAGGTTTCGATCTCGTCACGCGACACGTCGAGCAGCGGGCGCAGGATGCGCAGGCGTTGCTCGCGCCGTTCCAGCGGGATGCCTGACGCCCCGGCCACCCCGGCTCCGCGCAACAGGTTGAAGAGCAGGGTTTCCGCCTGGTCGCCCTGATGATGCCCAAGCAGGAGCAGTTCACCGGCTGACCAGGAAAACACCCTGTAGCGTGCTTCGCGCGCTGCCGCTTCGAGTCCGCGACCACTGTGCCGGTCCACCTCGACACGTTCGACGAGCAGGTCGATGCCGAGACCCCGGCAATAGTCGGTGCAGAAGTCGGCCCAGCGGTCGGCATTTTCCGACAGCCCGTGATGGACGTGCACGGCCCGCAACCGCTCGCGCAGACCAAGAACGGCGAGGACATGCAGGAGGACGACCGAATCGCGACCGCCCGAGAGCCCCACGCAAATTCTCTCGTCCGGCGTCGTGCGGGTTGCCAGGAAGGCGGCAACCCTGGCCGGGAGGCTACTTCGCAGGCTGTTCCTTGAAGCGGCCATAGCTCATCAGCCGCTCGTAGCGCTTGGCGAGCAGTTCCGCCGTCGGCAACGCGGAGACGTTCGTCAGCGCATCCTGCAGGGCTTTCTTCAAGGTTTGCGCCATCGCCAGGTGGTCGCGATGCGCGCCACCCAGCGGCTCGTTGATGATCCTGTCGACAAATCCCAGCGTCTTCAGGCGTTGGGCGGTGATTCCCATCGTTTCCGCCGCATCGGCGGCCTTGTCGGCGCTCTTCCAGAGAATCGAGGCGCAACCCTCGGGAGAAATCACCGAGTAGGTCGAGTATTGCAGCATCTGCAGGATGTCGCCGACCGCGATCGCCAGCGCGCCGCCGGAACCGCCCTCGCCGATGACGGTGACGATCACCGGCACCTTGAGTTCGGCCATGACGTAGAGATTGCGGCCGATCGCCTCGGACTGGCCGCGCTCCTCGGCATCGATGCCGGGGTAGGCGCCCGG
>CAZKSD010000163.1:0-5642 GCA_964555315.1 uncultured Dechloromonas sp.
TCGAGCTTGATGCGCTGCGGCCGTTCGCCTTCGATGACTTTCTCGAACCACAGGAAGATTTCCGTATAGACGGTCTGCGGACAGGCGTAGCCGCACCAGAGGCGCCCGGCCACGGCGGTGAACAGGAACAGCGCCAGCGCCCCGAGAATCATCAGCAGCACGAGATAGATCGTGTCCTGCGGCCAGAGAACGAGGTCGAAGAAATAGAACTTGCGGTTGTCGATATCGAACAAAACCGCCTGTCGACCGTGCCAGGGCACCCAGCACAGGCCGTAGAAGAGGATCTGGGTCAGCCAGACGCAAACCCAGCGCCAGTGCGTGTACGGGCCGCTGATCGAGCGCGGGTAGACCTTGGCTTCGGGGTCGGCGACCGGCTTGATCTCGAAGACTTTCCTGGTGGCGGGTTGCTTTGACATGCTTGCTTCAGCCCGGGCGATCGGCAGTGATTGCGCCGGGCATTTGCCATAAGGTATAAATGAAATGAATCTTGATCCTAACAAGCTTCTTCGCTATAAGCAATACATAGAATGTATCTTATGGGCTGATATGCGCCTGAGCACTTTTTCCGACTACAGCCTGCGTGTCCTGATGTATCTGGGGGCACAGCCGGACCGGCTGGCGACGATTGCCGAGATCTCGGCCGGTCACGGCATATCCGAGAGCCACCTGATGAAGGTCGTGCATCAGCTAGGCCGCTGCGGCGTGATCGAGACGGTTCGCGGCAAGGGGGGCGGAATGCGCCTGGCCCTGGCGCCGCAATACATTGTGCTCGGTGATGTGATCCGCCAGACCGAAAGCAATTTCGCGCTGGTTGAATGCTTTGGCGCCAACGCCGGCTGCCGGATTCAGGGCGCCTGCCATCTGAACGCCATTCTCGACGAGGCTTTGAACGCCCTGTTCCTGGTGTTGGATGGCTATACGCTGGCGGATCTGTTGGTGAATCCGCAAGGACTCATCCCGGCGATTCCCTGCGGTGAAGCCGCTGGTCGGATGCTAACAACGGATCGATGATTGGAGAGAACGATGGACAACGTTAAACAGCCGGTATCGCAACTGGGGAATTTGATCGTCGAACAGACCGCCGACGCCATCATCTATTCCAACCGCCACGGCGTGATCGAACGCTGGAACGCTGCGGCGACGACAATCTTCGGTTACGCCGCCGCCGAGGTGCTTGGGCAGAGCCTGGACCTGATCATTCCCGAGCATCTGCGCGCTGCGCACTGGCGCGGTTTCGATGCTGCCATGGCGAGCGGCAAGACGCGGCTGCATGGCCGCCCGACGGTGACGCGGGCCTTGCACAAATCAGGCGGCAAGCTTTATGTCGAGATGAGTTTTGCCCTGGTTGCCGATGCGGCCGGAGCGGTGCTCGGGTCGGTCGCGATGGCACGCGATGTGACCGAGCGCATGGAGCGGGAAAGGACGAAGACGGCGGTGCCCGGGACGCCATGATTGTTTCGCTGCGGCCGGCGGTGGGACGCTATGCCGGGTCGGCCGATTCAGCGTCCGGGTCGATGCCCCAGTCTCCCCATTTGTACCAATCGTCGCCCAGCATCTCAGCCGGGTGCTGGGTGCGACTGGAACCGTTTCCGCACTGCAGGGAATTCACCGAGCAATATTTGTCACACCCCCAGCAGGTTCGCTCGGGATGTTTAGGGTGCAACGGAAACTTCTTCGCCATATCGGGCGACTTGAAGGATACGAATTTGGTGCTCATATTCTGTAACCTTGAATTTATCACGGCACTCGCTGCGCACTTGAGAGTACCGCATGATGCTGACCGGGCCGAGAGTATCGACACCGTTAATGAAAGACCAAGAGCTTGAACGCTAGCTGCGCACCAACAGGGCCTCCAGCTTGCGCGGTGCGCGCACCAGGTCGGCAAGTGTGTATTCGTCCAGTTTGGCGAACAGCGCTTCGAAGGCGCTCACCAGTATTGCCGCGAGCCGGCACGCCGGAGCGATGCGGCACGCCCCGGCATCGCCCGTCAGGCATTCGACAACCGGTGCCCTGCCTTCGCTGGCGCGCACGACCTGCCCCAACTGGATGTCCTCGGGCTTGTGCGCCAGGCGAATCCCGCCGCCCTTGCCGCGCACCGATTCGATGATCCCGGCGCGCGCCAGTTGATGCACCACCTTCATCAGGTGATTCTCCGAGATGTCGTAGGCTGCGGCAATCTCTGGAATGGTCGCAAGCCGGTCACGGTTGAGGGCAAGGAACATCAGGACACGCAGGGTGTAGTCGGAGAAAGCGGTGAGTCTCATGGCAACAG
The DNA here is from genome assembly GCA_964555315.1 of uncultured Dechloromonas sp. Lineage (GTDB taxonomy): Bacteria > Pseudomonadota > Gammaproteobacteria > Burkholderiales > Rhodocyclaceae > Azonexus. The sequence continues at coordinate 2,273 of CAZKSD010000163.1, forward strand.
CCCCACAAGTTGAAGATGTACAAAGTATATTGCTTTAAGAACCGGGTGGTGCTATGATGAAGCCGTATTTATTATACAGCTTTTAATGCGTCATGACCAAACCTCAGTAATGGATGAATTGCGACGAGATTTCAAATGCATCAGTTACTCGGGCGCCACCCGAAAACAAAGTTTGTTCCCCCATTAAGGCTGACTCAAGTTTCGGCTCGCATGCTGCGAGCGCCCCACTGAAGGGGGTGACTCTACTTGGAGGACTTATGTCTACAACAACGCACTTCAGGAAACTTCTGTCTCTTGCCGCTTTTTCCCTCTGTCTTTCCGCTATCTCTGCGTTTGCCGCGGAACCGAGCGGACATAGCCACGACCACCCGGGAGTTCCAGTCAAACTATCATTCGATGATGGCAAGAAATGGGCGTCCGACGAGCTTTTTCGCATGGCGATGACAAATCTCCGCAACGCCATGGAAGAATCTCTGCACGCGACTCACGAAGGCAGGCTGTCCGTCACCAAGTACGGCGCACTGGAAAACTATGGGACTTATTTTGATGACCCGACTTGGAAGGCGATCGAGCATTGAGATCGGACATGCCGCGCTGGCGGTGCGCGTTCTCGGCCGCCTAGGCGGCGAATCTCCCTGCACCGCGAAGGCGGCCCGATCGATGCCATCGCACGCTACGGTACATTGCCACTCTGCTGGCCAGCATCCTGCGTAACCAGCGGAAAACTCAAGGAGCGACTGATGGGCGCCATCGTTGAACAGGGTCTGGAACTCTTCCAACAATCGGCCGACGCTGGTCGGGGGGAGAAATGGACGAGCGAACGCGTACTGTCGGTCCGTTACTGGACACCGACGCTGCTGAGCTTTCGCACCACGCGCTATCGCGCTTTCCGCTTCACGCCGGGGCACTACGCGCGCCTCGGACTCGGCGCCGACGATAACATCGTCTGGCGGCCCTACTCCCTGGCGTCAGCGGCCTACGAAAATTTCCTCGAATTCATCGCGGTGCTGGTGCCGGGTGGCGCGTTCTCGGAAGAATTGCAGAAATTGCGCGTCGGCGACACGCTGCGCGTCGACAAGGCCAGCTACGGCTTTCTCACTAGCAATCAACTTGCACCGGGCAAAGATCTGTGGCTGCTGGCCAGCGGGTCGGGGATCGGCCCCTTCTTCTCGATATCGCGCGATCCTGTGGTCTGGAAGGACTACCAGCGCCTGATCATCGTACACAGCGTACGCCACTCGGCCGAGCTCGCTTGGCGCAATGAAATCATCGCCCTGCCCAACCACGCATTGTTTGCGGAGACGAAGGCGACGCTCCGCTACATCCCTGTGGTCACTCGCGAACCAGGCGCCAGCGCACTCACGGACCGCATCCCGCTGCTGCTCGCCGATGGCCGACTACAGCAGGTGGCTGCCACACCGCTCGACGTCGCGTCTTCACGCGTGATGGTGTGCGGCAACCCGGAGTTGGTGCGCGAACTTAGACAATGGCTGGGATCGCTCGGCTTCGCCACCAGTCGTCGCGGCGTACCCGGTCAGATGGCCTTCGAGAAATACTGGTAAGCGGAGTATGCCAGCCCGATGAAGCGCCACCCGCAACTTCACGCCCTCTCCCGCGAACATCACGCTGCGCTGAAGCTCGCGCGCGCCGCCCGACAAGCCGCCGAGTCCGGAAAGAGGGATGCAATGACAGCGTTCGCGCAACGCGCAGTCCAGTTCTTCGCCAGCGAACTCGATCCGCACTTTCGCGTCGAAGAACAAGGCATCTTGGTGGCTCTGGCGCGGGCTGGCGAAAATGAACTCGTCCAGCGCACCCTGAGCGAGCATGCGGAACTGCGATGCCTCAACACGCTGCTGCCTCATTCAGATGCGGTCACGTTATTGCGCTTCGCCGATCTCATGGCGGCGCATGTCCGCTTCGAGGAACGCGAACTGTTCGAGGCGGCGCAACAGCAAATGGGTGCAAGCTGATTGCCCTGCGAGCATCCACTCGTCGGCATTAGGCAAAGCTTTCGAAAATGCTGACGACCCAACTCATTGTCGGTTGCCCTGGCGGGCGGCTTGGTGATCGGCATGCGGCCAGAGAACTTCCATTTGGCATCAGACCGAAATGGGTCGGAAGTTCAAGTTCATCGAACAGCAAAGCGGTCATGGACCTCCGTCAGCGACTGAGCGGCAGGTAACGGGCGCATTGCCGCCCGAGTCCAGCCAGAGGCCCAAGGTTGGCCGCGGCCGATTACCAGCCCCGGATTCCTCGATAGCCCGGAGGGCGGACCCTCCCACGCCCAAATCGACCCGACCGCCCGTTTCAGCCCGGCAGCGCGTAGCTTCGCCGGACAAGTCGGCGAAGTCCGCCGAATCTATCCGGACTTGGCCCCCCGCCCGCCGTCTGATCCACGAGACAATCAGGCGAGTGATCGATATGCTGCTCTGTGCTCTGATCGAAACGACCAGCGCCAACATTGTTCGACGAATTGTCCGGGACAAGAAGCGCTTTCCGCGCACGCCTGTCGGGGTCGCCGACCATCCCCGGAATGACCGATCGCCATGGGATCAAAGGGCATCGACGGCGAACAGCCGTCGACAAGGTGGAGCGCCGGGCTGTAGCAGCGGCGTACAGGTCGTTCCGCGTGCTTACTCGGCCGGCCAATCCTTGATGTACGCCTTGAGCAGCTTGTTCTCCAGGTTGCGCTCCTCGAGCACTGCCTTGGCGACGTCGTGGAAAGATACGATGCCGACCACCTTGGCATCCTCCATTACCGGAACATAGCGCGTGTGCGAGTCCACCATCATGCGACGCAACTCGTCTACGTCCATATCGGGAGTGGCGGTCGGCGGATCGCGGTCCATCGCTTCGAGAACCAGGATATCGGCGATCGGCGGCGTCGGACCGACCCGCCGCTCGGTTTGCCGCTTGGCCAGGATCACCAGAACCTCGCGGAAGGTGAGCATTCCCGCCAGTTTGTCGTCCGCCATGACGATTGCCGAACCGATGTCGTTGTTGGCCATCATGATGACCGCTTCCGAGAGCGGCGTTTCGGGACGTACCGTGAAGAGCCTGGAACCCTTGACCTTCAGAACTTCTTTGACCTCCATGTCACCCCCTAGAGATTGGATTGCTCGCCGACCGGCTGTCCGAAGCCGGCCGACTAGATTCTATCAGATGTCGCCAGCCGGCCGACAATACCCGCTGTGCTGGACATTTTCGGCCGCTCCTGGCGAAAACTCCGTGCTTGTCAGGCTTTCAGCGCGACCAGCACCTCGTCGAGCATCTTCTTGGCGTCGCCGAAAAGCATGCGGTTGTTGTCCTTGTAGAACAGCGGGTTGTCGACGCCGGCATAGCCGGACGCCATGCTGCGCTTCATGACGAT
>CAZKSD010000164.1:0-5589 GCA_964555315.1 uncultured Dechloromonas sp.
TCTCGATGATGTCGCGCATGACCGCGTCGAGATAACCGGTGACGTCGGGCAGATCACCGTAGCCGGGCTTGATTTCCTCGATCAGGTGACCGACGGCCAGACGCAGCGCCTCGCTGCCGACCTGCTTGATGACGCCCTGCACATCCCGCCGCCAGCGCGGGAACTCGTTCATCAGCTTGTGCAGCTTTTCATAACACGCACTGACCTGCTTTCCGAGTTCCGCCTGCCGCTCTTCCGGCAACTCGACGAACTCCTCGTGCGAATAGGTTTCCTCGGCATCCTTCATCGGCGCGAAGACGAAACCTTGCGGCGTCCGCAGCAGGGCGACGCCGGTCTTCCGGGAATCGTCGCCGAGCTGGCGCAAGGCAGCCTCTTCGCGATGCTTCTCCTCTTCCTGAAGCGACCCGACACGCTCGCGGTATTGCTCGCTGTCGAAAGCGGCCGCAATCGCCGCGCTGATCTCACCGGCGAAGCGCTGCATGTCGTTGCGCAACTGCAAGCCCCGTCCACACGGCAGTTGCAGCAGGCGCGCCCGCGCCGGATTGGCGAAATCATTGACATAGCACCAGTCGGCCGGCGGCGGACCCTTGTGCGATTCATCCTCGAGCAGGCGATGGACCATGGCATGGCGCCCGCTTCCCGACTCGCCGAGCACGAAGACGCTGTAGCCCTTGTGCGGCATTTCGAGGCCAAGGTGGATGGCCGCGACGGCACGCGGATGAATCAGCGCCGGGTCGAGATCGGACAGGCCGTCAGTCGTGGCGAATCCCAGACTATCCGGATCGCACGCGGTGTACAGCGCCTCGGGACTGATTTCGTGGTTTTCCGGCATTTGTTCGATCCGTGCTGACGTTATTTTCCGCTAGATTAACCGTTACCGGAGATGGACACCAAACCGGCCCGGCCGGACGATCGTTCGGCGAGAATGGAAGCCGTGACGAATCAGGGAGAAGAACATGCTGGTCGGGGTACCGAAAGAAATCAAGAATCACGAATACCGCGTCGGGCTGACGCCGCGACGGCCCTGGGCAATGACGTCCGGAACGACCCGGCCGTGAAAGCCCGCAAGCAGCCGCCGCAACATTCCGTCGATATCAGCGAGGCGGCCGGCGTGCGTTACCTGCACTTCGGCTCGGACTGGGTGCAGGGCGCCATGCGCATTGCCCGGCCGTGGTCGCTCGAACTCGCCTACACGCGCGAGATGATGGCCGGGCTGTTGCTGCGCGACGAGACGGACTGGCCGCGCAGCGCCTTGCTCGTCGGGCTGGGCGCCGGTTCGCTGGCCAAGTTCATTTACCGCAACCTGCCGGAGTGCCGGAGCACGGTCGTCGAGATCAACCCGCGGGTCGAATTCATCGCCCGCCAGTATTTTCGCCTGCCGGACGATCCGCCGCGCCTGGCAGTGGTCATCGGCGACGGCGCCGACTACATGCTGGCCGGCGACCGTCGCTTCGACTACATCCTGGTCGACGGTTTCGACCCCGACGCCCGCGCCGGCGTCCTCGACACCCTGCCCTTCTACCAGGCCTGCCGCGCCCGACTGAGCGACCGCGGCCTGCTCGGCGTCAATCTGCTCGGGCGCAACAAGGGTTTCGCCGCCAGCGTCGAACGCCTCGAAGCCGCGTTCGACGGGCGGGTCGCGGTTTTTCCCTCAAGCGACAGCGGCAATACCATCGCCTTCGCGACTGGCGGCGAATCCGTCGAGATCACGCTGGAGGCCATGCGCGAGAAAGCCCTTCAACTCAAGAAGGCGTCCGGGCTCGACCTGCGGTCGGCGATCAGCCGCCTGCAGCTCGCTCACCCGCTGCCCGGCGGGGTGCTCAGAATCTAGCCTGTCGCGGTCGACACGGATTTCCCGGGCAATTCCGCCTGGAATCCGCCGGTGCGCCGACGGCCCGATTCTTTTCCGGAAACGCCGGATTGGCGGGAACTTTGGCCTCTTGTCGCAGTCGGATTTCGCTGGAATATTTCGAGGACCACCGCAATGCTTGCACTCAGGGACTGTATCGACATGTGCGACCTTACCGAACAGGAGGTCGCCGCCATCGCCGAGGAAGAGAACCTGCCACCCATCGTCGCCGTCATGGTCGGCTGCAGTCTGCTGCGTTCGCAGCGTGGCCTGGAGCACATGCGCGGCATGCTCAGGAACCGTGCCGAGCGCGCGGTCGCGCGCGGCGACCACGCCGGCGCCGCCATGCACGCGCGCACCTACGAGGATTTCCGCCGGCGCTGCCCGCAGCCGCTCCGCGACTGAGGCTCGCGCTCAGCGATCGCGCGGCGGCGCGCCAAACCCATGCTCGGCGGCGTAGAGCGCCGCCTGGACCCGGCTCGACATGTTCAGCTTCTTGAAGATGTTCTGGATGTGGATCTTGACCGTGCTTTCGGCCAGATCGAGCGACCGCGCAATTTCCTTGTTGCTGTCGCCATGCGCCAGGCAACCGAGGATTTCCCTCTCGCGCGGCGACAGCTTGTCGTGATGGTGGGTCGCCATGTCCGCCCTGGCCTTGCCGCGCACCCCCTGCACCAGCTTGGCGGTCATCTGCGGTGAAACGACGGATTCGCCCGCGGCCGCAAGGCGGATGGCATCGACCAGCGCTTCGGTTTCGATGTTCTTGACCAGATAGCCCGCCGCGCCGACGCGCAGGGTCTCGATGAGATCTTCCGCATCCTCGGAAACGGTCAGCATCAGGACATGGGTTTCCGGCACCTCCTCGACGATGAGGCGCAAGGCATCGAGGCCGGGAACCCCGGGCATGTTGAGGTCGAGCAGCACGACATCGGGTTTGAGGAACTTCGCCCGCTTGACGCCCTCGAGGCCGTCGCCCGCCACGTCCACCACCTCGAACTCCTGATGGCGCTGCAGCAGCGATTTGACGCCGCTGCGAAAGAGGGCATGATCGTCGACGATCAGGACCCGGATCTTTTCTCCCATTTTTATGCAGCCTCCCTTTGTCGCCGGGGCAGCCACAGCGACACGCGCGTGCCCTGCCCTGCCGCCGAATTCACCTGGCACTGGCCGCCCACGCGGTGCGCCCTTTCCCTGATTATCTTGAGCCCGACATGACGGTCGGACAATACCGCCGGATCGGTTTCCGGGTCAAACCCGACACCGTCATCGGCAACCTCGACATGCATGCCCTCCCGGCTGCGCCTGACGACCACCTTGACGGTGGACGCGCGGGCATGCTTGCGGATGTTGGACAGGCACTCCTGAACGATGTGCATGACCTGGATCTGGCTTTCGGGCAGTAACGGCAGGCCGCTGCCCGAGCGTTCGAAGCGCGCCGCGACGCCGGTCTGATCCTCCAACTTGGCCAGCGACGCCTCGATGGCGGAATCGAGATCGGTCTGGTGCATCCGGGTGCGGAAGTGGACCAGCAGCTCGCGGACGTTGTCGTAGCTTTCCTGGATCCCGGCCCGCAGTTGCGCCACGGTGCCGGCTGCTTCCTCGACATTCTGCTTGTTGAGCGAATCCTGCAGCAACTGCGCCTGGATGTTGAGGAAGGCGAGCCCCTGGGCGATCGAGTCGTGCAGTTCCTGAGCCAGCAGGTTGCGCTCCTCGGAAACCGCCAGATCCGTCTCGCGCGAGCGCAGCCTCTGGTTTTCGATAGCCACGCCGAGATGCCGGCCAAGGGTTTCGAGAAGATTCACCTCCTGCGCCGAGACGGGATGCGCCTGCCGGAAATAGAGATTGAAGACCCCGATCCGCTGCCGGTCATACTCGACGGTGAACGCCGTCGCCGTCGCGAAGCCCTCACGGATGCAGGTGCGCAATTTCATGCCCGGCGGCGGGTCGACCGTGTCGAAGGCGACCGGCATCCCGGTATCGATGACATCGCCGCAGAGACAGTCGCCGCAATCCATTTCCGACTCGCGGGCGACGAATTCCGCGGACAGGCCTTCGTGGGTCATCAGGTAGAGCTTCTCGGTACCGGCGGCGTAGAGGCGCACGGCGCCGGCATCGGCCCCCAGGGCCGCGCGGATCCGGCTGAGGAAGCCCTGGCACAGCGCCTCGATCGGCACCGGCTCGCTGAGAACGGCGGTGATTTCGTAAAGGATGCCCAGTTCGCGGTTGCGCTCGCCCAGGCTCCGGGTTTCCGCCGCCACGCGCTCCTCGAGCGTGCCGTAGGCAGCCTGCAGATGCTCGGCCATCTCGTTGAAGCCCTTCGCCAGACCGCCGAATTCATCGTCGCTCTCGACCGGAACGCGAACCCCGAGGTCATTCTTTCCCATCCGCCGGATGCCGGCATGCAGTTCGCTGACCGGGCGGATCACCTGGTGCATGAAGAACCAGATCAGGATTACCGTCCCCAGCGCGGCCATCAGCACCAGCGCCGCCTGGACCGAGCGCAGAAGATTGGTATTCGCGGCGTAGCTTTGCTCCATCGCCAGTACGAGGTCGTTGATACTCCCGACGAAGCCTTCCAGTTGGCTGTCGAAACGCTTGAAGACCGCCGCCCGCCTGTCCGGCGCCTGACTCAGAAAGTCGGCGACCAAGGGGCGGATGGCCTGACGCCAGGAATCCTCGACGGCCAGCAGCTTCCTCTGGACTTCACCATCGCGCGGGGGCGCCATGGGTCGCGACGGATCGCCCTGGCGCAGATCGCGCAGAACCTGGTCGAAGCGCTCGAGCTCGGCGTTCAGACTGGCGGCGAAAGCGCCAGCGTCCTCCCGGTTTTCCAGCCCGTGCGACATCAGGTGGACCATGCGATAGGTGCGCATGCGCTGGCTGCCGGCATCGTTGATCGCCGCCGCAACCCCTTCGAGCTGCCAGGAGAGGTAGAGCGTCATGCCGATCGCCGCCAGGGCCACCAGGAAGAAGGCGGCCAGCATCCCGACGATCTTGCGCGAAAGCTTGCCAGGGAAGACCATCAATGAGGCCTCGGTGAGTCGATGTTCGGCACATTAGCGCCGTGTCCCCGATCAATGCAAGCGCATGCGTCAAGGGGCAAACCTTTTTATTTCAGGGAATCGGGGCGGCCCGGAAAGCCATGCACTGTTGCAGTGCAACCACCCGCCACCCTCGCACAGCAACAGGGAATGTCAGAGCAGCACGCGCGCCATGTCGATAACGTCGCGCGCCGCCTTGGCCATCGTCTGGCCGCGTTCCATCGCCAGCTTGCGCATGGCGTGGTAGGCGGCGTCCTCGTCGAGGCCGCGCGCCTTCATCAGCACGCCCTTGGCCTTGTCGACCAGCTTGCGGTCGGACAGCTTCTGCGAAATCTCGTCGAGTTCGCGGCGCAGCGCCTGCGTATCCTCGAAACGGGCGCGCGCCACCTCGACGATGGGCTTGATGCGCCTGGGATCGAGGCCATCGACGACATAGGCCGAAACGCCCGCCCTGACGGCGTCGCGGATCGTCGCCTGACCGTCTTCCTGGGTGAAGATGACGACCGGGCGCGGCATGTCCTTGTGCATCGCCGCCAGGTTTTCCAGCGTGTCGCGGCTCGGGCTGTCGGTGTCGATCAGGATGACGTCGGGCTGGAGCTTCTCGACTTCCGCCGTCAGGTTTTCGGAGCCGGCCAGGATCGCCGCCACCTGGTAGCCGGCGAGCGCCAGCCCGGCGCAGATTTCTCCGGCCCGCGAACG
>CAZKSD010000165.1:0-5585 GCA_964555315.1 uncultured Dechloromonas sp.
GCGACATCGTGATCCCGACCTTCGGCGACGGCATGTCGATCTGGCGCGAGAAGCTCTTCGCGAGCATGCACCGCAACGCCGCCGCGGCGGGCGACTTCCTGAATCTGCCGAGCAACCGGATCGTCGAACTCGGGGCGAAGGTCGAGATCTGAGCACCCCCGCGATCGGCTCGACGTCGGCCGCCCCGCACAGGCCGCCGGAAGGGCCGCAGCGGCCCGGCGCTTCTGCGAGAGCCTGATGTGCAACACTGGCACTCCAGCCCTCTCACCGAATGCCGCGCCCGCCCTCGGTGCCGGTTCGCCTGCCGACCATGAAGCTGCTTTTCGTCGCCGATCCGCTCGAAAGCTTCAAGACCTACAAGGACACGACGTTCGCGATGATGCGCGAGGCCGCGCGCCGCGGGCACGAGCTGTGGGCCTGCACCCCCGCCGACCTGGTGTGGCGACGCGATGCCCGCGTCGTCGCCCGCGACGCCCGCGCGATCACGCTCACCGGCGACGAGCACGATTGGTTCGATACCGTCGCTGAAGGCGAACTGGCGCTCGCCGACGCCGGCGCGGTGCTGATGCGCAAGGATCCGCCGTTCGACAGCGAGTACTTCTACGCGACCCACCTCCTCGGCCAGGCGGAGCGCGAAGGCGCCCGTGTCGTCAACCGACCCGCCGCGCTGCGCGACCACCCGGAGAAGCTCGCGATTCTCGAGTTCGAGCGCTTCATCGCGCCGACCCTGGTCACCCGCAGCGCCGACGCGATCCGCGCTTTCCACGCCGAGCATGGCGACATCATCCTCAAGCCGCTCGACGGCATGGGCGGCATGGGCATCTTCCGCGTCGCTGCCGACGGGCTCAATCTCGGTTCGATCACCGAAACGCTCAATCGCCACGGCGCGGTGTCCGTGATGGCGCAGAAGTACCTGCCCGACATCGTGCGCGGCGACAAGCGCGTACTCGTCATCGGCTGCGAGCCCGTGCCTTACTGCCTGGCCCGAATTCCGCAGGGCAGCGAAATCCGCGGCAATCTGGCCGCCGGCGGCAAGGGGGTCGCGCAGCCGCTGTCGGCGCGCGACCGCGAGATCGCCGAGGCGCTCGGGCCGACGCTGGCCGGGCGCGGGCTGTTGCTGGTCGGCCTGGACGTGATCGGCGACAGCCTCACCGAGATCAACGTCACGAGCCCGACCTGCTTCCAGGAGATCATGGCGCAGACTGGTTGCGACGTCGCGGCGATGTTCGTCGACGCGCTCGAACGCGCGGCCGGCCGCTGATCACCCGGCCGGCGCCGGCGCGTCTTCGCCGCCTTCGTCGCCGGCTGACGTTTCGGCGGCGACGCTGCGCACGATCATCACCGGCACCGGGCAGTGCAGCAGCAGCGCGTGCGCCACCGAGCCGAGCCCGCGCGCGTCGGGCGCGCCGACACCGCGGGCGCCCATGACGACGAAATCGCAGCCGTAGTTCTCGCACAGGTCGACGAGCAAGGTCGCTGCCTGACCGCCGGCGACCTCGCTTTCGTACTCGGCCTGCACGGCGTCGAGCAAGGCGGCTGCCGGCGCCAGCAGGTCGTCGCCGGCAGCGCTGCGCATCTTTGCCAGCACGTCGGGGTCGTGCGCGACCACCACTTCGTACAGCGATGGCGGCTCCTGCACGTTGGCGAGCACGAAGCTCGCTCGCAGGCCCTGCGCGACAAGCCCGAGGGCATACCGCACCGCGGCCAGGGCAGGCTCGGATCCGTCGACGGGTAGCAGGATCTTCATGGTCGGACGCGCTCAGGTGCGGCAACGCGAGCGTACACCGGGCGCCACCGCGTCCACCGACAATCCGTCATGGCCTTGATCACGCTCGCCGATGCCCGGCTCGCCTTCGGCACCGCACCCCTGCTCGACCGCGCCGCGCTGGCGATCGAGCCCGGCGAGCGGCTCGCGCTGATCGGGCGCAACGGCGCCGGCAAGTCGTCGCTGCTGCGCGTGCTGGCCCGGATCGAGGCGCTCGACGACGGCCGCTTGCAGATGCAGCAGGGGCTGCGCTGCGCGTACTTGGCGCAGGAGCCGGCCTTCGAATCCGCAGCCACGGTGTTCGAGGCTGCGAGCGCCGGCGTCGCCGAGGTCAAGGCGCTGCGCGCCCGCTACGAAGCGCACGAGCCGGGCGACGACCTCGATGCGCTGCAAAGCCGGATCGAGGCGCTCGGCGGCTGGACCTGGGAGCAGCGCGTCGACGAGGTGCTGCAGCGTCTCGGCCTCGACCCCGCGGCGCCGCTGGCGGCGCTCTCCGGCGGCATGGCCAAGCGGGTCGCACTGGCGCAGGCACTGGTTGCGCGGCCCGATCTGCTGCTGCTCGACGAGCCGACCAACCATCTCGACCTCGACGCGATCGAATGGCTGCAGATGCTGCTGGTCGAATGGCCGGGGGCGCTCGTCGTCGTCTCGCACGATCGGGCGTTCATCGACGCGGTGGCGACGCGGATCGTCGAACTCGATCGGGGCGTGCTGCGCAGCTATCCCGGAGGATACGCGGCTTTCGAGGCGGCCCGGGCCAGGGAGTGGCAGGCCGAGGCGCTGGCCGATGCGCGCGCCGACAAGCTGCTCGCGCAGGAGGAGACGTGGATACGCAAAGGCGTCGAAGCGCGCCGCACGCGCAGCGTCGGCCGCGTCGCGCGGCTCGAACGCCTGCGTGCCGAACGCATCGCGCGTCGCGAGCGCGTCGGCCAGGTGCGGCTGGAGCTGGCTGCCGGCGCGCCACCGGGCAAGATCGTCGCCGAACTCGCCGGGGTGACGAAGTCGTTCGGTGATCGCATCGTGGTGCGCGACCTCTCGGCGACGATCCTGCGCGGCGACCGGGTCGGCCTGATCGGGCCGAACGGCACCGGCAAGACCACGCTGTTGCGATTGATCCTCGGGCAGATCGAGCCCGACGCCGGAACGGTGCGCCGCGGCACCGGGCTGCGCGCGGCCTACTTCGACCAGCAGCGCGCTGCGCTCGATCCCGAAGCCACGCTGGCCGCGACGATCAGTCCGGGCAGCGAGTGGATCGAGCTGGGTGGCAAGCGGCGCCACGTGATGGGCTACCTCGGCGACTTTCTGTTCGACCCGGCGCGCGCCCAGGCGCAGGTGAAGACGCTCTCGGGCGGCGAACGCAACCGGTTGCTGCTCGCGCGCCTGTTCGCGCTGCCGGCCAACGTGCTCGTGCTCGACGAGCCGACCAACGACCTGGACATCGAAACGATCGAGTTGCTCGAAGAGCTGTTGCAGGGCTACGCCGGCACCGTATTCCTCGTCAGCCATGACCGGCGCTTTCTCGATCAGGTTGTCACGAGCCTGATCGTCCGGGAAGTCGACCACGGCCGCGCGGGGTTCTGGCGCGAATACGAGGGCGGGATCGAGGACTGGCAGATGCAGCGTGCGCGCCAGCCGGCTGCCGAGCCGCAGCGCGGGTCGACGCCGGCGCCGGTGGCGGCTCCGCCCGTGGCACCGCGCGACGCCGATGCGCCCGGCATGCGGGCACGCAAGCTCAGCTATCGCGAACAGCGCGAACTGGAGCAGTTGCCGATTCGCATCGACGAGCTCGAAACCGAACAACGCCAGCTCAACGAGGCGCTCGCCGATCCGGCGCTCTATGCCCGCGATGCGCGCGGCGCTGCGCGCATGCACGAGCGGCTGGCGCAACTCGACGATGAATTGACCGCAGCGTGGGAGCGCTGGGAGGCGCTCAGCCGTTAGGACGGCAGCTTACTTGTAGCCGCTCCAGCCCTCGTTGGTCGCCGCCGGGTGCGTGCGGCTGACGATCAGCGCCGATTGCAGGTACAGCGCATTGATCAGGCGGGTCGCGCGCGGCAGGTTCAGGCCCGGCCATTCAGAGACTTCGCGCAGGTTGCAGGTCTGACGGCGCAGCCGCATGATGCAGTTCGCCATCGCGCCGGGAATGCGCAGGCCGTGCAGCAGCGCACCGGGCGCGATCCGATACGCCGCCTGGCCGGCCAGTTCGGGCAACAGGCTGTCGCGCGAGCCGCGCAGCGCGACCTCCCACATCAGCGTGGCAAGCGGCCCGAAATGGCCTTCGACATCGGCGGCCAGGTGCCGCGGGCCCGGGCGGGTCAGCCGCGCCGGCTCGACCTGCAGCACTTCCAGGCGCGCCAGGTCGCTGGTCATGATTTCGGCCATCGGGATCGCGCAGTGCGCCAGCTTGTCGAGCGGGAAGACCGTCAACGCGAACACGCGTGCGCTGCGGCGCAGCACGATGCCCAAAGCCTGCGTGTGCCGGATGCCGGCGGCGAGCACTTCGATCAGCTCGGTGCGCTGCTCGCCATCGGCCCCGAAACGTTGCAGATCTCGCAGCAGCGACGGATTCAGATCGCTGAGCCGGGTCGTCGGCGGGTCGTCGGCGAGGCTGTCCAGATCGATCGTGCGCAGCAGCGGCCGGCGCGTCTGCGGCGGCGGCAGCTCATGCAGGTGCTGGGGCAACGTCGAGGCAAACATGCAAAACGTGCAATCGATTGAGGGCTCGGACCGGAGACCCGATTCCACCACAAGCGAACCGATTCTGCGTGTACGACCGGAACGTGCACCTGCCACCCCCTCGAATGGGTGTCTCATCCGGGCAATATCTCGCCGGCTTCTGAGCCATATCAGACAGAGGGCGCGGCAACGGGCCTGCCGGCGCGGGCGGCGACGACGGCGCGCCAGAACGCCGGATCCTGGGCACCGGTGAAGTTGATGCGCATCAGCGTGGTCGGCTGCGGGTGGGCGTGAAAGAGGCTGCCCGGCGCGAGCAGCCAGCCGGCTTCGGCCATCCTGCGCGCCAGCGCATCGGTATCGGCGCCAGCGTCGACCCAGCCGAACAGGCCCTGCGGCGGTGCGGCGAAGCGGCAATCGGCCGCTTCAGCCAGCCGCACCGCGCGCTGCCGCGCGCCATCGAGGCGCTGCACGATGCGCTCGCTGTGGCGGCGCAGCAGGCCGCGCTTCAAGCAGCCGGCCAGGGCGCGCTCGTGCAGCGACGGCGTGCTCAGCGTGCTGAGCAGCTTGGTGTCGACAATGCGGCCGAGCAGCGCCGGCGCCGCGGCGACGAAGCCCACCCGCCAGTCCGGGGCCAGGATCTTGCTGAAGCCGCTGACGTAGACGGTGCGCCGCAGGCCGTCGAGCGCAGCCAGGCGCGGGCTGTGCGGTGGCGCGAGCCAGGCGTAGGTGTCGTCCTCGACGATCGTCAGCTCGTGCGTCTCGGCCAGGCGCAGCAGGCGGTAGGCGCTGGCGAGCGACAGGCTGTGGCCGGTCGGGTTGTGCAGCACCGACACCGTGACGTAGAGCTTGGGCCGGTGCGCGGCGGCGAGCGCCTGCATCGCGTCGAGATCGGGCCCGTCGGCGCCGCGCGGCACCGCGAGCAGCCGCATGCCCAGGCGCGCCAGGCGCGCGAATTCGACCGCCCAGCCCGGCTCGTCGACCAGCACGGCGTCACCGGGCTGCAGCAGCGTGCGCGCGACCAGGTCCAGCGCATGGGTCGCGCCGAGCGTGGTCGCGATCTGCTCGGGCGCCGCGGCGATGCTCAGGTCGGCGTTCAACCGCCGCGCCAGGGCCTCGCGCAGCCCGGCGTCGCCGGCCGGATCAC
>CAZKSD010000166.1:0-5569 GCA_964555315.1 uncultured Dechloromonas sp.
CCAGCGTGCCCCGCACCTCCTCCAGATCGAGGCTGAAGAAGTTGCCCTTCAACGCTGCCGGCAGCGCCTGCTCGAGTTCCGCCCGTCGCGTGTGCGGCAGTTCCTGGGTAAACACCACGTGGCGCACCGGCAGCGAGGGCACACGCGCCAGCCACACCGCACCCGCCACGAGCAGCGCCGCCGCCGCCGCGAGAATCAGCAGGTCGGCGATGGCATTGAGGAGCTGCGGTTTGTTCCACATTCACGGTCTCAGTCGTTGGCCGCCAGTTCGAGCACCCTGCGCACCAGCGTCGGGTAGTCCATACCGGCCACCCGCGCGGCCATCGGCACCAGCGAGTGGTCGGTCATCCCGGGGGACGTGTTCACCTCCAGGAAGTAGTGATTGCCCTCGTCGTCGAGGAGGAAGTCGACCCGCCCCCAGCCCCGGCCGCCAATGACGCGGAAGGCCTCGAGCGCCCCCTTGCGGATTTCCGTCTCCCTGGCCTCCGGCAACCCGCAGGGACAGAGATAGCGGGTATCGTCGCGACTGTACTTGGCCTCGTAATCGTAGAACTCCGTGGCCGGCTCGATCTTGATCGTCGGCAACGCAATCATGTCGTCGCCGGAGCCGATGATACCCACCGTGTATTCCCCGCCCATCACGCCCTTCTCGGCGATGACGAGCGGATCATGCTTCGCTGCTTCGGCGTAGGCGAGGTGAAGCGTGTTCCGTTCCTTGACCTTGCTGATGCCGATCGACGAGCCCTCGCGTGCCGGCTTGACGAAGATCGGCAGCCCGAGTTCCTCCTCGACATCGGCAAAGTCGGAAGCCGCGGTCAACAATGCATACTCGGGCACCGGCAGGCCTGCCGCCTGCCAGAGGAGCTTGGTGCGGAACTTGTCCATGGCGAGCGCGGAAGCCAGCACACCGGGGCCGGTGTAGGGAATGTCCATCAACTCGAGCGCACCCTGGATCGTGCCATCCTCGCCATGACGACCGTGCAGGGCGATGAAGGCGCGTTCGTACCCCCTGAGCGCTTCGAGCGCTTGCTCTGCCGGATCGAAGGCATGAGCATCGATACCCTGCCCGCGCAGCGCCGCCAGCACCCGCGACCCGCTGTCGAGGGAAACCTCGCGTTCGGCGGAGGTGCCGCCGAAGAGCACTGCCACCTTGCCGAATTCGCTCATCTGCCCTCCAGCAACTTGCCCGGAACGGCGCCAATCGAGCCGGCGCCCATGGTCAACACCACATCACCGTCACGGGCGGCATCGAGGATCGCCTGCGGCATCGCCGCGATATCCTCGACGAACACCGGTTCCACCTTGCCGGCGACGCGCAGGGCGCGGGCCAGCCCACGGCCGTTGGCGGCGACGATCGGCGCCTCGCCGGCGGCATAAATCTCGCCCAGCAGCAGGGCGTCGACCGTGGACAGGACCCTGACAAAGTCCTCGAAGCAGTCACGGGTGCGGGTATAGCGATGGGGCTGGAAGGCCAGCACCAGGCGGCGACCGGGAAACGCCCCGCGCGCCGCGGCCAGCGTCGCCGCCATTTCGACAGGATGGTGGCCGTAATCGTCGACCAGCGTAAAGCTCCCGCCGGCCAGCAAGGCGACCTCGCCGTAGCGCTGAAAGCGGCGACCGACCCCCTTGAACTCGGCGAGCGCCTTGACGATGGCGGCGTCAGGCACCTGCACCTCGGTCGCCACGGCGATGGCGGCCAGGGCATTGAGCACATTGTGCAGGCCCGGGGTATTCAGCGTGATCGGCAGGCGCGTTACCGATCCGTTGACCCGCACGCAGTCGAAGCGCATCTGGCCACCGGCGGCGGCGATGTTGTCGGCATAGAAATTGCAATCGGGCGCCAGGCCGTAGGTCACGATCTGCCTGGAAACCCGCGGCATGACGGCGCGCACGTTGGCGTCATCGGCACAGAGGACGGCGACCCCGTAGAAGGGCAGCCGGTTCAGGAAATCGACGAAGGCGCCCTTCAGCCGCTCGAAATCATGGCCGTAGGTTTCCATGTGGTCGGCGTCGATGTTGGTGACGACCGAGATCACCGGCGACAGGAAGAGGAAGGAGGCATCCGACTCGTCCGCCTCGGCCACAAGGAAATCTCCGTGCCCGAGCCGGGCGTTGGCGCCGGCGGCGTTCAGCCGGCCACCGATGACGAAGGTCGGGTCGATGCCGCCTTCAGCCAGGATGCTGGTCACCAGGCTGGTGGTCGTCGTCTTGCCGTGGGTTCCGGCGATGGCGATACCCTGCTTCAGACGCATCAGTTCAGCCAGCATCTGGGCACGCGGGACAACCGGTATCTGCCGCTCGCGAGCGGCAATCACTTCCGGGTTGTCGGCCTTGACCGCCGTCGAGACGACCACGGCATCGGCCCCGGCGATATTCCCCGCGGCATGACCGATGGTTACCCTGACGCCTTCGCCTTGGAGGCGGCGTGTCGTTGCGCTGCCGGCCAGGTCGGATCCGGTTACCGTGTAGTCGAGGTGGGCGAGAACTTCGGCGATGCCGCTCATCCCGGAGCCGCCGACACCGACGAAATGGATGTGCTTGACCTTGTGTTTCATTTCGCCCTCGCGAAAACGCCTTGGCCTTGGTATTGGTCGATTGCCCGAACGCGCGGGGCGGCGGGACTCGCCTTGCTCGCATCCCTGCGGAGCGGGGCCCCTGCTCGGTAGCTCATTTCGCCACCTCGGCACAGACGCCGGCAAGTTCGTCCACGGCTTCGGGCCTCGCCAGGCTGCGCGCCTTTTCGGCCATTTCCAGCAGTTGACCGCGGCTGTAGTTCCGGATCAATGCGATCGCCTCCGGCGTCAGTTCGGCCTGCGGCAGCAGAAAGGCGCCGCCGACGTTGACCAGGAACCTGGCATTGCCGGTCTGGTGATCGTCGACCGCATGCGGGAAGGGAACCAGGATGCTCGCGACGCCCGCCGCCGCCAGCTCCGCCACGGTCAGCGCGCCGGAACGACAGATGACCAGGTCGGCCCACTCGTAGGCACCGGCCATGTCCTCGATGAACGAAACGCAGTGCGCCTGGACTCCGACGGCGGCGTAGTTGGCCTTGAGCGCCTCGATATGCTTCTCGCCAGCCTGATGGACGATCTGCGGCTGCGCGTCCGCGCCCAGCAGGGCCATCCCCAGCGGCACCGTCTCGTTCAGCGCCTGCGCCCCGAGGCTGCCGCCGATCACCAGCAGGCGCAGCGCGCCGGTCCGTTCCGCCAAGCGCTCGCCCGGCGGCGCCAGCGCCGCGATCTCCGCGCGCACCGGGTTGCCGACCCAGAGCCCCTTCCTGAACACATCCGGGAAGCCGGTAAGGATCCGGTCGGCAACGCCGGCGAGAACCCGGTTGGCCAGTCCCGCGACCGAATTCTGTTCATGCAGGACCAGCGGTCTGCCCAGCAGGGATGCCATCATGCCGCCCGGGAAGGTGATGTAGCCGCCCATGCCGAGAACTACATTGGGATCAACCTTGCGGATCGCCTTCTGAGCCTGCCAGAAGCCGCGCAGCAGGTTGAGCGGCAGCAGCAGCTTGCGCAGAAGTCCCTTGCCGCGCAACGCGGAGAACCTGACCCACACCATCTCGAACCCATGTTGCGGCACCAGGCGGGCTTCCATTCCGTCGGGATTGCCCAGCCAGCAGACATTCCAGCCGCGCCCGCGCATCTTCTCGGCAACAGCGAGGGCCGGAAAGATATGCCCGCCGGTGCCGCCAGCCATGATGAGGAGGGTCTTGCTCATAGCTTGCCTCCGCGCATCGATTGCCCGTTTTGTCTCCGGCCGCGCTGCGCGCTTAACGCCGGCTGCGCCGGGTTAGCCTGCGACGAAATCGCCAATGGATGCGAATGCATGCCGTGTCTCGTCATAGCTTGCCTCCGCGCATCAATTGACGATTTTCCCAATCGACCCGCAGCAGGATCGCCAGCGCGACGCAGTTGGCAAGGATGCCGGAGCCGCCGAAGCTCATCAGCGGCAGGGTCAGGCCCTTGGTCGGCAGCAGACCCATGTTGACGCCCATGTTGATGAACGACTGGACGCCAATCCAGATGCCGGTGCCCATGGCGAACAGCGCCGGAAAGAGGCGGTCGAGCTGGACGCTCTGGCGGCCGATGGCGAAGGCTCGCTGCACGACCAGGGCAAACAGCGCGATCACAGCCAGCACCCCGAAGAAGCCCAACTCCTCGGCGATCACGGCGAGCAGGAAATCGGTATGCGCTTCCGGCAGGTAGAACAGCTTCTCGACGCTGGCGCCCAGGCCGACACCGAACAGTTCGCCACGGCCGAAGGCGATCAGCGAATGCGAAAGCTGATAGCCGCGCCCGAAGGCGTCTGCCCAGGGATCCATGAAACCGAAAACGCGGTCGCGCCGGTAGGGCGAGACGATGATCAGCACGGCGAACGCGGCCAGCAGTCCGACGATCAGCAAGGCAAACAGGCGCGCCTTGAGCCCGCCGAGGAACAGGATGCCCATGGCGATCGCAATGATGACGACGAAGGCGCCGAAATCGGGCTCCTTGAGCAGCAGCATGCCAACCACGGCCATTGCGCCGAACATCGGCAGGAAGGCCTGCTTCAGATCGTGCATGACGTTGATCTTGCGCACCGTGTAGTCGGCGGTATAGAGCACGGCGAACAGCTTCATCAGTTCCGAAGGCTGCAGGTTGGCGATACCGAGGGGCAGCCAGCGCCGGGCGCCGTTGACATCGCGGCCGATGCCGGGGATCAGGACGACGGCGAGCAGGACAACGCCGATCATGAAGAGCATGGGTGCGTATCGTTGCCAGACCGACATCGGAACCTGGAATGCGGCGGCGGCGGCGGCCATCCCGATCGTCAGGAAGATTGCGTGGCGGATCAGGTAATAGGTCGGCTGATGGCCGGTCATGCGGCCGGCCTCGGCAATGGCGATCGATGCCGAGTAGACCATGACCATGCCGGCGAACAGCAGCAGCAGGACGCTCCACAGCAGGGAATAGTCGATCTCGGGCAACTGCCGGCGCGGCGCGTCGAGGGCGTTGAGCATCATGATGACAGACCCCTCACCGCCGCCACGAAAGCGGCCGCCCGCTCCGCATAATTGCCGTACATGTCGAGGCTGGAGCAGGCGGGGGACAACAGCACGCAATCGCCGCTCTGCGCCTCGCCGGCCAGCCAGCGCACGGCCGTCTCCATGTCGCCGGCCCGCCGCACCGGCAAGCCGCAGTCGCCCAGCGCCGCCTCGATCTTCTCGGCGGCGCTGCCGATCAGGGCCACTGCCCGGCCATGCTTCTTCAGCGCCGGCAGCAGCGGGCTGAAGTCCTGACCCTTGCCGTCGCCGCCGAGCACGATGGCCACCTTGCACCCGAGACCTTCGACCGCAGCGAGCGTCGCGCCGACGTTGGTCCCCTTGGAGTCATCGACATAGCGGACCCCGGCGATCTCGGCGACCGGCTCGACACGGTGCGGCAGGCCGGCAAATGACTTGAGCGGCGCCACCAGACCCTCGGGCGCGACGCCGATGGCATCGCACAGCGCCAGCGCCGCCAGCGCATTCGCGACATTGTGCAAACCGGCCAGTTTCAGGGCGTCGTCCGCGACCAGCGGC
>CAZKSD010000167.1:0-5539 GCA_964555315.1 uncultured Dechloromonas sp.
TCCACAACACGATCTACGTGCCGGGCCACTTCCACGCGACGGTCGTCGTCGGCACGACGCTGACCTTCATGGCGCTGACCTACTTCCTGCTGCCGGCGCTGTTCAAGCGCGAGGTCATCAATCCGGGGCTGGCGAAGCTGCAGCCGTACTTCTTCGGCCTGTCGATGTACTTCTTCTGCCTCGTGATGATGGGCGCGGGAACGCTCGGCGTCTCGCGCCGGCATTGGGACATGGCGTTCCAGGGCCACGCGCTGGCCTACGAGTGGCCGGGCGCGGCTTACCTGATGATGGGCCTGGTCGGTATCGCCGGCATCGTCGCGGTCGTCGGTGGGGCGATCTACGTCTACATCACGGTCGGCACGCTGTTGTGGGGCCGCAAGCTCGAAGCCGGATCGTCGAGCACGAAGTTCACGCCGGTGCCGCCGACGGCGCCGACGGTGGCCGCGCAAAGCTACGGCTCGGCCGGATTCGCCGCTCCGGGAACGTTCGCCCTCGCGATGGTCTTTCTGGCGGCGTTCGTCCTGTACTACTTCATCAACTGGAAGTACCTCTCGACGCTGTGGGGCCTGAGCTGATCGGCAGGCGCACGTGCAAGGAGGGCGACCGATGAACACGACGACGCTGCGTGCCACGCGCGCCCAGATCAGCCTGGCGCGCACGGTGCTGGGCGTGTTCAAGCTGCGCATCGGCGTGCTGATCATGGTCACTGCCCTCGGCGGCCTGGCCGCGGCGCAGGGGCCGGCGCCTGGGCTCGCGCAGGTGGTCGTGCTCGCGCTCGCGGTTCTGGTCGCATCGGGCGCCGCGGGCGGCTTCAACCAGTACGTCGAGGCCGACGCCGACCGTCTGATGGCACGCACGCGCAATCGCGCCTTCGCCAGCGGAGCATTGCCGCGTTCGCGCTGGTGGCTGGTGGGCTTTGCTGCGCTGCTCGTGCTCGCTGTCGGCAGCGCCGCGATCGTCGTCAATCCGGTCGCCGCCTTGTTCATCTTCCTCGGCGCGTTCTTCTACGGCGGCGTCTACACGGTGTGGCTCAAGCGCCGGACCTGGATGAACATCGTCGTCGGCGGCGCGGCGGGCAGCTTTGCGGTGCTGGCCGGTGCGGCGGCGGTGCATCCGGACTCGAGTGCCCTGCCGCTGCTGCTCGCGCTCGCCCTGCTGCTGTGGACGCCGCCGCACTTCTGGAGCCTGGCCATCGCCAACTCGGCCGAGTACGCCGCCGCGGGCGTGCCGATGCTGCCGGTGGTCGCCGGGCCAGAGCGTGCGGCGCGCATCGTCCACGCGAGCGCGATCGCACTCGTCGGCGTGACGCTGCTGCCGGCGTTCTTCGGCGCCGGGCCGGTGTATCTGCTCGGCGCAGCGGCAGGCGGTGCGCACTTCCTGCGCAAGACGCGTGCACTGGCCCGCACGCCGCAACGCGCGACGGCGATGGCGTCGTTCTTCGCGTCGATGGTGCAGTTGAGCGTGCTGCTCGCTGCGGTGGTGGTCGATGGCATGGTGCGGTGAGTCGAAGAAGGCCAGCGCGCTGCGCGCCTTCGCGCTCGCCTTTCTGATCGGGGCCGGCGGCGCGGCGACGGCCGATGCCGCCAGCGAAGCCGCGCTGCCGAGACTCGACGAGGCCAGCGCGCTGCGCTCCGGCCAGGCCGCGATCGGGCGCACGATCGGCGACTACACGCTGCTCGACCGGCAGGGCAAGCCGGTGCGGCTATCGGACTACCGCGGCAAGCCGCTCGTCGTCAGCTTCGTCTACACCGGCTGCTTCCAGGTCTGCCCGGCAAACACCAAGCTGCTCGCCGACGCCGTCAAGGGCCTGGACCGGCTGTTCGGGCCCGAGCGCTATCAGGTGCTCAGCATCGGCTTCAATCAGCCTTTCGATTCGCCGACCGCGATGCGCGCGTTCGCCGCGCAGCATCGGATCGATCGGCCGAACTGGGAATTCCTGAGCCCGCCAGCCGACAAAGTCGACGCGCTGACGCGCGACTTCGGCTTCAGCTTCGTCGCCACGCCGGCCGGCTTCGACCATGTCATCGGCGTCACCGTCGTCGATCCCAAGGGCCGTGTCTACACCCAGGTCTTCGGCGATCGGGTCAGCGCGGCGCAGATCGGCGAGCCGCTGAAAGTGCTGCTCGGCCAGCCGGGCGCCGTGCCGGGATCGGCCTTGACGCAAGTCGTCGAACGGGTACGGATCCTGTGCACCGTGTATGACCCGGAGACCGGCGAATACCGCACCAACTGGGGCTTGCTCGCCGAACTGATCGGCGGCACCGGGTTCTTCGCGACGGTGGTGGCCTATTTCGTTGCCGAGTGGCGTCAGCGCCGGCGCAGCGCCAGCCAGTCGACCGGGCCGGCGGTTCCCGCCGGCGGCGGGATGGGTTGAGCCATGAATTGGCGCACTCTGGCCCCGGCCGCCTGGCGGCGGATCGATCGCGGCTTCGATGCGGCTTTCGGTTCGGCGCTCAACCCGTTGCGCCACCTCGGCGCGATCGGAATGCTGGCGTTCGGCCTGCTGGTGGCCAGCGGCACCTATGTCTTCGTCGCATTCGACACCTCGGTCGACGGCGCCTACCGATCGATCGAGCGGCTGTCGCACCTGCCGTGGTACTTCGGCGGCTGGCTGCGCAGTGTTCATCGCTACGCCGCGGATGTGTTCGTCGTCGCGCTGGCGCTGCACCTGTTGCGCGAGCTGGTGCACGGGCGCTGGCGCGGCTTCAGGCGCTTTTCGTGGCTGACCGGGGTGCCGCTCCTCGTGCTCGCGTTCATCGCCGCGATCTGCGGCTTCTGGCTGAACTGGGATGCGCTCGGCGCGTTCTCGGCGCAGGCGACCGCCGAGTGGCTCGATGCGCTGCCGCTCTTCGGCACGCCGCTGGCGCGCAACTTTCTCTCGCCGGAGACCGTCAGCGATCGGCTCTTTTCGCTCTTCGTCTTCGTCCACATCGGGGTGCCGCTGTTGATGGTTTATGCGCTGTGGTTCCATATCCAACGCATGACCCGCGTCGCGATCGTGCCGCCCAAGCCGCTGGCCGTCGGCCTGGTCGGCATGCTCGTCGCGCTGGCGCTGGCGCTGCCGGTCGCGATCCATCCGAGCGCCGATCTGGGCCGGTGGCCCGCGGCGATCGCGCTCGACTGGATCCTGCTTTTCGTCCATCCACTGGTGGCTGCGACATCGCCGCTGGGCGTCTGGGTCGGCGTGATCGCTTTCCTGGCGGCGCTGTTCGCGCTGCCGTGGATGGCGCCCGGCCGGCGCGCGGCGACGGCGGTCGTCGACCCGGCGCACTGCACCGGATGCAAACGCTGCTTCGAGGACTGTCCCTATGCCGCGGTGACCATGGTCGCGCATCCGCAGCCGCGTGCGGGCGCTGCGCTGGCGAGGGTCGATCCCGACCTGTGCGCCGGATGCGGCATCTGCACCGGGTCGTGCCCGTCGTCGACGCCTTCGCCGCGCAGCACGCGAATCGCCACCGGCATCGATATGCCGCAACGTCCGGTCGGCGAGGCTTGGCAGCGCGTGCGCGACGCACTCGCGTTGCGCGCCGGCCGCCGGACGCTGGTCGTGTTCGGCTGCGACTGCGCGGTGTCGCTCGCGACGCTGGCCGACGACGATGTCGTTACCGTGCCGCTGCTGTGCGCCGGCATGCTGCCGCCGTCGTTCATCGACTTCGCACTGCGTGCGGGCGCCGCCGGGGTGCTGGTGGTCGGCTGTCGCGAGGCTGGCTGCGAGTTCCGCCTCGGGCAGCGCTGGACCGCGCAGCGGCTGCAGGGCCGACGTGAGCCGCATCTGCACCCGCGCATCGGCGCCGCCGAATGGGCGGTGGCCTGGACCGACGCCGGCGACGCGGCCGTGTTGCGCGCCACGCTAGACGATCTTCGGCGCCGTCGCGCGGTGCCTCCGACCCCCTTCGCATCCCATGGCTGACACACACGCGCACGCCACCGCATTGCCGGCAGGCGCCTGGATCGGCCAGGCCGCGTTGTACGCGTTGTTCGCCCTCGTCATCGGCGCGTTCTCGCGCTGGCCCGTCTATCACCCGATCGGCGCGAACGAGGCGCTCGTGAAGGTCAGTTTCAGCCACACCGGCAAACCGGTATCGGAGTGCCGCAAGCAAACGCCCGAAGAACTCGCCAAGCTGCCGCCGAACATGCGCGCGCCGATGGTGTGCCCACGCGAGCGCTCGCCGGTCTCGGTGCAGGTCGATGTCGGCGGCCAGCCGGCCTTGCGCCGCGTCGCGCCGCCGACCGGCCTGTCGCACGACGGTCCGTCGTCGGTCTACCTGCGGCTGCCGGTGCCGGCGGGCGAGCAGCGCATCGCGGTGCGCCTCAACGACGACGTCCGCTCGAGCGGCTTCACCTACCAGCGCGAGGAAACCGTGACGCTGAGAGCCTCACAGATCCTGGTCATCGATTTCGACGCCGAGAAAGGCGGCATCACGATGCGATGAGCACCCTGCACCTGCCCACCCTCGAATTCCTGCCGCGGCACGCAGGCCGAATCACCAACGCCGATTTCGCGTTGCCGCGTGCCGACGCGGCGCAGCGCGCGCTCGCCCGCGGCTGGCTCTGGCTCGGGCTCGCCGCGCTGATCGCATCGGGGGTGTTCTCGATCCTGCTCGTGCTGGCGCGCACCCCGGGCGTCAACCGCTGGCAGCCGGCGGCGGACTTCTTTCGCGTCGCGCTGGTCGTGCACGTCGATCTGTCGGTGCTGGTCTGGTTCGTCGCGATGGCCGGAATGCTGTGGAGCCTGAACGCCACCGCGCACGGTGTCAGGGTGGCCAAGGCCGCGCTCGCGCTCGCCGGGGCAGGCACGATGCTGATGGCCGCCGGCGCGTTCGTCAGCCCGGGTGCGCCGATCATGGCCAACTACATCCCGGTGCTCGAAGGCCCGGTGTTCCTGGCCGGGCTCGTCGTTTTCGGTGCCGGCTTCGCGCTGCTCGTGCTGCGCAGCCTTGCCGCGGCGCCGCGCCTGGGGCGCACGATCGACGGCGAGAGGGCTTTGCGTTTCGGGATCTCGGCCAGTGCGGTGTCGGCGGCGGTGGCGTTGATCGCCTTCGGCTGGTCTTTGGCGGTCGTGCCGACGAGCCTCGCCGGCAAGGCGTACTACGAGATCCTGTTCTGGGGCGGCGGCCACGCGCTGCAGTTCACGTGGACGCTGCTGATGCTGGTCGGCTGGCTGTGGCTCGCGCAGGCCTGCGGCGCCCGCTTGCCGCTGACGCCGCGCCTGGCGCTCGCGATGTTCGCGCTCGCGCTCGCGGCGGTGTTCGTCACGCCGTATGCGTACCTGGCGCACGACGTCGCGACGGTCGAGCATCGCAATCTGCACACCTGGGCGATGCGGCTGGGCGGCGGGGTTGCGATCGCGCCGATCGCGCTCGCGGTCGTGATCGGGCTCGCGCTGTTGCGCGGCGTCGCCCCGATCGCGCGGCCACTGCGCGCGGCCCTGCTCGCGTCGATGCTGCTCTTTGCCGCCGGCGGCCTGATCGGCATGACGATCGCCGGCAGCAACGTCAAGATCCCGGCGCACTACCACGGCTGCATCGTCGGCGTGACG
>CAZKSD010000168.1:0-5521 GCA_964555315.1 uncultured Dechloromonas sp.
AATTCGGCGACGCGTCGGATCCGCTGCTGCTGTCCGTGCGCTCGGGCTCGCGCGCATCGATGCCGGGCATGATGGACACCATTCTCAATCTCGGGCTCAATGACGAGGCGGTGGTTGGCTTGGCGCGCAAGGCTAACAACGAGCGCTTTGCCTGGGACTCGTACCGCCGCTTCGTGCAGATGTACGGTGACGTGGTCATGGGCCTCAAGCCGGTCTCGAAGGAGGAGCATGATCCCTTCGAAGTGGTCATCGACATGCTCAAGGAGAAGAAGGGCGTCCAACTCGACACCGAGCTCGACACTGACGACCTGAAGGAACTCGTTCTGCGTTTCAAGGGGCTGATCCGTGCCCGCGTCGGCCGCGAGTTTCCGACCGATCCCTGGGAGCAGCTCTGGGGTGCGGTGATGGCGGTCTTCCAGAGCTGGAACAACGACCGCGCCAAGGTCTATCGCGAGTTGAACGACATTCCCGACTCCTGGGGCACGGCAGTCAACGTCCAGGCGATGGTCTTCGGCAATCTTGGCGACCATAGCGGGACCGGCGTGGCATTCACGCGCGATGCGGGTACCGGCGAAGACCTGTTCAACGGCGAATTCCTCATCAACGCACAAGGCGAAGACGTGGTCGCCGGCATCCGCACGCCGCAACAGGTCACTCTCGAAGGTTCGCGGCGCTGGGCGCAGTTGGCGCTGGTCAGCGAAGAAGAGCGCCGCGCCAAATTCCCGTCGCTCGAGGAACTGATGCCCGACATCTACCAGCAGCTCCTGCAGGCCGAGACCAAGCTCGAGAATCACTACAGGGACATGCAGGACGTCGAGTTCACGATCCAGGAAGGCCGCCTGTGGATGCTGCAGACGCGCAACGGCAAGCGCACCGGCGCGGCCATGGTGCGCATCGCCATGCAGATGCTCAAGCAGGGCATGATCGACGAGAAGGAGGCGCTGCGGCGGGTGGACCCCGAGCGTTTGAACGAACTCCTGCACCCCGTCTTCGACCCGGCGGCGATCAAGAAGGCACGTTCGATTGCGCACGGCCTGCCGGCATCGCCGGGCGCAGCCAGCGGCCAGATCGTCTTCTTTGCCGACGAAGCCGAGGAATGGGTCAGAAAGGGCAAGGCGGTGATCCTGGTGCGCCAGGAGACCTCGCCCGAAGACCTGCGCGGCATGAGTGTCGCCAAGGGCATTCTCACCGCCCGCGGCGGCATGACCTCGCATGCGGCTGTCGTCGCGCGCGGCATGGGCAAGTGCTGCATCTCGGGCGCCGGCGCGGTGCATGTCGATTACCATGGGCGGACGATGACGATCGGCGAACAGGTCTACCGGGAAGGCGACTGGATTTCGCTCGACGGCTCGACCGGCGAGGTCTACGAGGGCCAGGTTCCGACCAAGGAAGCCGAACTCACGGGTGACTTCGGCGCGCTGATGGACCTCACCGACCGCTACAAGCGCCTGGGCGTGCGCGCCAATGCCGACACCCCGGATGACGCCAAGGCCGCCCGCAATTTTGGCGCCAAGGGTATCGGCCTGTGCCGCACCGAGCACATGTTCTTCGAAGGCGACCGCATCAAGGCGGTTCGCGAAATGATTCTCGCCGAGGATGAAACCGGCCGTCGTCGCGCCCTCGCCAAGCTGCTGCCGATGCAGCGCGGTGACTTCGAAGGCCTGTTCCGGGAGATGAACGGCCTGCCGGTCACCATCCGCCTGCTCGACCCGCCGCTGCACGAGTTCGTCCCGCACGACGAAGCCAACCAGAAGATCATGGCGCACGAAATGAACGTGCCGCTGGGCGTGATCAAGATGCGTGTCGACGATCTGCATGAGTTCAACCCGATGATGGGCCATCGCGGCTGCCGCCTCGGCATCACCTACCCGGAAATCACCGAAATGCAGACCCGCGCGATCATCGAGGCGGGCCTCAACATGAAGGCCAAGGGTTTCGACGTCAAGGCGGAAATCATGATCCCGCTGGTGGGAACCGTGCGTGAATTCAACGCCCAGGCCAAGGTCATCCGCCAGACGGCGGCGTCGGTCTTTGCCGAGCGCGGCCAGAAGCTCGACTACCTGCTCGGCACGATGATCGAAACTCCGCGCGCCGCGCTGATCGCCGACAGCATCGGCCAGCAGGCCGAGTTCTTCTCGTTCGGCACCAACGACCTGACCCAGATGACGATGGGCTTCTCGCGTGACGACGCCGGCAAGTTCCTGCCGAGTTACCTCAAGGACGGCATGTACGAGCAGGATCCCTTCCAGTCGATCGACCAGAAGGGCGTCGGCCTGCTGGTGAAGATGGCCGTCGAGAAGGGGCGTTCGGTCCGTCCGGGGATAAAGCTGGGCGTCTGCGGGGAGCACGGTGGCGACCCGGCTTCGGTCGGCTTCTTCCATCGTACCGGGCTCGATTACGTCAGCTGCTCGCCGTTCCGGGTGCCGCTTGCCCGCCTGGCTGCTGCGCAAGCGGCTCTTGAATAGCCTATCCGAGCGAACGGATCAGGCTTGACCCCGGCGAGACCGCGGGTGCAAAGGCGGCGGTGCAAGCAAGCGGGTCAAGGCGGAAGCTGATCGGCGGCAGGAGACCGCATTCTTGATACGGCGCTGGCGGGGAGCACTGCTCCACGTCAGCGCCGGTTGCGGTCGACGGCAATAATGCGGGCGATTTGCCACGGCTCAGAAGGTCAGCGACAGACCCCTGGGGTGGAATGCCACGTAGCCACGGGCAGTCTGGTCGGCTTCGACGCTCCAGGCCTCGGTGGAAGCGACAAGATAGTTGAAGTGCAGCCGGGGCTTGCCGGGGCCGCCGTGGGCCTTGAGCAACAGTTCGACACAGCGGGCGTGCGGATGCTTGAAGATCGCGCCGTTGGTCGAAATCAGGTAGTTTGGACAACGCAGCCTGGCGAGCAGCGTCTCGCTGATGTTGGCGACGCTGCCGTGGTGGGCCAGCTTGAAGCCGTCGACGGCGAGGCGCGCGCCCGGCGCGAGCAGGCGGTCGAGCGATGCCTCGAGCACCGAAGCCCAGGCGTCGCCGGCGAGCACGAAGCGCACCTCCGGCTTCGCCGCCGGGTATTCGAGCAGCAGCGCGATGCTGCTGCCATTGGCACGACTGGTGTCTCCGCCGAACGGGGCATCGGCGCCGGGTTCGCCGCTGCCGCCGCCGAGCACATCGGCGAGCTCGAAGTCCTCGGCGGCACTGGGTAGTGCCTCGAGGTCGAGGCTGTCTTCCGACCCGAGAACGTCGCCGAGGGGGCGCAGGCTGCGGCTGCCGGCGAGCAGTTCCCGCAGTTGCGCCGTGTCGCCGGACCTCACCCGGGCTGCCCTCAGCTCCTTCGCCCAGTTGTCCTTCAGGTCGAGCAGGCGGGCGTGATCGGGTGAAAGCAGGGTGAGCCGGCAAGCGCCGGGGAGGTCGACTACCGGCAGCGCGGGTTTGCTGCGGTCGATGGCGGCCAGCGCCTGGTCGAAGCCGAGGTTCCAGACCCTGGTGGAGGTGCGTTGCTCATAGTCGGCGATCAACATGCCGAGAATTTCACCCTGGACCCCGCCAAGGGCCTCGCCGGCGGGGTCGGGGACGGCATTGAGCTGGTCGCGGCCATTGAACCAGATGCGGTCGAAGCGGCAATCGAGGGCTTCGGCGTCGAGCAGCAGGCGGATGATGCCTTCGATGTGGTCGGCGTCGATGTGGGTGATGACGAGCAGGTCGAAGTGGCGCTCGTCGGCGGGCAGGTGCAGGATGCGCTCGCGCAGGGCCGGGTAGGCGTGGGCCGGGCCGCCGTCGATCAGGATGCGATGGATTTCGCGGCTATGTCCGTATTCGAGCCACAGGCAGTCGCCGTGGGCGGCGGGGAGCATCTCGATGCGGAACATGGGCTGGGCCTTTCAGGTCGGGGCGGCTAGGGCAAGGGTGTGCCAGAGGACGGCCGGGGTGCCGGCGTCAGCCGCCATTCGGCGTCGCCGAGCGCGACGAGACAGAGGGCGAGCAGGTAGCCGCGGGCCAGCATGCGGCGGCGGACGCGGCGCATCAACGTGCCGAAGTCAGTCTCCGGGTCGTTGACTTCGAGCAGTTGCGTCACCAGTTCGCGGGCGAGCGGCGCCGCGTGGCGGCCGAGGATCTGGGCCAGGGTGCCGAGGACGATGGCAGTCTTGAGTTTCTGGAACTCGCGCACGAGTTGCACATAGCCGAGTTCCGATTCGGCGCCGGTGCGGCAGCCGAGCAGCAACAGGATGGGACCCGGCTCGCGGCCGTCCGGGTTCACGTAGTCGGGGCGGATCTGGCCGCGCCCCAGGCGGGCGAGGTCGCGGCCAAGGCTCTCGTCGCCGATCTCGAGGAAGTCTTCCAGAGGCTCCTCGTCATGGTGCGGCAGCGCGATCAGCAGGCGCGGGTGCTGCTTCACCGCGTCGTGCCATTCGTCCCAGTGGCGGGCGAGGGTGGCGTTGGCGATGTGTGCCCGGATGGTTTCCCAAGTGGCGTTCCGTTCATCCTCCGGCACCTTGTTGCTGCTCGCGAAGACGGCCGAATCGATGGCCGGCAGGCGGCGCCGATCCGCTGCGGGGGCCGAGGCGCTGGCCGCGCCGTCCGGGTTCAGGCGCTCGATCACCTTGCGCAGCGACCAGAAGCCGAGCGGACAGACCGTCTGCGCATGGCGGCGGGCATCGGCGGTCAGCGGGGCGGCGCCGCAGGCCGGGCAAACCGTGGCGTTGGCCTCGAGGGCGCCCTGCCAGCCGGCGCACAGGTGAGCGGCGTCGACCGGGTAACCGCGGTCGTAGACGAACTCCAGCGGCAGCACGACGTCGGGGTCGAGGCTCAGCAGCTGGATGCGGTCGCCGGGGTCGGCGAAGCCTTGCTGGTCGAGCTGGTTGAAGAGGCTGGCGCCGAAGCGCGCCATGTCGCGCAGCAGCACGCGGACCTCCTCGTCGTTGGCATCGAGCACCGCCTCGGTGCCGGGGGTGGCGGCGAAACGGCGGACCAGCGACTTTTCAGTGGAGAAGAGAACGGTGTTGAGGGCTTCGATTGCCTTGCCGGGCGACTTGAGCGCGTAGTTGCGCCCGCCGCTGCCGTCGAATATGCGCAGGCTCGGCTTGCCGTTCGCCGCTGCCGGGTCACCGGGCGTCGGCGCCGGCCCGAACACCAGCGTGGAATTGCACGGCTGCGCGTCGTCGACCGCGATCACCTCGCGCCGGCTCAGTTGCGTCCGGATGCGCAGGGCGTCGCGCGGGCCGGCCGCCTCGTCCGGCGCGAGGGCCGCGGCTTCGACGCGGACCACTTCGAAGCTGCGCCCGCGATAACGGAACATGATTTCGGCGCTGACGTAGCGTTCGTCGGCCGGAACATCGAGGCGCAGGTCGCAGTCGCCGCTGCGCGCGCTGCGCGACGCCGGGAGCAGCAGCGTGGTGCTGTCGCGCTGCTCGCCCCAGCACAGCTCGACGCTCAGTTCCAGGCCTCTCTGCGGGATGGGAACGGTGGGAATCGCGGCGTCGGAACTCGCCGCACCGTCGTCCTCGGGCAGGCCGATCCAGCAGCGGATGACGTTGGCGGC
>CAZKSD010000169.1:0-5503 GCA_964555315.1 uncultured Dechloromonas sp.
CAGTTTCCATTCTACCACGGACGGGGCTTAACTTAACGGCATTGGGTCTGTCCCGGTTTTTGCGTGGAGCCGGGAGTGGTGGATCAGATTCGACGGGTAACCAATGGCAACGTTGTGCTGGAGAATGAGCGCTTTGCCAAGGAGGTGGAGACTGTCGTCGGCCGCAGGGCATCGCCGGGCAAGTCGGGACGACCGCGCAAGCCGAGCGAACCCGTATCCGGAGCGTTGTTTGATGAATGATGTGGGAAACCGTGGCCTGTCCCCGGTTTTTCGGTTTTGGTCCGGTTTTGGTTTGCAAGGGGCCGGGCTCGGTTAATCTGTTTGCCGCTGGCGGTGTGCTGGCCGGCGGCATTGTGGGCCCCGTGTCCACTGACGCAGTTGTCACACCCGTTGCCGCGATGACACCGTCCGGCAGGCGCCGCGTCCGGCGGGCCGGTGAACCTTGAAGGGAGTGCATCATGGCCGTTCGTATCGTTCGTCTGGGGAGTCCGCGGGCCGCCGATGAAGGGACTCGGATCGGCACCGTTCGCCGTCCGCCGCGCGGCGTGCCGAAGGCCGAGTTCGCCGCGCGGGACTGGTACGATGTCTGGTTTCCCGAACTGGCGCCCAGCGTCGAGACGATGAAGCTGGGGCAGCAGGCGGTAACCTCCGCGCAATGGGCGGCATTCGCCAGGAAGTACCGCGCCGAAATGGCGGCGCCGGCGAATGCGCGGGCCATCGAACTGCTCGCCGTCCTCTCGCGCCATGCCAACTTTTCCGTCGGCTGCTATTGCGAGGACGAGGCGCATTGCCATCGCTCGCTGCTGCGGGCGCTGCTGGCCGAGAAGGGGGCGATGTTCGCCTGACCCGGACCTCCCGGCCGGCGGCGATGCTTCGCGAGGCGGCCTTTCCGTCCGGGCCCGGCGAGCAGGCGGGTCGCCGACGACAAGGCGGGGAAGGAGGCCATCCGGCAAGCCGGGCCCGCTGGATTGCTGGACGGCACGACGCTTTGCCGGTAACAATCTTACCTTTGGCAACGTTTCCGGGACGGGAAAATCATGGACTGGCAGCAGATACTGGACGAACTGACGGTGGTGGGCCGTGCCTACCCCGTCGCGGCAGCGCGGGCGGTACTCGACGATCCGGCGCATTACGAGCGCATGGTCGCCGAACTGGAGCGCATGTCGGCGCAGCCGGCGGAACTGCGGGAGTCGATGTTCCACCTGCACGCAATGCACCTGCTGGCGCAGCGGCGCGAGTCGCGAGCCTTCCGCCCCCTGCTGGCCATCGCGGCACTGCCGGAGGCCGAACTCGACGCCGCGCTCGGCGACCATCTCACCGAATCCTTCAAGAATTGCGTCGCCGCAGTTTGCGACGACGAGGCGGCGCTACGGGCCTTCGTCGAGGACCGCCGCCACTCGGAATGGGCGCGGCTGGTGATGATCGACGCGCTGACCCTGCCGGTCTTCGCCGGCGACCGGGAAACGGCGTCGCTGCTGGCCTGGCTGGTCGAAACCGGTGACCGCACGCTGGCCTGGCTGGAAGCGCAGCACGAATCCGTCGACACGAACGCCGAGGCCATGGTCATGGACGGGCTGGCCGGCGCCGTCGCGGAAATCGGCGGGCCGGAGCATGTGGGCACGCTCAGGCGTTGGTGGGACAGCGGCTGGCTCGATCCGCAAGTAGCCGACTGGAACTGGTACGAAACCGAGGTCAACCGCCCCTGGGCCGAGCGCCTGCAACGATTCGGCCGCTATCACGACCCCTATGTGCCGGATGCCATCGGGTTGATGCAAAGGTGGTACTGCTGGTCGGACCGCTTCCACGACCGGAAGGAAAATCCGCGTCCCGCGCATCGGCCGGAGAGCACCGCCGGTACCTTCCGCCGCGATGCCCCGAAGGTCGGCCGCAACAATCCCTGCCCCTGCGGCTCGGGAAAAAAATTCAAGAAGTGCTGCGGCGCCTGAGCGTGCCGCCGGCGCGGCGACAGGTTTCCAGCCAATGACTTACGGACCCGAACACTACCTCGACAACGACCACGGCGCCGCCCGGGTGATGGCGCACGCCCGGCGGCGGAGGTGATGCCTTGAACGAGGAAAATCGTGGGCGGTCCGGACCTCTTGCGTCTTTCCCTTCGCAGGACCAAACGATGCCGAACCCGGCGCGCGGCGCGCGGGCCGATAGCGGCGGCGACGTCCTGTGCGCGGTCACGGAGGGCGGTCCGACCGGTCAGCCCGACAACCCCCCGACCGCCAACCCCATCGCCCTGCCGGTCGGGTTCGCGCTGCACGAATACACCATCGAGGCCATGCTCGGCGCCGGCGGCTTCGGCATCACCTACCGCGCCCGCGACAACAACCTGCACGCGCAGGTCGCGATCAAGGAGTATCTGCCCAACCACCTGGCGGTGCGCGCCGCCGGCCAGGCCGTGCTGCCGCGCAGCGATGCCGACAGGCCCGGCTTTCAGCGCGGCCTCGAGCGCTTTCTTGCCGAGGCGCGGGTCCTCGCCGGCTTCCGCCATCCGAACATCGTCCGCGTCAGCCGCTTTTTCGAGGCAAACCGCACCGCCTACGTCGTCATGGATTACGAGGAGGGCCAGCCGCTGCGCGACTGGCTGCCCGGTCACGCGCCGGTCGCCGAGGCCACGCTCAAGCGCATGTTCCTGCCGCTGCTCGACGGCCTCGCCGTGGTCCACGACGCCGGGGTGCTGCACCGCGACATCAAGCCCGCCAATGTCTATGTCCGCGACGGTGACGGCAGCCTGGTGCTGCTCGACTTCGGCGCCGCCCGTCATTCCGCGGGAGTGGCAAGCAGGAGCCTGACCAGCATCATCACTCCGGGTTATGCGCCGTTCGAGCAGTACCACACGACCGGCGCCCAGGGGCCATGGACCGATCTCTACGCGCTGGCCGGCGTCCTCTACTGGCTGGTGGCGGGGCAAAAGCCCAGCGAGGCGCCGAGCCGTGTCAAGGAGGACACCATGCCGCCCGCGGCCGTCGCCGGCGCCGGCCGCTACAGCTCCGGCTTCCTCGCTGCCATCGACTGGGCGCTGCGCGTCGATGAGGATGCGCGGCCGCGCAGTGTGGCGAACTTCCGTCGCGTGCTGCTGGGCGAGGCGCCGGTGCCCGTGGGTCCCGGCGCGCCCGCCGCGGCTCCGCCTGCCGGGGGCCAACGCACCGGGCTCGTCTGGGGGGGTGCGACGATTGCCATGGTCGCGACGCTGGGGATCTTCGTCCTCTCCCGCCCCGGCGCGCCGCCGGCTCCTCCAGCTCAGACGCCCCCCGCGGAAGCGGTGGCAACGCCGCAGCCCGCCGCGCCGCCCGCGGCTGAGGCCGGGCGTAGCGAATCCAGAGCCGCCAATGCGGTGCCGCCGCAGGCGCAGCAGAAGTCGGCAGCGGCGGAGGCCGCGGCGCCGCAGGCCGGGGAGGCGGCGACGCTGCTGTTCCAGATCGCGCCGCCCGGCGAGCCCGCCGTCGTATTCATTGACGGCAGGAAGGTCGGGAACTCGCCGGCATTGACCGAGTACAGGGTCGCGCCGGGCAGGCACAAGGTCGATATCCACGGCAACAGGAAGCCATGGACCCATCACTTCTGGGTCAACCTGAAGCCCGGCGAAAAGAAGAAGATCTGGGCGCGGTTCGCCGACGAATCCTGAAACGAGAGGAGCGAACCCGGCGACGAAACGCGGCGCGGCCGGGCTGAAAGCAACTCCGGCTTGAGGAAGGCGGTTTCGCCGATCTGGTCAACGCCAGATAATGGGAATATATTCTTCGCAGGATCGCGTGCGACCGAGACAACGCGCACGCCCGACATCCATTTCGTGAGGACCGTTCGCCATGACTGTCACTGTCACCCTTGCCCAGGTTCTGCATCTTGCGCCCAATGCGCGATCGAGCTATCGCGACGCTTTCCAGAATGGCCAGACAGTTCTCGATCGCCACGGGATTTCGCAAACGCCGCTGCGCGTCGCGCATTTCATGGCCCAGATACTGCACGAGTCGGGCGGACTCGCCATCCAGTTCGAGAACCTCAACTATAGCGCCGGGCGCCTGCCGAAAGTGTGGCCGTCCCGCTTTAAGCCAAGCGGCCCGCTCGACCCTTCGGCTTACGCCAATAACCCGCAGAAGCTCGCCAATGAGGTCTATGGCGGGCGCATGGGCAATAGCGCCCCCAATGACGGCTACACGTATCGTGGACGCGGCTTGCTGCAACTCACCGGCAAGGCAAGCTACCAGGAGGCGACGGCCATCCTGCGCCGGGACAACCCCGCCGCCCCGGACTTCGTCGCCGCGCCCGACGAGGTCATCGGCGCGGAATGGTGCCTGGCGATCGCCGCCGCCGAGTGGGCGGCAAAGGGATGCAATGCCCTGGCCGACCAGGACGACATCAGGAAAATCACGCGCGCCATCAACGGCGGACTGATCGGGCTTGCCGAGCGGATGGAGTGGGCGAGGCGCACCAAGGCGGTATGGCTCTAGGTCCGTCTGCCGCACTCTTGGCAAGTGGGCGAGGTTGCGTGGTGAGCGGCCGTTGATGGCGACCGGGAAGACGATGATGCCGGGACTGGCCTTGAAGAGCGCGACATGCGCGGCCCTGATCTTGCTGGGCAGTCTCGCTCATGCGGCGCCGCCGCACCGATGTGCGGGTAACGCCATCGATCAGGCGGCAAAGCTGCTCGCGTTCCACTATGGCCCGGATGACCGCATCGAAGTCGACAGGTCGGCAAAGGAGATGACTCCCCTGCGTAACCCGGCAAACAGGAAGCAACTGCTCGACGTGCTGCAGGTGTGGGGCCACATCTACAAGGGACAGTACCGGATGCGCTTCATCTATGCGCGACTGCCGGGCGAGTGCCTGTTGATGGGCCAGGAAATCCTGGAGTATGCGGACCTGTGACCTTCCTGGTTCTAGCCCCCGCTGCAATCGCAATTGTGTCCGCCGCTGACGCGAGACCGCGGGCCCCGCATTTCAATCGCATCGCGAAAGGAAGACCATGAACAATCCCGTTGGCTGGTTTGAAATCTACGTCGCCGACATGGCACGCGCCAGGGCATTCTACGAAACGGTTTTCGGCGTTGAGTTGGCCGAGCTCGCAAGCCCGGGAATGGAGATGTGGGCATTCCCCATGCTGCCGGAAAGGCCGGGCGCATCGGGCGCGCTGGTCAGGATGCCCGGCTTTCCCATGGGCGGCAATAACATCCTGGTTTACTTCAGTTGCGCGGACTGTGCCGTCGAGGCGGCGAAGGCGGCCAAGGCCGGCGGCAAGGTCCACAAGGAAAAGATGTCCATCGGGCAGTACGGGTTCATCGCGCTGGTCATCGACACGGAAGGCAACATGATCGGCCTGCATTCGATGCAGTGACCGCCTGGCGATTGCCGGCGCCGCCTTTCGTTTCTTGGCGGGCGATGGCGCCTTCCGCTACGGTGCCGTCAGGCCACGGGAAGAGGTCATGCATGCATTGTTCGTTCATGGAATGGGTCGCTCGCCGCTGTCGGGGCAGCCGCTGTTATTGCAGCTCAGGCG
>CAZKSD010000170.1:0-5450 GCA_964555315.1 uncultured Dechloromonas sp.
TCATCATGGACGACGCCGAGCAGTTGATGCCGCTCTACCTGCGCTTCGTGCGCGGCGTCGTCGATTCGTCGGACCTGCCGCTCAACGTGTCGCGCGAGATCCTTCAGGAGTCGAAGGACATCGACAACATCCGCTCCGGCTGCACGCGCAAGGTGCTGTCGATGCTCGAAGGCCTGGCCAGCAGCGACGACGCGGCGGAGAAGGAAAAGTACGCCAAGTTCTGGGAGAACTTCGGCGCCGTGCTCAAGGAAGGCGTCGGCGAAGACCATGCCAACAAGGAAAAGATCGCCGGCCTGATCCGCTTCGCCTCGACGCACAACGACACCGCCGAGCAGAACGTCACGCTGGCCGACTACATCGGCCGCATGAAGGAGGGCCAGGAGAAGATCTACTTCGTTACCGCCGAAACCTTCAATGCGGCCAGGAACAGCCCGCACCTCGAAATCTTCCGCAAGAAGGGCATCGAGGTGCTGCTGTTGTCGGACCGCGTCGACGAATGGGTCGTCGGCCACCTGACCGAGTTCGACGGCAAGCCGTTGCAATCCGTCGCCAAGGGCGGCCTCGATCTCGGCACGCTGGAAGACGAAGCCGAGAAGAAGGAAGCCGAGAAGGCCGCCGACGAGTACAAGGAACTGATCGACAAGGTGAAGACCTCGCTCGGCGACAAGGTCAAGGACGTCCGGGTCACGCACCGCCTGACCGATTCGCCGTCCTGCCTCGTTTCCGACGACTACGACCCGTCGGGCAACCTGGCGCGCATGCTCAAGGCCGCCGGGCAGCAGGCGCCCAACACGAAGCCGATCCTCGAAATCAACCCGACCCACCCGGCGGTGATGCGCCTGAAATACGAGGAAACCCGCTTCGACGACTGGGCGGCGCTGCTCTTCGAACAGGCCACGCTGGCCGAAGGCGGCCAGCTCGACGATCCGGCCGGCTTCGTCAAGCGCATCAACGACCTGATGCTGGCGCTGTCGGGAAAGTAAGCCGTTTCAACACCTTTCCGGGCGGTCGGTTGCGGTCGACGGCCCGGAAGAGGCGAAATCGTTCCGCTAGCCTCACTCGAGACGAACAACAATCATCTCTGTAGAGAATGCTATGACTCATATCGAACGCGCGTTGGTAATTATTGACCAGCTGGCACGGCGTAGACAACCCGACGGGTTGATTCCAGCCATTTCGAACTTGGACCTTATGCGCGAGATGCAAGCGCCTGAGTCGCATGGGGTCGCGTTCGGCCAAGCCAACTCACTGCTCGATATCGCGAGCCTCGATGCCGGATTGCCGCTGATCGGCTATTTGGTTGCCTTCGAGCGCGGTAACCAATGCTCAGGTGTATGGGCAAGCTGGAAGTGTGCGATGCCCTTCATCACGTTGGCGGCAAGATTCAAGGCTTGGACCGACGAGGATCTCAAGTTGCTTAGGGAGAAGGTGAGAGAGCGACCAGGCAGGGTGGATGCAATCTGGCATGAGATGGGCGATCAAAGTGACAAACTCTTGCTGCAAGCGGTCAAGATTGCTCAGGAAGTGTTCGCTACTTACGCCGACAGGGTGCTGCCGATCAACGGTGTCGCCGCTGACACCATTCAGTAGGCCATGGGGGTCAAAGGCATTTCCGTTCCTGCGCCTCAGTAGTGGTAACGCAACTGCGCGATCAGCAGATCATCGCCGTCGACGCGGTACACCATGCGATGTTCCTTGGTGATGCGGCGTGACCAGAAGCCCGACAGCGCGTGCTTGAGCGGTTCGGGCTTGCCGATGCCGGCAAAGGGCTCGCGCTGCGTTTCGCTGATCAGCTTGTTGATCCGTTCCACCATCCGTTTGTCCTGCTTCTGCCAATAGAGGTAGTCGTCCCATGCCTCGTCGGCGAAGATCAGTTTCACTTGGCCAGAGTCCGTTCAGCACCCTTGCCGGCGCTCAACTGGGAGACCGCCGACAGCAGACGCCTGGCGTTGGCGGGCGTGCGCAGCAGGTAGGCGGTTTCCTCCAGCGCCTTGTAGTCTTCGAGCGAGAGCATCACGACGGATTGCTCGCCGTTCCGGGTAATGATCAGGGCTTCGTGGTCGTTGCAAACCCGATCCATGGTGCTGGCGAGGTTGGCGCGGGCGGCGGTGTAGGTGATGGCGTCCATGGCGTGCTCCAGATATGTACGTCTAAATGTACATATTCGACTCCCGGATGTCCAGTGCAAGGACCTGCCATTCAATTCGGAGTCGCGAGAAGTGAGTACGACAGCCACCTGTTGCGGTCGACGGCCCGAAAAGTGCAAGAATGGCGGCCTGAATGTTTGATGATTTCCCGGAACGGGATTTCAGGTTGATTTCCGTATTCGTGAAGGAGCGTGTTGCATGACCGACCTGTTTTCCCCGCTGCGTCTCGGCGCCATCGAAATGCCCAACCGCGTCGTCATGTCCTCGCTGACGCGCAACCGGGCCGGCGCCGGCAATGTGCCGACCGACCTGATGGTCGAGTACTACCATCAGCGCGCTTCAGCCGGGCTGATCCTGACCGAGGCGTCGCCGGTCTGCCCGGAAGGCCACGGCTATCCGCGCACGCCCGGCATCCACTCGGCCGAGCAGATCGCCGGCTGGAAGAAGGTGACCGGCGCCGTGCATGCGGCGGGCGGGCGGATCGCCCTCCAGCTCTGGCACGTCGGGCGCATCTCGCACCCGGACCTGCAGCCGGACGGCGTCTTGCCGGTGGCCCCTTCGGCGCTGCGGCCGGCCGGCCAGGCGATCACCTTCACCGGCATGCAGGATTATGTGACGCCGCGGGCGCTGGAGACCGGCGAAATCCCCGGCCTCGTCGCGACCTATGCGCAGGCGGCGAAAAATGCTATGGCCGCCGGTTTCGACGGCGTCGAAGTGCACGGCGGCAACGGCTACCTGCTCGACCAGTTCCTGCGTTCATCGACCAACCGGCGTAGCGATGCCTACGGCGGCAGCATCGAGAACCGCGCGCGCCTGCTGCTCGAGGTCGTCGCCGCCGTCTGCGCGGCAATCGGCAGCGGGCGGGTCGGGCTGCGCCTGTCGCTGGTGACGCCGTTCAACGACATCGCCGATGCCGACCCGCAGGCAACCTGCGACTACGTGGCCGGCGAACTCAATCGTTTCGACCTCGCCTTTCTCGACATCCTGCAGGGCACCGGCGGCGCGCCGCGGGACGAGTGGCTGCCCTTCGACTACGCCCGGCTGCGGTCCATTTACCGAGGAAATCTGGTGCTCAACAACGGCTACGATTTCGCCAGCGCGCAGCAGGCCATCGCCAGCGGTGCGGCGGACGCCATCGCCTTCGGCCGCGCGCTGCTGGCCAATCCCGATCTGGTCGAGCGCTTCCGCCGCGGCGCAACGCTCAACCAGCCGGATTATGAACGGCTCTACGTCGGCGAGGAAAAGGGCTACACCGACTATCCCTTCCTGGCCGGGTAGCGTGGGCGGGGGGCTGCCGGACGCGGCGCAGTTGGAATTGCTGGTGACCCGCGTCATGCCCTTCGGCAAGCACAAGGGGACACTGATCGCCGACCTGCCCGGCAATTACCTCAACTGGTTCGCCCGCGAGGGCTTTCCGCCCGGAGAAATCGGCCGCCTGCTGGCATTGATGCAGGAACTCGACCACAACGGGCTGTCCCGGTTGCTCGACCCGCTGCGCGAACCGCGGTTGCCTGCGCGAAAATGAAACAACCGGTTGCGGTCGACCGGCCGACGGCGGAAAAAGGCGCTGCGCAACTGCCCGCGACAGCTACTGCCCGCTGAAATGCCGGCGCAGGCAGTTCATGTGGTCTTCGCCGGTTTTCTTCGAGCAGGCGAGATACGCACTCTGATTCAATTCGCACTGCTGGCGCTCTCGCGCCCGCAAGGTGCTGCAATCGACCTCGGGAATCATCCGCTGGGTGCACTGGCGGAAATCCCAGCCGAACAGGCCCGCGCATTGCTGCGACGCCCGCTTGCGCGCTTCGCACTGCAGCCGGTTGCCGGCGTTGGCGCAATCGAAGTTCCGCAATTGCTGGTTCACGCAGATGTTGAAAGCCGAGCCCGATTGGTCTTCGCAGAGCTTCCGCGCGAGTTCACGGTCTTGCGCCGTTTGCCCCGTGGCCGGAAGGGAGAAAGCGGATGCCATCAGCGCGCCGGCGATCATCATCAGGGGGGATTTCATGCGCTTCTCCTTGCGGGTTGGTCCGGGCTCATGCCACCGGAAAATGCTGGCGCTTCGACGGCCAATTATAAATGCGCGGCCGCAAATGAAAAGGCCGGTTGCGGTCAACCGGCCTTGAGCGGCAATGGGAGGACGGGGCCGCCGACCGGCCGCCCCCCGGCGATCACTTGCCGCTGAACTGGGCGCGCAGGCAGGCCATGTAGTCGGGTCCCGCCTTGTCCTTGCACGCTTCGCGCGCCTTCTGGACCTGCTCGCAACGCTTCGGATCGGCCGCCTGGCTGCATTCGACCGGCGGCATCTTCTGCTGCACGCACTGGCGGAAGGCCGGACCGGCCCGGCCCTTGCATTCCTGATAGGCCTTCTTGCGCGCTTCGCACTGCGGCGGGTTGCCCGCCTTGGCGCAATCGAAGTTCTGCATCTGCTCGCCCATGCACTGCTTGCGCTCCGGGCCGAACTTGTCGGCGCAGGCGGCGCGGGCCTGGTCACGGGCTTGCTGATGCGCCTTGCAGGCTTCCGGGTTGGGCGCCTGCGTGCAATCGCGCGGTCCACGCCGCCCCATCATCCCCGGACCCATGCCGGAACCCATCCCCGGCCCCATTCCTTGACCCATCCCCGGCCCCATGCCGCCCGGGCAGGGGGCAGCGCCGCATGGCCCGGTGCCCGGCCCGGTCTGGGCCAGCGCCGGCAGACAGAAGAGCGATGCCATCAGTGCGCTTCCGATAATCATCAGACGGGTTTTCATGAGCTTCTCCTTGCTGGTTGATGTAACGCTATTCTAGACCCCTGTGCCGCTCATGGCGCCGGCAGTTGTAAATGAGTGCAAGCGGCAGCAAGCGCAGTTACAAAGCGTTACGGTTGGCATGCTATATTTGCCCGCATGACTCAATTCGACGCCGGCGAGCACCGTCTCACCCTTTCCGAAGTGCTCGAGTGGATGGTCGCCGACGGCTTGGTCGAGCGCGCGCTGGCCGAGGCGCTCAAGGCGGAACGCCGCCTGCACGGCAACAAGGTGCATCCGCTGGTCGTCATCGCCGACCAGAAATGGCGAAGCGGCGGCACCCCGCTACGCCTGCTGACGCTTGAGGCGCTGACCGAATGGCTGGCCGGCAAGGTCGGCCTCGACTACCTGCACATTGACCCGCTCAAGATCGACTTCAC
Organism: uncultured Dechloromonas sp.; assembly: GCA_964555315.1. Taxonomy (GTDB): domain Bacteria; phylum Pseudomonadota; class Gammaproteobacteria; order Burkholderiales; family Rhodocyclaceae; genus Azonexus. Next base: position 5,308 of record CAZKSD010000170.1, read on the forward strand.
CGGTGTCGCCGAGGTCATGTCCAGCGCCTACGCCGGGCGCTTCGGCATCCTGCCGGTGCAGGTGACGACGCGCGAGGTGGTCATCGCTACGGCCCAGCCCTTCGTCCGCGAATGGGTGCCGGAACTGCAGCACATCCTGCGCA
>CAZKSD010000171.1:0-5407 GCA_964555315.1 uncultured Dechloromonas sp.
ATGTCTGCGGCGGCTGGCTGATGGGCAGGGCGGCGCTGGCCGCCGCCGCTTACCTCGACAAGGGTGAGGGCGACCAGACCTTCTACCGCGCCAAGATCGCCACCGCGCATTTCTACGCCGACCAGATGCTGCCTCTGGCCACTTCCTACGGGATCACGGTGCAGGCAGGCGGCGCCTCGCTGGCAGCGCTGACCGACGACATGCTGTAATCCGGGCCGCCGTCCGGCAGGAACCGATCCCCGCTGCGGCGGGGATTTTTTCGCGCGAATTTCCTTGCGGCGCGCCGCGACCGCGCGCCGCCGGAGGTTCACGAAAGGCGGGGCGCCCGTGCGAGCGCCCCGCCGTTATGGGTGGATCGACAGGGCCTACTTGGCCTGCATCCGGTTGAGGTAGTCGATCAGCGCGAAGATGCGCCCACGGACGAAGGCCTCGGGGTCGTAGTTAATGTCGACATAGTGCTCGCCGGCCTTGATCTGGTAGTCACGGCCCCAGATCGGCATGTCGCGCGGCCCGTGCGCCTTGACCTCCTGGCGTCCGTCGATCACGGCATAGACGCGCTCCAGCGGGAAAACCCCGCCGTTCTTCTTCGACAACAGCGTCAGGTCGGGCGGCGTCACTTTCAGGAAATCGACATAGGCGCCGCCCTTCAGGTCCTTGCCGTGGCAGGCGATGCAGTTCGAGTCGTACTCGCGTTTTCCGAGATCGACCTTGTCGGCCGCAACTGCCGTCGTCACGCCGGTCGCTGCAATAATCATGGCGCTGGCGCCAATCAGCTTGAAAATCTTCATATCCTGCCTCCGTGTGGTTACTGTCGGACTCTACTGCTACGGCATAAGACTACTCAGGATGGGCGCATTTGGCTAGTAAGGGTTTTCCAGAAGTGCGCGGTTCCCGATCAGGATCGCGCCGTTCTTGCGCTGGCCGGTGTTAAGCTGGCGCAGTTTTTCGAACCATAACCTTGTACCCCCGAAGATCATCCATTCGGGGTTTATTGCGGCCAAAGTCATGATCAAGTTCTCTCCGTCGAAAGTTCTCGTCAGGCGCGCGCTGGTGTGCGGCGTTATCGGGATTGCCCTCCATGGCACGTTGACTGCGGCTGCCGAGCGCCCGCGCGTCGGTCTCGTCCTCGGCGGTGGCGGCGCCCGCGGGGCGGCGCACATCGGCGTCCTGGAAGTCCTGCGCGAGAACCGGATTCCCGTCGATTGCGTGGCCGGCACCAGCATGGGCGGACTGGTGACCGGCGCCTTTGCCGCCGGGCTGAGTCCCGACGAGATGTTGGAAGCGATGGGTCAGGCCGACTGGCGCGCGATGTTCAACGACAGTCCCCCGGTGGAAGACCTCAATCCCCGCATCAAGCTCCAGTCCCGGCGCTTTCTTCCCGGCACCGAGCTGGGGCTGACGAAAGACGGCGCGCAACCGCTTCCCGCCGTCGTCCAGGGCCAGAAGGTCAAACTGTTCATCAACCGCCTGGTGCGCAGCCAGTATGGCGAACCGCTGATCGAGAAAATGCCGATCCCGGTCTCGATCATCGCCACCGACCTGGTGACCGGCGACAAGGTGGTGTTCCGCGAGGGTAACCTGACCCAGGCGATGCGCTCGACGATGTCGGTGCCCGGCCTGATGGCGCCGGTCAAGTCTGGCGACCGGCTGCTGGTCGATGGCGGCCTCGTGGACAACGTGCCGATCGACGAAGTGCGTGAGCGCTGCCGGCCGGACGTCGTGATCGCCGTCAATGTCGGCTCACCGCTGATGAAGGCGAACGAGATCGGCGGCATCTTCTCGGTGGCCGGGCAGATGGTCAATATCCTGACCGAGCAGAATGTCACCCGCTCGCTGGCGACCCTGAAGTCCGGGGATATCTACATCAAGCCCGATCTGGACGGGATCACCGCGGCTCAATTCGAGCGTTACGCGGAGACGGCCAAACGCGGGCGGGCGGCGGCCGAAGCCTTGCTGCCCCGACTGCAGGCGCTGAGCGTCGGCGAGAAGCAGTACCAGGACTGGCTGGCCGCCGCCACGCCGGTGCGCGGCAGCTTGCCGGTGGTGGACGAAGTCGAAATCACCGGCCTGAAGCGGGTCAACCCGGCCTACCCGGATCGTTACCTGAAGAATCATGACGGCGCGCCGGTCGATGTCGACCGCCTGGACAGGGACATGGGCCTGATCTTTGGCGATGGCGAGTACGACAACGTCGACTTCGCCCTGTTGTCGACCCGCGACCGCAACATCCTGCGCGTGACCCCGCTGGAAAAGGAATTCGGGCCGGATTACCTGCGCTTCGGCTTCAACCTCAATGCGGTATCGAATGGCCCATCCACCTTCAATCTGCGGGCCGCCTATCAGAAGACCTTGCTCAATAGTCTGGGCGGCGAGTGGCTGGCCGGGGTGCAGGTTGGCAACGAGCCAGCGGTATTCACCGAGTTCTATCAGCCGCTCGACGCCGAGCGCCGCTTCTTCGTGGAGCCGAAACTGTCCTTCCAGCGCGCGCCGCTCTACATCTATCAGGACAACAAGCGCTTGGCTGAATACAAGGTCGATCAGGCGACACTCGATCTGATGGCCGGGATCAACGTCGGCCTGTGGGGGCCGGTGACGGTCGGCTGGGCCGAGCGTTATCGCACTGCCGATCTGCAAACCGGGTCACCGCTGTTTCCCACAGGCAGCCAGCGCTTTGGCGGCTTCCTGGCCAGGCTGGACTTCGACCAGTTCGACCGCCTGTTCGATCCGACGCGTGGCTGGTCGGCGCACGGAAGCTATTTCCACGCCGCCGGGGGCGGTTACGACAAGGCCGAACTGGACCTGCGCGCGGCGGAGAATTTCGGCGATTACATACTCCACGGGCGTGTCCGTGGCGCCGGTTCCTTCACCGGCAGCTTGCCGTTCTACGATGCCGTGGCGCTGGGTGGCTTCCTGAACCTGTCGGGTTTCGCGCGCGCCCAGATCATCGGCGAATCGCTGGCGTACGGCAGCGTGCGCGGGGAGAAGATCGTCGGCAAACTGCCGCTCGGCCTGCGCGGCGACATGCGGATTGGCGTGGCAGTGGAGGCTGGCAGGGTCAATGGCCGCTACACCGAAACCAATCTCGATGGCTGGCAGAATTCGCTGACCGCCTATGTCGGCGGCGAGACGCCGCTCGGCATGATCTACCTCGGTTATGGCCATTCCAGCAATGGTACGGGTACGGGTAACTATTACCTGTTCATCGGTACCCCTTGATGGCATGCTGACCGCCGCCGCGGCACCGGCATTGGAGTAGTATTCCGATACCCGATCGACACAAAGGAAGCGAAAGTGAAAGCCAGGACCACGAGCAGCGGGCGCCAGGCCGCCGCAAAGACCACGGGCCGCGCCGCGGGCAAGTCATCGGCGCTCGATACGGTGGGCGGCTTGACCAAGTCGCTGCGCAGCCTTGCCGGGCAGGTCGTCGGCATGGCCGGCGTCGCCGTCGATACCTCGCTGGCCGCGGCAACCGGGCTCTTTCCGCAGGGCGTGGCATCGACCAAGGCGTTGGTCAAGGCCGGCGCCTTCCTGCACGACATGCGCGAGGCGGCGGGAATTCCGCTGGAGGACCTCGGCAAGGCGATCGATCTCAAGGATCCGTCACTGCTCGAACTGGCCGAAAACGGCAAGATGGCGCTGCCGTTCGAGGTCATCCTGCGCCTCGCCTCGGTGCTGGCGCGCAACGACCCGGTTCCCTTCGTGATGAATCTGACCAAGGCCTACAGCCCCGGCCTGTGGAAGGTCCTCGAATCCCTCGGGATCGGCCGCGTCATCGAACATGCCGGGCGCGAACACGAGTTCATCAGCATCTACAGGGCGCGCGACGAGGCGCGCACGCTGACCGACGAGGAATTCTCGCGGGTGCGCAAGTTCGTCGAGACCGCCTTTGACATGGCGCTGGAGTTCAACCGCGAAGCCAAGGCGGCGGCTCAACGCAAGGCGGCGCCCAGAGCCGGCACGCCAAGAGCGGCGCCGCGACGGGCGCCGAAGGCGGGTGCTGGCGAAGGGGAATGAACCGGGACGGGGGTGTCTGTTGCGGCGGGAGGGCGGCCAGGGCCGCCATTCTTCCGATCAGCGGCCCTTGAGGGCAAGTTCGGCGGCGGCGTCGAGATCGGCCTTCTTCATGATTCCCATCTTCTTCTGGACAACCTGGCCATTGCGGTCGATGACGATGGTGAAGGGCAGGCCGCCCTTGCCGTTGCCCAGCGCCTGCATCAGCGGGATGCCGTTGGCCCCGGCGACGAAGACCGGGTAATCCATCTCGTAAGCCCTGGCGAATTCCTTCGCCGCGTCGGCCTTGTCCTCGATGCCGATGCCGAGGACTTCCAGCTTGCCCTTGTGCGCCTTGCGCAGGGTGATCAGTTCGGGGATTTCGACGCGGCACGGTCCGCACCAGCGCGCCCAGAAGTTGACGATCAGCGGCTTGCCTTTGTAGCGCTCCAGCGCCACCGGCTTGTCGTCGAGTCCGTTCAGCGTCGCCGCGAACAGCGGGGCCGAGGAGGGCATTTCATCCGCTGTCGCGGTCAACGCCCAAAAAAGGCCAAAAATCAGCGGAGCAAGGATTCTTTTCAAGGCAGGTCGCCGCGGCGGAAAAGCAGATAGCCGATGGTAGCACTGATCAATCCGAGCGCCGCCGGGTAGGCCAGCGCGAAGATCTTGTAGCCGGTGACGCCGAACAAATCGAGGATGACGTAGGCGGACGGGCCGAGGACGATCAGTTGCGGATCGAACAGGGCCAGCGCCGCGGTGCGGAAGACCTGCAGCGGGTTGGCCAACGCCAGCGTGACGGCGATTTCCGGAGCGACCTTGCCCTGGATCATGACGCCGAGCAGGATCAGGTCGAGGAAGAGCAGCAGGAACAGCCAGACCATGAAGGCGGCGCCCTGCGCGATGTCGGTGTTGCGGGCGATGGCCGAGATCAGCATGCCGATGCCGAGGAAGCACATGGCCATCACGGCGAGCAGGGCGGTGTAGTAGCCGAACATGTCCCACGGCACTTCGATGCCCTGGATGGTCGCCCAGATCACGGCGCCGAGCATGGCCAGGAAGACCGGCGCGAAGACGACGAGGTAGCGGCCGACGATCTTGCCCCAGAACCACGCCGACAGCGACACCGGCAGCGACAGCAGGTATTCGAAGACGCCGGCCTCGCGGTCGCCGGCTACCGAACGGACGGTGGTGATCAGCACGAAGATCGGCAGGATCGCCATGGTCAGCTGGATGTAGGTGACGAGCAGGCGCGACAGGCCGATGAAGCCGAGGACGCGCGATTCGGTGAGGCCGAAGAGGAAGAGCAGGGCGACGATGCCGCCGAAAACCAGCGTGTAGATCTGAAACCAGCGCGCGCGCAGAGATTCGACGATGTCCAGCCGGGCGGTGAGCCACAGTTGCTTCATTTATTTTCCTT
>CAZKSD010000172.1:0-5396 GCA_964555315.1 uncultured Dechloromonas sp.
AATGCACGCTGTCGACATCGAGCCGGGCGATCAGCGTCACCATGTCGGCGACGTATTGCGGAATGCCGTACGCGGACGGGTCGCGCAGCCTGCCGCTGCGGCCGCGCCCGACCACATCCGGACAGACCACCCGGTAATCGGCGGCCAGCGCCTGCGCCAGCATGTCGAAATCCCTCCCGTTCCGGGTCAGGCCGTGGACGCAGATCAGGACCCGCGGATTGTCGCGGGAACCCCATTCAGTATAAGCCATGCGGTGCAGCCCCGACGGGCTGACGCATTGCACGCTGTGTTGTCTGAATTGCATGTCTTTCCTCCTGAAACCCGAATTTATCACCAGCCGTACCGGTAGCGGCAATGTGCGGACGCGGCTTTCCCGAGTCATCCTGGCGCCCGGAAGCCGCGCCGCCCTGCCCGGCCGGGTATGTCTTTGTCAAAACACCACACTAAGCCGGGAAAAAGCGCCTGAATCGCCGCCGCGCCGGCGATGCCGGCGCTACCGCATGCTAATGTTGCACACTGAATTTTTCGATGCGGATCTGCCATGGCATGTATGACGTGGCGGGCAAGGGTCACCATTCATGCGCAAACACCTGAACACCTTTTCTGCCACCTTCCTGATCGTCGCCAGCATGCTGGGCACGGGCATCCTCACCACCACCGGGATCATGTTGTCGCTGCTCAAGGCGCCGTGGGCGGTGCTCGGCGTCTGGGTGGCCGGCGGCATCCTCGCCTGGATCGGCGCCTGGTGCTACGGCGAACTGGCGCGAAACATGCCACGCAATGGCGGCGAAGCCACGATCCTGCGCGAACTCTTCTCGCCGACCCTGGGCGAAGTCGCCGGCTGGACCTCATTCGTGGTGGCGTTTGCGGCGGGGAATGCGGCTTCCTCGCTGGCCCTGGCTGCCTATCTTGGCGAGGCCATGCCGGGTGCAAACCTGCGTCCGGAACTTGTGGCGTGCATCGCCCTGCTGCTGGTAACCGGGCTGCACGGCTTGCTCGGGCCAACGGCCGTGCGCGTCCAGACCCTCCTCGCGGCGGCCAAGTTCTCCCTGCTGGCGGGTTTGACCCTTTACGGCATCTTCCTCGTCGCGCCGGCCGTGGCCAACCAGCCCGCCGAGTCCGCGCAGGTCGCTCAGGCGACCGCGTTCGGCGCCCCCTGGGGTCTGGCGATGATGCTGGTGATGTTTGCCTACAGCGGCTGGAACGCGGCGATCTATGTCGCCGGTGAAATCCACGACCCGGCGCGCAACGTGCGCCGCGCCATGATGCTGGGGACGACCATCATCATGCTGCTGTACGTGGCGATCAACGCCGTGCTGCTGATCCACCTGCCGACGCAGGAACTTGACGGCGTCGGTCCGGTGATCGCGGTGCTGGTCAGGCATCTCTTCGGCGCTCAGGCGTCGGCGGTTTTTTCCGGGCTCGTGGCCTTTGCCCTGCTGTCGTCCCTCGGCGTGTCGGCCTTTCTCGGGCCGCGCGTGCTCGCCACCATGCTCGGCTGGTTCGGCAAGGTCGCCAGCGAAGAGGGTGCGCCGGCGATGGTCACCCCGCGTCTGGTGTGGCTGCAGGCGGCGCTGTCCATCGCCATGGTGCTGTCCGGCTCGTTCGTCCAGATACTGACCGTCATGGGTTTCCTGCTGGGCCTGTTCCCGATCCTTTGCGTTCTGGGTCTCTACCGTCGCAGTTGCGATCTACAAGGCCGGCCGCTGATGTTGGTTCGCTACGTCTTTGCCCCGCTGTTCGTCGGGGTATCGACGGTGGTCCTGGTCCTTGGCGCAGCGCAGAGTCCGCATGAAGTCGGGATCGCGCTGGCGCTGGTCGGGCTGTTCTTCCTGGCGCGCGTGGGTATGCGTCGCTCCACTTGAATTCATTTTTCCGGAAACGAAACATGTTGCTGAACCTCACCCGCAGCTTGCTGATTTGCGGGCTCTCGCTGACTACCGCCCTGGCGCCGGTTTCTGCCGCGGAAACGACCCCACAGCAGGCGGCCCTCTTCTTTGCCGGGCTCGCCGCACCTGCCGCGGATTCCACGCACAAGACCTTCCAGCAACGGACGAGCCAGGCCTGGGCGAACTACGACAAGCAGGTCGGCCAGCCGCTGGCGGCGTGGAGCAATCGTGAAGTGGCCTACTGGGGACGCAGCACGGTGTTCTACCCTTTTTCCGGCCCCGACTTCGTGACCGTCGCGCGTGTCTTTCCCGGTGCCGAACGTTATGTGCTGGTGGCGATCCAGAAAGCGCGCCAGCCGGCGCAACTGGAGAACATGAACGCCGTGCAGCGTGCGGCCTTCGAGAAAAAACTCGGCGGCGCCTGGGAGAAATTCGGCAAGCTCGGCTATTTCCGGACCCTGGACCTCAACGACGATCAGCGTGAGGGCTCAGGCGGCGTGGGCACGACCACCATCCTGATGGCTTTTGCCGCACGCCTGGGTTACGAAGTCACCGCGGTGACACCACTGGGTTTCAATCCCGACAAGGGCGAATGGGAAGCAGCCGCCAGCGAAAACAGGAGCGGCTCGGTGCGTCTCTCCCTGCTGCAGGACGGGCGCCGGGTGACGCTCGACTATATCAGTCTGGATCTTTCGGACAGCGCCCTGAAGGCAGCGGAACCGAAGACGGCCTGGATCAGGCAGATGGCGGCGCACCCGCTCCTGCTCAAGGCGGCTTCGCACCTGCTGCAGCAACCCAACTTCACGGTCCTGCGCGACGCTCTGGTGGCCACCGCGCCGATGGTCGTGCAGGACGAAACCGGCCTGGATTACAGGGATCTGCGCAAGATCGGGCCGGTGCGTCTGTACGGCAAGTTCAGCCAGACCCATCGTCTCTTCACGACCACCGCCCAGCCCGAGCTGGCTGCGGCCTACCGGGCCGACAAGGCGCCGCGCGAACTGCCGTTTGCCTTCAGTTACCTGAAGACGGCTGATGCCCGTTCGTTGCAGGTCGTGCGGCGTTCGCCGGCAAACTGAAGGCACGGCGGGCGAAGTCGGCGGTCAGCGCGTTGAAGCGCGGCGCGGCGTCCACGAAGAGCGCGTGACCGGCATCCTCGAAAACTTCCACCTGCGCCAGTTGCCCGCCCTTGCGCGCGAGCAGCGCTTCGCCCTGTTCGCGCAGGCGCGGACGGATCGCATAGAGCACCGGTATCCGCTGCACCGCCACGATCTCCCGCCAGTAGGCGCGCGGATAGGGCTGGGCGATCAGCTGATTGGCCACGCCCGCCGGCACCTGCAACGCCGAGCGCAGCACGGCCTCGGCGATGTCGTCGGGCGGCGTGGTCTTGAAGATGCCGCGGCAGAAGTCACGCAGGTATTGCTCGCGTTCCCTGGGGTTGGCGCTGCTGCGCTTCGAGCTGCCGGCCGCCGCCTTGGGCGGAGTCCCCTCGCCGATCGAATTGTCGATCAGGATCAGGCCGCGCAGCCCGGCCTGCGGCTTGCGTTCGATGAAATCCAGCGATTCCAGCACGCCGAGCGACCAGCCCGCGAGAACGTAGTCACCGACGCCGGCGGCGTTCAGGAAATCTTCCATGTCGGCCATGCGCCGCGCCGGATCGTGGGATCCGTTCGAGATTTCCGATTGCCCCTGCGAGCGGGGATCGAACGCCAGCACCCGGAACTCCCCCCCCAGCGCTTCGAGCTGCAGACGGAACACGGCCGCCGGCATCAGCCAGCCGGGAACGAGCACAATGGTCCTCTGGCCGTGGCCGGCTTCAAGGTAGTGCAGGCGCAGACCGTCGCGATTGGTGAAGAACTTGCTGCCGACCGGCGCCGCCACGGTGGAAAGGCTGGTCACACAGCAGACCAGAAGCACCAGGATGCGCAGAAGTGTCATGCGCGACGGCCGCAATCGTCCGGCCGGAAGAGCGGGCCGGACAGACCGCGGAACCGGGCGGGAAAGCGCGGTGTGTCGCGGGCGCCCCGTTCCGTTTGAGTCATGCGGTCCAGCCCGACCGGGCAGACGCAGGGCACGTTGTCTGATTGGCATGCTTTCTCCAGTGTCCGCAATGTATCACCGGCCATGCCAGTAGCGGCGGCGCTCGTTGCGCCAGGCATTCACGGTGACGCCCTGCCCATCCAGCGCCACGCGCAGCGCGCCGTCGCGGTCGGTCCGCCACAGGCGGCTGCCGGTCGCCTCGTAGCGGGCGACCACGTCGGCCTTGGGATGCCCGAAGCGATTGCGATAGCCGACCGGGATCATCACCTCGGTTGCACCCGCGGCGGCGATGAATTCGGGCGTCGACGAGGTGCGGCTGCCGTGATGCGGCACCAGCAGCACGTCCGCCGTCAGCGCGGCCGGATCGCGCTGCAGCAGCGCCGCCTCGTCGCGCGCCTCGATGTCGGAAGTCAATAGCATGCGCCGGCCGCCGGCATCGATGCGCAGCACGCACGACAGGTTGTTGCTCTTGCGCTTCTCCGCGTAGTCCTCTTTTTCGGGATGCAGCACGGTCAGGCGCACACCATTCCAGGACCAGCTCTGTCCGTTGCGGCAGGGCTCGGACCCCGCGTCGCCGAGCGATGAAACGACCGCGCCGACGGCAAGAGCCGACTTGACCGAAGCCGTCCCGCCGGCGTGATCGCTGTCACGATGGGTCACCATCAGAATGTCCACCGTGGCGACTCCGAGCGAACGCAGATAGGGAACGACCACCCGTTGCCCGGCGTCGGATTCGGCGCTGTAGAGCGGGCCGGGATCATAGACCAGCGTGTGCTCGCGGGTACGCACGATGGCCGCCAGCCCCTGCCCGACGTCGAGCACCGTCACCCAGGCCTCGCCTTCGGCTGGCCGGGCGACCGGCCAGAAGATCGCCGGCAGCAGCAGCATGACGCCGAGCAGACGTCCCGGCATGCCCCGCGGCAGCAGGCAGATGGCGATGCCGAAACCGGCGACGAGCGCCGCCCACAACGGCGGCGCCGGCGCCTGCCAGACCGGCCACGCCGCGCACCATTCGAGAAAGGCCATCAGCCAGCCGAGCACTGCATGCGCCAGCGCGGCGATCGGCCACCAGGGGATGACCGCGGCGAGCAGCGCCAGCGGCGTGACGATGAAGCTGATGACCGGGATCGCCACCGCATTGGCCAGCGGCGACACCAGCGAGAACTGCTGGAAGACGAGCAGCAGCACCGGCAGCGAGGCCAGCGTCGCCGCCCACTGGACGACACCCCAGGCCCGGATGCGCTCGCGCCAGCCGATGGTCTCGCCGACCACCGCCGCCCCGACGTAGAGCAGCGCCCCGACCGCAGCGAACGACAGCCAGAAACCCGCCGCCAACACCGCCCACGGGTCGAGCAGCAGGACGGCGAGCAACGCCAGGCACAGCGTGCGGCTCGGTGCGACAACCCGCCCCGCGCCCATCGCCAGCGCGGCGACCAGCAGCATGTAGAGCGTGCGCTGCGCCGGCACCGC
>CAZKSD010000173.1:0-5371 GCA_964555315.1 uncultured Dechloromonas sp.
CTCGACGACCGCAACGAGCGCCCCGGCGTGATGTTCGCCGACATGGAACTGATCGGCATCCCGCACCGGATCGTGATCGGCGAGCGCGGTTTGAACGAAGGCAAGCTAGAATACAAAGGCCGCCGCGATGCCGAGCCAACCCTGGTTGACCAAGGCGGCATCATGGAAATGACATTGGGGAAGCTGTGCGCCGCCTGATTGCCTTCCTGCTGTTTCTGAACGCGTCCGGCGCATTTGCCGGCGCGCAGATCTATGAGCCGCTCTCGGCAAGCGTCCAGGCAGCGCTGCACAAGGCTGTTTCCGACACGCGGCCGCCCACGACCTCGTTCAGCCATCCGCTGGATGCGGTCGAATGGCTGGCCGAGATGTCGCCGCGACTGGAAAAGCGGATTCCCAACCGTGAGTATCGGCTCGACCTGCTGCGCAGCATCCACTACGAAGCCACGCGCGCCGGGTTGGACCCGCAACTGGTGCTCGGCCTGATGCAGGTCGAGTCAGGATTCCGGAAGTATGCCGTTTCGTCGGCCGGTGCCCGCGGCTACATGCAGGTGATGCCATTCTGGGTCAAACTGATCGGCCGGCCGGACGACAGCCTGTTCGACCTGCGCACCAACCTCCGTTACGGCTGCACCATCCTGCGTCACTATGTGGATATCGAAAAGGGCGACCTCTTCCGCGCCCTCGGGCGCTACAACGGCAGCCTCGGGAAGCCGGAATACCCGAACACGGTGCGCGCCGCTTGGCAGAACCAGTGGAGTTACCAGAAGCCACCAAGACTGGCCCAGGCCGGCCGCTGATCAGCGCCCCATGCCGGGGAACATGCCCTTCATGCCGCGCATGAGTTTGCCCATGCCGCCCCGGGAAACCATCTTCATCATCTTCTGCGATTGCTCGAACTGATTGAGCAGCCGGTTCACTTCCTGCACCTGAACCCCGGCGCCCAGCGCAATGCGCCGCTTGCGACTGGCCTTGAGGATTTCCGGCCGGGCACGCTCGGCGGGCGTCATCGAATTGATGATGCCCTCGACCCTTCCGACCATCTTGTTCTCGGACCCCGCCGGCAGTTGCCCGGCGGCCTGGGCGATCTGCGCCGGCATCTTGTCCATCAGCGCCGACAGCCCGCCCATGCTGCGCATCTGGGCGATCTGTTCCTTGAAGTCGTTGAGGTCGAAGCCCTTGCCGGATTTCAGTTTCCTGGCGAAGGCAATGGCCTTTTCCTCGTCCAGCCCCTTTTTCGCTTCCTCGATCAGCGACAGGACGTCGCCCATGCCGAGAATCCGCGACGCCATCCGCTCCGGATGGAACGCTTCCAGGCCGGTCAGCTTCTCGCCGACCCCGGCGAACTTGATCGGCTTGCCCGTGATGTGACGCACCGACAACGCCGCGCCGCCACGTGCATCACCATCCAGCTTGGTCAGCACGACACCGGTCAGCGGCAAGGCCTCACTGAAGGCCTTGGCGGTGTTGACCGCGTCCTGGCCGAGCATGGCATCGACGACGAAAAGCGTCTCGACGGGATTGAGCGCCGCATGCAGGCGCTTAATTTCTGACATCATTTCCGCGTCGACCGCAAGACGGCCGGCGGTATCGACAAGCAGGACGTCATGGTAATGGCGTCTCGCCCAGTCAACCGCCGCCAGTGCGATCGCCTCCGGCTTCTCACCGATGGTCGACGGGAAGAAATCGACTCCGGCCTGGCCGGCGACCGACTTCAACTGATCGATGGCCGCCGGACGATAGACGTCGCAGGACACCGCCAGCACTTTCTTCTTGTAGTTTTCCTTGAGGAACTTGCCGAGCTTGCCGACGGTAGTGGTCTTTCCCGCGCCTTGCAGGCCGGCCATCAGCACAATCGCCGGCGGCCTGGTATTGAAGGTGATGCCTTGGTGCGCGTCGCCCATGACCCGGGTCAACTCGCGATGAACGACACCCACCAGCGCCTGGCCGGGGCTCAGCGAGCCGATGACCTCCTCGCCGACCGCCTTCTCCCTGACCGCGGCGATGAAGTCCTTGATCACCGGCAGGGCGACATCGGCCTCGAGCAGCGCCATCCGCACCTCGCGCATGGCGTCGTTGATGTTGGCTTCGGTCAGGCGCGCTTCGCCCTTGAGCGTCTTCATGACGCGGGCAAGGCGGTTGGTCAGGTTATCGAGCATGGCGGATAGGCTTCTAGTAGAATTTGCGAATGTCCAACATTGTAATTCAGCTTCTGCCCCACATCCTCGCCGCCCTTCTCTATGGCGCGCTCGGCATCCATTTCTGGAACACGAGATGGCGCGAACACGAGGGACAGAGCATCGCCTGTCCCATGCGACCGTGGGAACGTCTGGCCATTGCCGCAGCCCTTCTGATCCAGGCCGTCGGCCTCCACCGCGCCCTGTTTGGCGAAGCCGGCATGCGCTTCTCGTTCAGCTTCGCGCTGTCGCTGATGATGTGGCTTGCCGTGCTGATCTACTGGCTGGAAAGCTTCATGGCGCGCATGGAGGGCATGCAACCGCTGGTCCTGCCGCTGGCTGCGACCTGCGCCCTGTTACCGGTCATCTTTCCCCAGGTGCACCTGGTCGCCAATGCCAGCGCCACTGGCTTCAAGTTGCATTTCCTGGCGGCCATGCTGGCCTACAGCCTGCTCACGCTGTCCGCGCTGCACGCGATCTTCATGGGCTTTACCGAGAACGCCCTGCACAAGCGCGTGATGAAGCGCAGCCTGGCCAGCCTGCCACCCCTTTTGGCCATGGAATCGCTGCTCTTCCGCATGCTCTTGCTGGGCTTCGTCTTGCTGACCCTGGCGGTCGGCAGCGGGGTGCTCTTCTCGGAAGCCCTTTTTGGCAAGCCCCTGTCCTTCGATCACAAGACCTTGTTCGCCTTTGCTTCGTGGGGCATTTTCGCGACCCTGCTGGTTGGGCGTCATGCCTGGGGCTGGCGCGGCAAGCGCGCCCTGCGCTGGACGCTCGCCGGATTCTCACTGCTGATCCTGGCCTATGTCGGCAGCCGCTTCGTCGCCGAGGTCATTCTCGGTCGCGTGTGAACCGTGGCTGATGTTTCCTTATCGGCGCAACTGATCATCCTTGCGGCCCTCCTCGGGCTGTCGGCGTTTTTTTCGATCAGTGAAACCGCCATGATGGCCTCCAACCGTTTCCGGCTGCGCCACCTCGCCCAATCGGGAGATCGGGCGGCCGAAAAGGCTCTTGCCCTTCTCAACCAGACCGACAAGATGCTTGGCGTCATCCTGCTGGGCAACAACCTGGTGAATGCCGCAGCAGCGACCTTGGTCAGCGTCATCGCCATCGAACTGTTCGGAGAGGAAAAGTGGGCTCTGGCGGCGGGAACCCTGATCGTCACCTTCGCCATCCTGGTGTTTTCGGAGATCACCCCAAAAATCGTCGGGGCCACCTACGCCGATCGCCTCGCGCTCGTTCTCGCCCATGCGCTCACCCCCCTTCTCCGTCTGTTCTACCCGCTCGTCTGGTTCATCAATCTCTTCGCCAGCGCACTGCTGCACCTGCTGCGCCTCTCCCCAAAACCATCCGCAGACACCGTGCGACTCTCTCCCGAGGAACTGCGCAGCCTTGTGCTGGAATCCTCGCAGCTGATGCCTCTCAAACACCGCAGCATTCTCTCCAGCCTCTTCGATCTCGACAACATCATGGTCGAGGACGTCATGACGCCGCGCGGCAAGATCGAGATTCTTGACATCGACCTTCGCTGGGACGAGGTCCGCACCCAGTTGGCGACCAGTCACCACAGCCGGCTTCCGGTCTGCCACGGATCGCTTGACCAGCCCCTGGGAATCCTGCCGCTGCGCCGGTTGCTCCGCAGCATTGGCGGCGGCGAATTCGACAAGGCGGCGTTGCTCGAGCAGATGCAGCCTGCCTACTATATCCCGGCCGGAACGGGAGTGTTTTCGCAACTCGCCTTCTTCCAGGAAAACCGCCAGCGCATCGGATTCGTGGTTGATGAATACGGCGAGATCGTTGGGCTACTGACGCTTGAAGACATCATCGAGGAGTTCGTCGGCGAATTCACCACCTCCCAGGGCGGACTCGGCCAGTCACTTGCCTGGAATGACCATGGAAGCGCGATCGTCGAGGGTTCTCGAAACCTGGGCGACATCAATCGCATCCTTGGCCTGAAGTTTCCACTGGACGGGCCAAAGACACTGAATGGACTCATTCTTGAACACTTTCAGGATATTCCGGATGCAGGTGTTAGTATCCGATTGGCCGGGGTAGCCATCGAGATCCTCAAGGCCCAGGATCGCAACGTCGTCACCGTGCGCATGTTCAGGCCCGCCCGTCGCTGAGGCTGCCTTGTGCAGTCTTTACAAAAGGGGGCCTCCGTAGCATCATCGCTCAATCTAAACGGCATCTGACGCGTAACCAATGTCCGCCATACCTCAAGCAAGCCCCCTGAGCGGTCTCGCCCGCGCCTTGGTACAGGCGGGACGGCTCAAGGAACCAGAAGCCGAACAGTTGATCAGCCAGGCTCATCACGAAAAGCACTCGCTGATCGAACAGATCATTGCCAGTCAGAAGATTTCGTCGCTCGACCTCGCCCGTTTCGTGGCTGACACCTTTGGCTATCCGCTGCTCGATCTGGCTGTTTTCGATGAAGCGCACATTCCGACAAATGCCATCGACCGCAAGCTGATTGCCGCTCATCGGGTCATCCCGCTCAACAAGCGGGGAAACCGGCTCTCCGTGGCTATCGCCGACCCCACCAATCTGCGGGCGCTGGACGAAATCCGTTTTCAGACCGGTCTGGGTGTCGACCCCGTGGTCGTCGAACACCCGAAGCTGGTCCCCCTCGTCGCCAAATACGCCGAATCCGCGGAAGATACGCTGAGGAGCCTCGCGACCGACGACATCAACCTCGACTTCCTCGACGAGGATTCGTCGGGCAAGGTGGACGAGGCGGCATCGCAGGAAATCGATGATGCGCCGGTGGTCCGGTTCATTCAGAAGATGTTGCTTGACGCGATCAACGATGGCGCATCGGACATCCATTTCGAACCTTACGAGAAGTACTATCGCATACGCGTCCGCGTCGACGGCGTCCTGCGCGAAGTTGCGACTCCGCCACTGGCGATCAAGGACAAGATTGCATCGCGGATCAAGGTCATCTCCCGCCTGAACATCGCCGAAAAACGGGTCCCTCAGGATGGCCGGATGAAGCTGGTTCTTTCGAGGAACCGCGCCATCGACTTCCGGGTGAGCACCTTGCCAACCCTGCAGGGTGAGAAGATCGTTCTGCGTATTCTGGATCCGACCTCCGCTACGCTCGGAATCGAGGCCCTCGGCTATGAACCGGAACAGAAGGCGATACTGCTCGACGCCATCAGCCGCCCCTATGGCATGGTGCTGGTTACCGGGCC
>CAZKSD010000174.1:0-5369 GCA_964555315.1 uncultured Dechloromonas sp.
CCTGCGGACGGCGCAGGCCGGCTCGCCGCTGGCGGCGGGCAAGCTCGGCGCCTTCATCGACGACGTCGCCAGGACCCGGGAACGGTGTGCGCTGACCCGCGAGGCGCTCGCCGGCACCAGTCTGGCGCTGGCCGTCGACGCGCTGTTGCTGCAGCAGGCCGAAGGCTGGAGCGCTCTGCTGCCGCTGCATCCGCCCGCCGGCGACGCGCACGCGGAGATCGCCGCTGGTCCGGTGCGCGCCGCGCTGGCCGGGAGCGCTGCCCTGTTCGTCGACATGAAGGGCGAACTCGACCAGCTCTACAACGATTACCTGCACGAAGCGATGCTGCTGTCCCTGGCCGGGTTCGCCGCCATCGTCGCCCTGCTGGCCGTCGCCCTGCGCTCGGCGCGGCGGCTTGCCGGCGTTCTGCTGCCGCTGCTGCTGGCGGTCGTGCTGGTGATTGCGGGGCTCAGCGCGTGCGGACAACAGCTTCAACTGCTGCACCTGATCGGCATGCTGCTGATCGTCGCCGTCGGCTCCAATTACGCGCTGTTCTTCGACCGCGCCACGGTTCGCGGCGCGATCGAACCGGAAACGCTGGCGTCGATGCTGGTCGCCAACCTGACGACAGCCATCGGCTTCGGCACCCTGGCGCTTTCGCAGGTGCCGGTGCTGCACGCGGTCGGCGTCACCGTCGGACCGGGAGCACTTCTCGCCCTGGTGCTGGCGGCCATCTTCGTTCCTCGGCCGGCGCTGCCATGAGGCCTGGCGTGCGCAGCGAAGGGCGCCCCGGCGCGGCATCGCCGCTGATCGCTCACGGCAGTCACGAGCGGGCGGCGTCGCCGGTTTTGTGGGAGAATTTTCCCGATCGCGGATACCTCGCCACCTGAACCCATGCCGCAGCCCTGGAAACCGTCGCCAGCGATTCAGCTTTCGTTCGCCGCTCATGGCGCTGCCGCCGTCAGCCTGCTTGCCGTCCCCGGATCGTGGCCGTGGGCGCTCGGCGCCGTCGCCGTGAACCAGTTGCTGCTTTCCGGCGCCGGCATGCTGCCGCGTTCGGCGCTGCTCGGCGCCAACCTGAACCGCTTGCCGGCGGCCGCGGCGGCGCGGCGCGAGATCGCGCTGACCATCGACGACGGGCCGGACCCCGAGGTGACGCCGCGCGTGCTCGACCTTCTCGACGCGGCGGGAGCGCGGGCCAGCTTCTTCTGCATCGGCGCGCGCGCCCGGCAACATCCCCGGCTGTGTCGCGAGATCGTCGCCCGCGGCCATCGCGTCGAAAATCACGGCGATTCGCATTCCTGGATGTTCGCGACCTTCGGCCGTGCCCGCATGCGCGCCGACATCGCCGCCGCCCAGACCACGCTGAGCGAAGTCACCGGCCAGGCGCCGCAGTTCTTCCGCCCGACGGCCGGCCTGCGCAATCCGCTGCTCGACCCGGTCCTCGCCAGCCTCGACCTGCGCCTCGCCTCGTGGACACGCCGCCCCTACGATACCCGGACCGGCGACGGGCGGCGCGTTCTCGAGCGCCTGACCGGCCGCCTCGGTCCCGGCGACATCCTGCTCCTGCACGACGGCAATGCCGGCCTGACGCCAGCCGGCGAGCCGCTTATCGTTGCCGTGCTGCCGCGGCTGCTGGCCGCTGCCGCCGCGGCCCGCCTGGCGCCGGTGACGCTGACGGCGGCCCTGCAATGACGGCACGCTTCGACAAGGTGCTGCTCGACGACGCGAGCCGGCCCTTCCGGGGCGGCGGCCGTTTCGCCTACCACTATTCGCGCGGCAAACTGTCGTCGGACTGCATCTTCCGCGAAGTCCTGAAGCGCGGGGTCTTTCCGCCGGAAGCCCGCTTTCTCGACCTCGGTTGCGGGCAGGGCAGCCTTTTCGCCTGGCTGCTGGCCGCCCGCAAACTCTATGAGCAAGGCCATTGGCCAGGCGACTGGCCAATGCCGCCGAAGCCACTCGGACTGCGCGGCATCGAACTGATGCAGCGCGATGTCGACCGCGGAGCACGCGCGTTCGGCGCGAACCATCCGCTTGTCAGCATCCGCCAGGGCGACATGTGCCAGGTTGATCTCGGCGGGGCCGATGTCGTCACCGTCCTCGATGCCCTGCATTACATTGACCGCGCGCGGCAGGCCGACCTGCTCGGGCGCATTCGCGCCGCGCTGCCGGCCGGCGGGCTGTTCCTCACCCGCGTCGGCGACGCCGGAGCCGGCCTGCCGTACCACATCTGCAACTGGGTCGATCATGCGGTCACCTTCGTCCGTGGCCATCGCCTGCCCAGACTGCACTGCCGCAAGCTCGGTGAATGGATCGAACTGCTCAAGGATCTCGGCTTCCAGGTCGAGGCCATGCCGATGAGCCAGGGCAAGCCTTTCGCCAACGTCATGCTGATCTCGCGGGTGCCGGCATGAGCCCGGAGCGGGTCGACCTGATGCTGCTCGCCGTCGGCACGCTCGTGCTGATCTGGCTGTCGCGCAAGTCGCTGCGCTACCCCGGCCGCCACGGCTTCTACCGCTTCTTTGTCTGGGAGGCGATCCTCGGCCTGGTCGTCCTCAACCGCCAGCCCTGGGGCGAACCGCCGGCGGCGGTTCATCAATACCTCTCCTGGATCCTGATGCTGCTCAGCATCTACCTGGTCACCCGCAGCTATCGCGCGCTGCGTCGCCAGGGTGCGGCCAGCGAGGCCCGCGCCGACAGCACCCTGTACGCTTTCGAAAAGACGACGGCGCTGGTGACGACCGGCATCTTCCGCCACATCCGCCATCCGATGTACGCGTCGTTGCTGGCGCTGATCTGGGGAGTCTATTTCCAGGCGCCGTCCTGGCCGGGTAGCGCGCTCGCCGCCATCGCCTCGCTGTTGCTGGTGCTGACCGCCCGTGCCGACGAGAACGAATGCCTGGCCTATTTCGGCGCACCCTACGCCGCCTACATGCGGCGCACCCGCCGCTTCATACCGTACCTCTTCTGATGTTCGGCCGGGCCGGCGCGGCCGCGCTGCTTTTGCTAGTCGCGATCCTCGCCGGCTGTGCCGGTACCGGCGAGCAGGTCCCGACCACCCGCCTGCCGCCCGATCTTGCGCAACCGCTCCCCGGTGGTGTTGCGCCGGCAAGCGCGGAAGCGCCATCGACCGAGCGCGAGATCCGCGCCATGGCCACCCGGCTGATTCCGGACACGACCAAGGACCGCAGCGGCTGGGCGGACGATCTGCACAACGCCTTCAGCCGCCTCGGCCTGCCGCACGCGCCGCAGGTCTATTGCGCCGCCATCGCCATCATCGAGCAGGAATCCAGCTTCCAGGCCGACCCGGTCGTTCCCGGCCTGCCCGACATCGTCTGGCGCGAACTGGAACAGCGCGGAGGCAAATACGGCGTACCCAGACTGCTGATATCGGCGGCGATGCTGAAGACCTCGCCAGACGGCCGCAGCTACAGCCAGCGCATTGCCGCGCTGAAGAGCGAGAAGCAACTCAATGCGCTGTTCGAGGACATGATCGCCGAACTGCCTGCCGGGAAGACACTGTTCGCCGGCTACAACCCCGTGCGCACCGGCGGCCCGATGCAGGTCAGCATTGCCTTCGCGGAGGAATTTGCCCGCGAAAAAGCCTATCCGTATCCGGTCGACCGCAGCATCCGCGACGAAGTCTTCACCCGCCGCGGCGGACTCTACTTCGGCAGCGCCATCCTGCTCGACTACCCGGCGCCCTACGACGATGTCGTCTACCGCTTCGCCGACTTCAATGCCGGGCGCTACAGCAGCCGCAATGTCGCCTTCCAGGCCGCGCTCGCGAGGGTCAGCGGCAAGCCGATGACGCTCGACGGCGACCTGCTGCGCTACCGGGACGGCAGGCCGCTGGAACAGCCGAGCGAGGTCGAGGCCGCATTGCAGGCGTTGTCCGGCAAGCTGCGCCTGAGTCCGCGCGAAATCCGCCGCGACCTGCTGCTCGAAAAAAGCGCCGCTTTCGGCCAGAGCCCGCTGTATTCGCGTCTCTTCGCCGTGGCCGATCAGGCCGCCGACAGCGTCCTGCCGCGCCAGGCCATGCCGCGGATCGGTCTGAAAAGTCCCAAGATCACGCGCAAGCTGACCACCGAATGGTTTGCCCGTCGCGTCGAAGGGCGTTACCGCAATTGCCTGGCGCGCGCCGCTGGCGGCTGACAATGCCGCAGCGGCATCCGGTTAAGCGTCCGGTTAAAATAGACGCCTGACCAATTCGAGCCCGCCGTGACCCCGCTGTCGATTTCCGCCTACACCGCCACCACTTGTCTCGGCCACGGCTGCGGCGCGCTGCTGGCCGGACTGCGCGCAGGGCGCAGCGGCCTCGCGCCGTGCGCCTTCGAGACGGTCGCGCTGGATACGTGGATCGGCGAGGTTGCCGCGGTCGACGCCGAAAAACTGCCCGATTCGCTCGGCCGCTATGACTGCCGCAACAACCGCCTGGCCCGGCTCGGGCTCGAAGCCGACGGCTTCGCCGACCGGGTCCGCGCGGCGATTGCGCGATACGGCGCGACCCGCGTCGGCGTCTTCCTCGGCACCAGCACCGCCGGCATCCTGCAGACCGAGCTGGCGTATCGCCGGCGCGATCCGCAAAGCGGCGCGTTGCCCGATGATTTCATCTACCGCACGACCCACAACTCGTTCTCGCTGGCCGAATTCGCCCGTGCGTATTTCGCGCTGGAAGGCCCGGCCTTCGTCGTTTCCACCGCCTGTTCCTCGAGCGCCAAGGTGTTTGCCGCCGCCGCGCGGCAACTGGCCTGTGGCACGATCGACGCGGCGCTCGTCGGCGGCGTCGATTCGCTGTGCCTGACGACGCTCTACGGTTTTGCCTCGCTGCAACTGACTTCAACGACGCCGTGCCGTCCCTGCGATGCGGCCCGCGACGGCATTTCGATCGGCGAGGGGGCCGCCTTCGCGCTGCTCGAACGGGCGCCGGAAACGCCGGCAGCCGGCACGCTGCTCGTGCTCGGCAGCGGCGAGTCGAGCGACGCCTATCACATGTCCTCGCCCCACCCGGAAGGGCTCGGCGCGCGCATGGCGATGACAGCCGCCCTGCGCTCCGCCGGCTTGCGCCCGGAAGATATCGACTACGTCAATCTGCACGGCACCGCCACCCCGGCCAACGACGCCGCCGAAGGCAGGGCGGTTGCCGCGCTGTTCGGCGACCGCGTCCCCTGCAGTTCGACCAAGGGGGCCACCGGCCACACGCTCGGCGCCGCCGGCGCCGTCGAAGCCGTCGTCTGCGCGCTGGCGCTGAGCAACGATCTGCTGCCCGGCGGCACGAATACCGCAACGCTCGACCCGGACATCCCTCTCGCCTATTTGCTGAAATCCCGGCCCGGCAGGTTGCGCCACGCGCTGACCAACTCCTTCGGCTTCGGCGGCAGCAACTGCA
>CAZKSD010000175.1:0-5327 GCA_964555315.1 uncultured Dechloromonas sp.
TGTTCTTGGCGACGTAGCGGCCGGCGTAGGCGGCGGAGCGGTCGACCTTGGACGGGTCCTTGCCGGAGAAGGCGCCGCCGCCGTGCGGTGCGGCGCCGCCATAGGTGTCGACGATGATCTTGCGCCCGGTCAGGCCGCAGTCGCCCTGCGGGCCGCCGACGACGAAGCGGCCGGTCGGGTTGACCAGGTACTTGATGTCGCCCTTGATCAGTTCCTTGGGCAGCACCGGCTTGATGATCTGCTCGATGGTCGCCTCGCGCAGGTCTTCCAGACTGATGTCCGGCGAATGCTGGGTGGACAGCACGACGGTGTCGATCGAGTGCGGCTTGCCGTCGACGTACTTGATGGTGACCTGCGACTTGGCGTCCGGGCGCGCCCACGGCAGGCGGCCGTCCTTGCGCAGCATGGCCTGGCGCTCGACGAGGCGGTGCGAAAGATAAATCGGCAGCGGCATCAGCGACGGCGTTTCGTCGCAGGCGTAGCCGAACATCAGGCCCTGGTCGCCGGCGCCCTGGCCGAGGTTGTCGTCGTAGGCGGCGTTGACGCCCTGGGCGATGTCCGGGCTCTGCTTGTCGTAGGCGACGAGCACGGCGCAGCCCTTGTAGTCGATGCCGTACTCGGTGTTGTCGTAGCCGATGCGCTTGATGGTGTCGCGCGCGACCTGGATGTAATCGACGTTGGCGCTGGTCGTGATTTCACCAGCCAGAATGACCAGGCCGGTGTTGCACAGGGTTTCGGCGGCGACGCGCGAATGCTTGTCCTGGGACAGGATGGCGTCGAGGATGGCGTCGGAAATCTGGTCGGCGACCTTGTCGGGATGACCTTCGCCAACCGATTCCGAGGTGAAGAGATACTCGCTCATGAAATGCTCCAGTGGTCCTTCGATCCGGCGTTACCAGCTTCGGACCACGAGCGGTGACGCTTTAGCAGTATTTCTGAATCGCCCTGCAAGTTGTCTGTTTAACTCGGCGAGTCGATAATGATAGCCTTTTTGCGGCAGGTTTCAACCCCCGGACTGTCATGGTCATTCTTTTTCGCCTCATAGCCCCCCTGCCGCTGTGGTTGCTGCACGCGCTGGGCGCCGCTCTCGGTCGCCTGGTCTATTGGCTGTCGCCAACCTATCGTCGGCACCTGCGGGAGAACCTTGCCCAGGCAGGTCTCGACCCCGCGCTGCGGGGCGCCGTGGCCGCCGAGGCGGGCAAGCAGATGCTTGAACTGTCGCGCATCTGGATGCGGACGCTGGAAGAGGCCGTCGCCCAGGTGGTGGAGGTGGTGGGCTGGGAATACGTCGACGCCGCACACCGGTCGGGCAAGGGCATCGTCTTTCTGACGCCGCATCTCGGCTGTTTCGAAATCACGGCGCAGTACCTGTCGGCGCATTTCCCGATCACGGTGCTCTACCGGCCGCCGAAGCGCACTTCACTGCAGCAGTTGATCGAAATGGGACGCCAGCGCGCCCAGTTGCACCTGGCGCCGGCGGACCTGACCGGCGTGCGTTCGCTGATCAAGGCCCTCAAGCGTGGTCAGGCAATCGGGCTTCTCCCCGACCAGGCGCCGAAAACGGGGGAAGGGGTCTGGCTCGACTTCTTCGGCCGCCCGGCATACACGATGACGCTGGCCGCCCGGCTGACCGAAACCGGCGCCACGACGCTGATGACCTGGGGCGAGCGGCTGCCCGGCGGGCGCGGCTACCGGGTGCACTTTTCGCCGCCGCAGGTCGCGCTGGAGGGCAATACGATCGAGCGCGCGCAACGCATCAACCATGAAGTCGAGCATCTGGTTCATCGCTGTCCCGCCCAGTACCTGTGGGGCTACAACCGCTACAAGCGCCCGGGCGGCGCCGAGCCGCCGCCGGAAAAGGGGCGCGGCCAGTGAAAGTGGCGTTCTCCTGCCTTCTGGTCGCCTTCCTCTGGCTGCTCCACTGGCTGCCCTTGCCTGTCCTGCGCGCGCTCGGCCGGGGGCTCGGGCGGCTGCTCTTTGTCCTGGCGCGCGCCCGGCGCGAAATTACGCTGACCAACCTGCGCCTGTGCTTTCCGGAACTGCCGCAGGCCGAACGCGAGAAGCTGGCGCGGGCGCATTTCGTCGCCTTCAGCCGCGCGGTGCTCGACCGCACGCTCGGCTGGTGGGCGTCCAGGGAGCGCCTCGAGCGCATCATCCGCGTTACCGGCGTCGCGCACCTGAACGATCCCGGCGGCCGTCCGGTGATCATGCTCTGTCCGCATTTTGTCGGGCTCGATGCCGGCGCCACGCGCCTTTCCATGTTCGTCACGGCGTGCAGCGTCTATTCGAAGCAGAAGAACCCGGTATTCGACAAGTTGCTTTATGATGGCCGCAAGCGTTTCAGCGATACGATCCTGCTCTCCCGCCACGAGGGAATGCGCCGGATTCTCAAGGCGTTGAAGGATGGCTATCAGTTCTACTATCTGCCGGACATGGATTTCGGGCGCAAGGAGTCGATCTTCGTGCCCTTTTTCGGGGTCCAGGCGGCGACGATTCCCGCCCTCTCGCGACTGGTGCGGCTAACCGGCGCCCGGGTGGTGCCGTGCATCACGCGCCAGGTGGCGGATGGCTATGAGGTGGAAGTCATGCCGCCGTGGGAAAATTACCCCGGCGAGAGCGTCGAGGCCGATACCGCATTCGTCAACCGTTTCATCGAAGGCCAGGTACTGCGCATGCCGGAGCAGTATTTCTGGTTGCACAAGCGTTTCAAGACCCGGCCACCCGGAGAGCAGAGGTTCTACAAATGACAGATAGCCTGAACATCCAAATTCGTCGCGTCACGCCACCCGACGTGCCGGCCATCTCGGCCCTTGCCCGCGAAATCTGGCAGGCCACCTACCCGGGCATCATCACCCAGGAGCAGATCGATTTCATGCTCGAGCAGCGTTATGGCCATGAGCGCCTGTACGACGATCTCGAGGATGCCGACAAGTGGCTGGACCAGGCCTTCCACGACGGACGGCGGGTCGGCTTCGCCTTCAGCGAGATTCGCAAGGGCGAGTTCAAGCTTGACAAGCTCTACATCCACCCCGATGTGCAGCGCAAGGGTGTCGGCGGCCAGTTGATCGAGCACGTTGCGGCGCGCGCCCGGAAACTCGGCTACCCGTGCGTGATCCTCGCGGTCAACAAGCGCAACGCCAAGGCCATCGGCTCGTACCGAAAGTATGGCTTCGTCGTTCGCGAGTCGATCGTCGACGACATCGGTCGCGGCTTCGTCATGGACGATTACGTGATGGAGAAGAAACTTTAAGGATTTGAGACAAACACCTGTCTCTGTTATCCTTTTCGAATCCTGATGTGGAGCGCGTCGTGAAACTTGAATTCGCCAAAATGCACGGTCTGGGCAACGACTTCGTTGTCGTCGACGGCATCCGCCAGCGGGTTTCTTTGACGCCGGAACAGTTGCGTTACATCGCCGACCGCCATTTCGGCGTCGGCTGCGACCAGATCCTGCTGGTCGAGGCGCCGACGCAACCGGATGTCGATTTCCGTTATCGCATCTTCAACGCGGATGGCGGCGAGGTCGAGCAGTGCGGCAACGGCGCGCGCTGCTTCGTCCGTTTCGTGCATGACCGGGGGCTGACCGACAAGCGCGAGATTCGCGTCGAGACTTTGGGCGGAATCATTGCCCCGCGCCTCGAGGGCGACGGCAATGTCACGGTCAACATGGGAATCCCGCGCTTTCTGCCGAGCGAGATTCCCTTCATCCACGACGACGACGTGGTGATCCATTCCCTCGACGTCGCCGACGAAACGCTGGAAATCAGCGTGGTTGCGCTGGGCAATCCGCATGCCGTGCAGGTCGTCGCCAGCGTGGACGAGGCGCCGGTCGACGCGCATGGTCCGCTGATCGAAAGCCATGAGCGCTTCCCGCAGCGGGTCAATGCCGGGTTCATGCAGGTCGTCGATCGCCATGCCATCAGGCTGCGCGTCTATGAGCGCGGCGCCGGCGAAACGCTGGCCTGCGGCACGGGCGCTTGCGCGGCGGCGGTGACCGGCATCCGCCGCGGCCTCCTCGATTCGCCGGTGCGCGTGACCACGCGCGGCGGCGATCTCAACATCGCCTGGGGCGGCGCGGATCGGCCGGTGCTGATGACCGGCCCGGCGGCAACTGTTTTCACTGGAGAAATAGACCTATGAGCGCGCCCTTTCCCGAAGACGTGGCCGACTACCTGAAGAACAATCCCGGATTCTTCGAGCAATATGCCGACCTGATGGCGCAGATCTTCGTTCCGCACCCGCATGGCGGGCGGGCGGTTTCGCTGGCCGAGCGGCAGATGCTGACCCTGCGCGACAAGAACCGCGAAACCGAGAGCAAGCTGGCCGAGCTGATCGCCTTCGGCGAGGAGAACGACCAGATCAGCGAGAAGGTGCATCGTCTTGCGGTCGGCCTGATTGCCGTCGAGACCTTTTCGGCGGTCATCCACCTGCTGAGATTTCATCTTCGGGACGATTTCTCGGTTCCGCATGTCACCCTGCGCCTGTGGAAGACGCCCGATGGAGTCGACGACCTGCCGGAATTCGCCGCGGTTGCCGAGGAGTTGCAGGTTTTCGCCGATACGCTGACGCATCCCTACTGCGGTTCGACTTCCGGTTTCGGCACCGGCGCCTGGTTCGGCGAACCGGCGGCGCACCTTCGCTCGCAGGCGCTGGTCGCCCTCTGCGACGGCGGTGCGACGATCGGCATGCTGGCGCTCGGCAGCGAGGACGGCAAGCGCTTCTATCCCGAGATGGGCACGCTTTATCTCGAACGCATCGGCGAAATGGTTTCGGCCGCGCTGATTCGCGTTGCCAAGTTCGCCAAGTGACCGCGACGGCGACGGTTGACGGCTATCTGGCCGAACTGGCCGAACAGCGCCGGCAGTCGCCGCATACCATCAGCAATTACCGGCGCGACCTGACGCGCCTCCTGGCGCTGGCCGGCGATGCCCCGCCGGGCGAACTCCAGGTGCAGCAGATCCGCCGTTTCGTCGCCCAGCTTCACGCCCAGGGTCTTTCCGGGCGCTCGCTGGCGCGCATGCTGTCGGCGTGGCGCGGCTACTTTGGCTGGCTCGGCCGGCACAGCGCCGTATCCGCCAATCCGTGCGGTGGCGTGCGCCCGCCGAAGTCGCCACGGCCCCTGCCGAACGCGCTTTCGGTCGATGAGGCGGCGGCGCTGCTGGCGCCCGAGGGAGACGACGATCCCGTGCTCGAAGCGCGTGACATGGCGATGTTCGAGTTGTTCTATTCGTCGGGTCTGCGTCTCGCCGAACTCGCGGCGCTCGATTGCGCGGCGCTGGAATCGCTGCTGGTGGACGGCGAGGTGAGGGTGCTCGGCAAGCGCAGCA
>CAZKSD010000176.1:0-5325 GCA_964555315.1 uncultured Dechloromonas sp.
TCGAAGCGATACCCTGCGTAAAGGATTTCCCACAGGAAGTCGGATTGGTTGGGCGAGCGCGGTGAGAAGTTGGGTTGCAGGAAGGTAGGTGCACCGTAGGCTGCGTAGCGATAGCGTTCCTGGACGTCTCCGGCATCATTGACGATCGCAGTGACGTTCCAATTGGCGTCCTGCAGCGCATAGAACCGCTCGTCGAGCGACGAACTCGCGCTCCGATCGCGGAGAACGAGATCGTCCACATAGCGCAGCCCCCAGATAAACTGCCGCTCGGCGTCGGCCGATGAATCGAGTCGTTCTTCCAGTACCTGCCATTGTTCGGAGAAGTAAGCGTGCCTTACGGCGGCACCGTCGTCGACGGTAACTCTGCGCGTGATTCCGTCGTAGGCGTAGGTTGCGACGACGGTGGTGCCGTCTTCGAGTTTGACGAGTCGATTCCAAGCATCGTAGGTGGCGTCGTAGCCTGCCGTGGGCGCGTTCGGTTGCGGCATGGCGGTCATGTTGCCGGCGCGATCGTAGACGGGAACGACCCAGCCGCCGCCCGAGATACCGGTGATCTCGTTGACGGGATTGGCGGTGCGGTTCTGGTTGAGATCCCAGGTCGCGTTGCCGTCATCATCCTGCTTGAAGTTGCTCCAGTTGCCGGTCGGGTCGAGCGTCCACTCTTGGGCGAAGTCGAGATTGGTGATCGCCGTGTGGCCGCCGTTGAGGTCGCCGCGTTGGAGGTCCTGTAGCCGTTGGGCGCCGTCGTAGGCGTAGAGCTCGTCGTTGCCTCCGGAGGCGACCGTGTTCTCGCGCCAAAGCCGGTTGCTCGCCCGATCGTAACCGTACTTCACGCGCTCGGCGTCGGCGCTGCTTCCGTAGTCGCGCCACAAGCAGTCGATCACGCGACCGAAGCGGTCGAGTCCGGCGTACGGGTTTGGACTGGATCCGGTGATCAGGTCCCAACGGACTTGTGGCTCGGTATAGTCCGCGCGGACGAACGCATTTAAGCCGAGGTAAGTATAGGCGACATAAGTCTCCGCCGCGCTGCCGGTATCCCCTTGGATGGCCGCGACGCGCGAGAG
The DNA here is from genome assembly GCA_964555315.1 of uncultured Dechloromonas sp. Classification (GTDB taxonomy): domain Bacteria; phylum Pseudomonadota; class Gammaproteobacteria; order Burkholderiales; family Rhodocyclaceae; genus Azonexus. The sequence continues at coordinate 1,065 of CAZKSD010000176.1, forward strand.
CCGGTCGTCGTCGGAATCGGCGGCGCCGTAGTCATACAGCAGTTCGCGGCCGTTCGGATACGTCAGGCCCGTCGGCCGCGCGTTGTTGGCCGCGCCGTCCGCGTAAGCGTACTGGACCTTGGGCGTGGTCATCACGTTCACCGCCCCGGCATGCGCCTGGTATTCACTCTCCAACTGCCCGAAGCCATTGTACGTCCGCAGAACTTCGTTGACTACGGAACCGCCGCTCGCGGCGTCGTAGCTGGTCACCTTTTCGAGCATTCCTCGTACTTCGTACGCGTTTTCGATCCGCAGAACGGCGTCGTCCACGGCGCTGCCGGAGGCGAGCGTCACTCGATCGGCGGTTCGCCGCCCCAGGCCGTCGTAATCGTAAGCATGGACCGTTTCATTCTGATCCTGGAACTCGATCTGTTGCCCCTGGCGGTTATAGCGGTACTCGACGCGATCGAATTCATTGTCGCTGCCGTCCGACGAAGCACTCGGATCATCCGAATCGGGATAGATCACCTTCCGCAGAAGGTCGCTCCGCGCGATCTCCGAATCATCGAGCGTCGTGCCGTAGAGATAACGAGTAACTTGGTCGCCAGTGGCGGCGTTAACCGCCGTGAGCGTGGCCGTTTGACCATCGGGCGTGTAGGTCGTTTCGACGGTCAGATTCGCGTCATCGCCGGCGCTGGAGCTCTCATCGTAATTATCGATCGTGCGCACGACCTGATCCGCGGCGTCGTACTCTCTTCGGGTCTCCTTGTCGGCCGGGTCGATCGTTTGGAACGCGTGTCCGGCATCGTCGTAGCCGATCGTCGTCACCAGCACGTCGTCGCTACGGCTCGGGACGGAGTCGGGGCGCGTGAAGGCGCTGTCGCCGTTGGTGCCGTAGTTCGCCGAGGCGATCTGACGCCCCGCGCCGTCGTACCACTGGGCCGCGTAACTGACGCGCGCTTTAGGTTGCGAGCCGGTCGGCAGATCGAGCTCGCCGTTGCCGGTCGCGTCATGCCATCGCTGGTATTTGGAGGTCTGTAGGACGTTGCTTGCGTCGTCGTACGCGACGAATGATTGCGCGAAGATCTTGTTGTCGGCGGTGACGACGCCGACTTCGGCGTACGGCTCCCCTCCGGCGCCGGAAGACGAACTCGAACTGCTCGGCTCGTAGTAGCCGACGTAGTTTGCCGTCTGTCGGCGCAGACCGTCGTAGGTCCGCTTGGTGAAGGTCTGCGAACCCGACGGTAGGCTCTTGATCTGGTTCTCCGCCTCGTCGAACCAGAAGTTGTCTTCCAAGGCATTACCGGGAACGCCCCCTTCAACCGAGTACCGCAACGTCCGATAGGTTCGACCCCGGTCGTCGTAGAAGGTCTCGCTTCGCGCGACGAGATCTCCGGTATCCACGGTGTCGTAACGGTCGACGCGCACCGACCGATTCAAGTTGTCGTATGCGGTCGTCTGGTAAAAATCCTCTTCGCCGTCGACCACGGTTTGTCGATCGCGCCAATCGTAACCGTAATCCGTGACCCGCACCGTTGAGCCGTCGACGTGTTGCGTAACTTGCGTGAGATTGCTATCGCCGCCGTCCTGGCCGTCGTCGTATTGATTCTCGCTAACGAGCACCATGTTATTGCCCGTGGCGCCGCCCCCCGACGGGTCGTCGTCCGTCGCGCCGGCGTCGTCGGTGCCGATCCAGGTTTCGATCACACGGCTGAGGATGTCGTAAACGGTTCGCGTGATCGTGCCGCCCGGGCCGCGCACCCGGTTCTGTCGGCCGCGGCTATCGAAGCCGTACTGCGTCTCGTCGTAATTCGTCCCCTCGCTGCCGGAGCCGCTGGAGGGGATCGTGTGATAAACGCGCGAGATCGTCAGATGCCCGGCGTCGTCGTACGACTGCCGGGTCCAACGCACCCAAGAACTTTGCGGGAAGCTGTCGCTCGGTTCCAATCGTCCTGCGATGGAAGAGCGGACCGCCGAGATCTGATCGATCGGCCGCCACTGGTCGTCGCTTTTGGTGATCTGCACCGGGTTGACGAGCGTGTAGTCGTAGCCGGAGATCGGCTCGCTCTCCGAAGAGAGTACGGCGTAGCCCTGCGCGGAGCGCGTTTCGTGCTCGTCGTCGAGATAGACGTTCCAGCGCGCCGTGCGCACCGTGGTCGCCGACCCGCCGACCACCGCTGCATGCACGGGACCGAGTTCTTGCGTGACGCGCCCTTGGTCGTCGACTTCATAATCGGTGACGACGTTCAACCGCGTGCCGCTCGGCACCGTCCAATCGGTGCCCATGATCGGATCGAACGGCAAGGTTTCGACGGCGCCGTCGACGTCGTCAATCCGCTGGATCATCGCGCCGGTCGCGATGTCGTACGTATACTTCGAGACGAACCCGCGCGGCCCTTGTTCCCAGATCAGGTTGCCGAAGTCGTCAAAGAGCTCATGGCGCTCGGCTGAAACGCCCGAGCCGTTCTGATCTTCCGGCACCGCCGGCAGGATCACGTGCTTGGCGATCGCCAAGTTGTAGGAGAAGGAATAGAGATAGCTCGTGGTGATCGGACCGCCCGCTTCCGACGAACTGCTCAAGGGAACTTCATCGCGATAGACCGTCTCCTCCGCGATCTTGACCACCGGCCCGGACGTGTTGTAGACGATCGTTCGTTGCTTGAGTTCGGTCCCCGCGCTTCCTTGCCGGATCGCTTCATAACTCACGTACTTCGCCGGGCCGTCCGTGCCGTTGTAGTAACCATAAGTACGAATCAAGCCGCTGGAGGCGTTGAGTTGCACGTCGAGATCATTTTCGCCCGGATCGTACGGCGTGCCGCTCATATCGATCGCCGACGGCTCCGCGCGCAGCGTCAAGTTGTAGTCGGCGTTAAACTGCTGATATTCGATCCACCGCTCGGTCGCCGCGGCGTTGCGGGTTTCTTTCAAGAGCACTTGGCCGACGTCGTTGACGTAGACGATGTTCTGCGAGCCGTCGGGGAGCGTCTCGGTCGTCACCCGTTGCCAATTGGCGGGGCCGGGAGAATAAGTGGGATTGTCGGCGTAGGCGAAGCCGTATTCGTAAGCGCCCCCTTCGGTCACTTCCTTCGTAACGCGATCGTCCGTGCCGTACTCGAAGTAGTAATCGGCGAATTGGGCCACGACGGAGTTCGCCGCCGTCAACGGATTCCCGCCGGTCGCCGACGACAACCGCTGGAACGCTTCGGGGCCGAGACTGAGTTTTAAGCCGTGCTGGAAGCCGATCCCGCCGGCCCCGTCCTTATAATAACGGTAATAAGACGTCCCTACGGCCAGCCACTCCACCGAAGACGTGGAACTGCCGGAACCGACCGCCGGAACTTCGCTGACGACCGTCTTCAGATCTCCTTCGTTGCCGTTGGCATCCGAGGCGCCATAGTAATCGTAGACGGCACGACGCACCGGCAGCCAAGTCGCCTCCGGCATCCGCTCCAGCGTTACCGACGCGATGCTCGTGCCGTCGTAAGCGTACAAAAAACGCTCGATCACCAACGACGCCGAGCGTTGCGTTTCCAATAACCGTCCGTCGTCAATGTCATAAAAACATTGGATCGCCTCGTTTCCCGGAGAGATCCTCGAATCGAGCCGCCCTCGACTGGCGCTCGCTTCGGTGGGACTGACATAATTCTCGGTGATGCCCCCGGCGCTCTGGAGCGTGAAGTAAGCGCCTGCGTCCACGAGCGTCTCGCGAATGCCGTAGCGCCCCACCCAAACGCCGCCGATCAAGTCGAACCACTCCGAAGCGGTCCCCGCCCGCACTACCGTCAACTCGGTGCCCGACAACACCAAGTACGGCCACTCTTGCACCAACCAGTTGAAGCCGTTGCCGTAATCGATGTCTTCCGACATCTGATTGCGGTAACTGCGCGTGTGCCCCCACGAAGCGCCGAACCCCGAACTTGCCACGTCCGACACGATGAGTTTCAGTTCACCCGTGGCGTAACGGATCGGCTTGACGCTCTCCGGATCCGCTTGATCTGGACCGCCGCTACAACAAGTATCACAGCCGCAGCAGTCATCCTTCTGCGGCTCGTCCGGAACCGCCTCCCATTCCGAAAAGCTAAAACTCGTGTGGGACGAAGACGAACTGCTGTAGCTCGAAGAAGAGCTGCTGCTGCTATGCGAAGAGCTGCTGCTCGAAGAACTGGAAGAAACGCTCGACGATTCCACGCTCGACGACGAAGAACTCGACTCCGACTCCGGAATCGCCGAAATCGGCAGCGAACTCAACGGACCGAACGACGGTGACGACATGGAACACGCC
>CAZKSD010000177.1:0-5317 GCA_964555315.1 uncultured Dechloromonas sp.
ACACCTTCCTCGGCGGCGAAGACTTCGACCAGCGCCTGATCGACTACATCATCGAAGAATTCAAGAAGGATGCCGGCGTCAACCTGAAGGCTGACGTGCTGGCGCTGCAACGCTTGAAGGAAGCGGCCGAGAAGGCCAAGATCGAGCTGTCGTCCAGCCAGCAGACGGAAGTCAACCTGCCCTACATCACCGCCGACGCCTCGGGCCCGAAGCACCTGGCGATCAAGATCACGCGCGCCAAGTTCGAAGCGCTGGTCGACGAACTGGTCGAGCGCACTGTCGCTCCGTGCCTGACCGCGCTGAAGGATGCCGGCTGCAAGATCGGCGACATCGACGACGTCATCCTGGTCGGCGGCCAGTCGCGGATGCCCAAGGTGCAGGAGAAGGTCAAGGAGGTCTTCGGCCGCGAGCCGCGCAAGGACGTCAACCCGGATGAAGCCGTCGCCGTCGGCGCCGCCATCCAGGGCGGCGTGCTGCAGGGCGAGGTCAAGGACGTGCTGCTGCTCGACGTCACCCCGCTGTCGCTCGGGATCGAAACCCTGGGCGGCATCATGACCAAGCTGATCCAGAAGAACACGACGATCCCGACCAAGGCTTCGCAAGTCTTCTCGACCGCCGACGACAACCAGGGCGCGGTGACCATCCATGTGCTGCAGGGCGAGCGCGAAGTCGCCGCCGGCAACAAGAGCCTCGGCCAGTTCAACCTCGAGGGCATCCCGCCGGCCCCGCGCGGCATGCCGCAGATCGAGGTCACCTTCGACATCGACGCCAACGGCATCATGCACGTGACCGCCAAAGACAAGGCGACCGGCAAGGAGAACAAGATCACCATCAAGGCCAACTCCGGGCTGTCCGAGGACGAGATCCAGCGCATGGTCAAGGACGCCGAAGTGCACGCCGAGGAAGACAGGAAGGCGCACGAGCTGGCCGATGCCCGCAATCAGGCCGACGCCATGGTGCACATGGTGCGGAAGTCGCTGACCGAGTATGGCGACAAGCTCGATGCCGACGAGAAGACGAAAATCGAGGCGGCGATCAAGGACGTCGAGAGCGTTCTGCGCGACGGTGACAAGGAAACCATCGGCGCACGGACCGAAGCCTTGAGCCAGGCCGCCCAGAAGCTGGGAGAGAAGATGTACGCGCAGCAGCAGGCCGAAGCCGGCGCCGCGGGCGCCGCGCCCGGCGGCCAGCAGCCCAGGAAGGACGACGGCGACGTGGTCGATGCCGAATTTACCGAGGTCAAGGACAAGAAGTAATCCCTGAAGCCGCCTCCCGGCGCCGAGCCTTCCGGTCACTTCCGGCGGCGCTCGGCGCTTTTGTCACTTGACGGGACGAGAGCATGTCAAAGCGCGATTTTTATGAAATTCTCGGCGTCAACCGCGACGCTTCCGACGACGAGATCAAGAAGGCCTACCGCAAGCTGGCCATGAAACACCACCCCGACCGCAACCCGGACAACACGGCGGCCGAGGAGAAGTTCAAGGAAGCCAAGGAAGCCTACGAAATCCTGTCGGACAGCCAGAAACGGGCGGCCTACGACCAGTTCGGCCATGCCGGCGTCGACCCGCAGGCCGGCATGGGCGGCGGTTTCGCGGGCGGCGGATTCGCCGACGCCTTCGGCGGCATCTTCGACGAAATCTTCGGCGGCCGGGGCGGCGGTGGCGGTGGCCGCTCCAACGTCTACCGCGGCGCCGACCTGCGCTACAACCTGGAAATCACGCTTGAACAAGCGGCTCATGGCACCGAAACCAAGATCCGCATTCCGACCATGGAGATCTGCGAGCCGTGCAATGGCAGCGGCGCCAAGCCGGGTACCGAGCCCAAGACCTGTCCGACCTGCAACGGTTCGGGCCAGGTTCGCCTGCAGCAGGGTTTCTTTTCCATACAACAGACCTGCCCGAAGTGCCACGGCACCGGCCGCTTCATTGCCGAACCGTGCAGGAGTTGCGGTGGCGCCGGACGCACCAAGCAGCACAAGACGCTGTCGGTCAAGATTCCCGCCGGGGTTGACGAGGGCGATCGCATCCGTCTCGCCGGTGAAGGCGAGCACGGCGTCAACGGCGGCCCGCCCGGCGACCTCTATGTCCAGATCCACCTCAAGCAGCACCCGGTGTTCTCCCGCGACCACAACGACCTGCACTGCGAAATGCCGATCTCTTTCACCACGGCGGCGCTGGGCGGAGAAATCGAGATCCCAACGCTGGACGGCGCGGCGAGCATCAAGATTCCCGCCGAAACCCAGAGCGGCCGCGTTTTCCGCCTGCGCGGCAAGGGCATCAAGGGGGTCCGCGGCCATACCCATGGCGACCTGATGTGCCATCTGGTGGTCGAAACGCCGGTCAACCTGACCGAGCGCCAGAAGGAACTGCTGCGTGAACTGGAGGAATCCACCGCTCGCGACAACGGCGCCAAGCACAATCCGCGGGCGAAATCCTGGATGGACAAGGTCAAGGAATTCTTCGGCGACTGACCCTTCGACGCCGCGGCGATGGCTCAAAGCCGATGAGGTTCGCGGCAAGACGTGCCGGCCGGAGGGTCGTTGCCATCCGCGCCGTGCCTGTTTCCCACGCCACGATTCGGCGTTAGAATCGTCGGACTGTCAAAGTGGGGGGACGAACCATGCATTTCCTCAAGCAACTGCTTGCCGTTGCGGCCATCGCCGTTTCCACGCTGGCCGGGGCGGAACCGGGTGTCACCGCCACCACGATCACGCTGGGCATGTCGTCTCCCTTCACCGGACCGAACGGCGCCTATGGCCTCGACATGCGCCAGGTGATCGAGAGCTATTTCGACCAGGTGAACAAGGGCGGCGGCGTCAATGGCCGCAAGCTTTCCCTGCTGGCGCTTGACGACGGCTATGAAACCGACCGCACGGTCGCCAACACGAACGCCCTGATCAATGACAAGAAGGTCTTCGCGCTGTTGGCCTTTTACGGGTCCAGCCCGACGACCGAGGCGATGAACCGGGTCTTCGGCCCGGCCAGGGTGCCGCTCGTCGGAACCATCTCCGGAGCCGGGACGCTGCGCGAACCGATTTCGCAGAATCCGGGCAGCCGCTACATGTTCAACGTGCGGGCGAGCTATGCCGATGAAACCGAAGCCATCGTCAATCAGCTCGTGTCGCTCGGCCTCAAGAACATCGCCGTGTTCTACCAGAACGACGGTTTCGGGAAATCGGGTCTCGAAGGCGTGACGGCGGCGCTGAAAAAGCACAACCTTGCGCCCACGGCAGCCGCCACGGTCGAGCGCAACTCGGTCGAGGTTGCCAGCGCCGTGGATGCCATCGCCAGGGCCAAGCCCCAGGCCGTTGTCATGGTGACGCTGTACAAGCCTACGGCGGCCTTCGTCAAGGCGATGAAAGCCGCCGGCCAGAGGCCGATGTTCATGACCCTGTCACCGGTCGGCACCGAGCAACTGGTCAAGGAACTCGGCGCCGATGCGCGCGGCATCGGGATTTCGCAGGTCATGCCCTACCCATGGAACGACATCGTCCCGATGGTTCGCGACTATCAGAAGCTGATCGGCAACAAGGACAACTCTTCGTACTACGGGATCGAGGCATATGTCATGGCGCGCGTCACGGTCGACGCGTTGCGCAGGGCCGGCAAGGATCCGACCCGCGAGAAATTCATGGAGGCTCTCGAGAGCACCAACGCCGATCTCGGCGGCTTTCGCGTCGCGTTCAGCGCCAGCAACAGGCAGGGTTCGCGATTCGTCGAAATGACCGTCGTCGGGCCCGGCGGCAAAGTCCTCAAATAGCCGCAGCCGGCGGTCGACATTCGGAAACGGCCTGTTTTCACGGGCCGTTTTCATTTCAGGCGCGCCGCCAGGCCGTTCCCTGCGGGCCGTCGTCGAGCACGATCCCGCCCGCCTTCAAGTGGTCGCGGATGCGATCGGCCTCGGCAAAATTCCGGGCCTTCTTGGCCGCCGCACGGTCGGCGATCAAGGCGTCGATGGCCGCCTCGTCCAGGCCGCCGGCGCTGCCTGCTGCGCTGCGCAGATAGACCAGCGGGTCGCGGTCGAGCAGACCGAGAACTCCGGCAAGCGCTTTCAGCAGACCCGAAAGCCCGTTGCTGCGCTGACGATTGACTTCGCCGGCAAGTTCGAACAGCACGGCAATCGCGCCGTGCGAATCGAAATCCTCGTTCAGTGCAGCGGCAAAGCGGGCGGCGAATTCGTTGTTCCAGTCGATGTCGACCGCAGCAGCGGGCGGGACGTCGCGCAGCGCGAAGTAGAGACCGTCCAGGCTGCGCCTGGCATCATCAAGGTGGGAATCAGAATAATTCAGGGCGCTGCGGTAGTGGGCGCGCAGGATGAAGAAGCGCACCACCTCGGCATCGTAGCGTTGCAGCACCTCGCGGATGGTGAAGAAGTTGCCCAGCGATTTCGACATCTTTTCGTTGTCGACCCGGACGAAGCCGTTGTGCATCCAGTAATTGACGAAGGTGCATTGGTGCGCGCCTTCGGACTGGGCGATCTCGTTCTCATGGTGGGGAAACTGCAGATCTTGCCCGCCGCCGTGGATATCGAAATGATTGCCGAGAATCTTCGAGCTCATCGCCGAACACTCAATGTGCCAGCCCGGCCGTCCCTCTCCCCAGGGCGACGCCCATGCCGGCTCGTCCGGCCTGGCATGCTTCCACAGGACGAAATCGAGCGGATCATCCTTGGCCGAATCGACCTCGACGCGCTCGCCGGCGCGCAGGTCGTCGAGCGACTTGCCGGACAGCTTGCCGTAGCCGGCGAACTTGCGCACCGCGTAGTTAACGTCGCCGTCGACCGCCTGGTAGGCCAGACCGCGTGTCTCGAGCAAGGCGATAAGGTCGAGCATTTCCGGCACGAATTCGGTGGCGCGCGGCTCGTGATCGGGGCGCAGGACGCCGAGCGCATCGGCATCCTCGTGCATGAAGGCGATGAAGCGGTCGGTCAACTGCTGGATCGTCTCGCCATTCTCCACCGCGCGCTTGATGATCTTGTCGTCGATGTCGGTGATGTTGCGGACGTAGGTCACGTCGTAGCCGCTGGCCTTGAGCCAGCGATAGACCATGTCGAAGACGACCATGACGCGGGCGTGGCCGAGGTGACAATAGTCATAGACCGTCATCCCGCACACGTACATGCGCACCTTGCCCGGTTCGATGGGCGTGAAGACCTGCTTTTCCCGTTTCAGGGAGTTGTGGATTTTGAGCATGGGCGGGGGAATTCGCGGCGGCGTCAGCCATTCGTGAAGCTTGGGAATGGCTGGTGTTCTTGGTAGAATCGAACGATTGTAAACCTGCGGCGAGTATATCACAGCGATGAGTTCAGCCCCCCCGCC
>CAZKSD010000178.1:0-5315 GCA_964555315.1 uncultured Dechloromonas sp.
GCGCGCTGCGCGACCATTCGGAGAAGGTGGCGATCGCCGAATTCCCGCAATTCGCTCCGGAGACCCTGATCTCGCGCGACATCGAGCAGTTGCAGCAGTTCATCGACGAGCAGGCCGACGTGATCCTCAAGCCGCTCGACGGCATGGGCGGCAGCCAGATCTTCCGGGTCCGGCAGGCTGACCCGAACCGCAACGTGATCATCGAGACGCTGACCCGCGACGGCGGGCGGACCATCATGGCCCAGCGCTATCTCCCGGAGATCGTCGCCGGCGACAAGCGCATCCTGCTCATCGCCGGCAAGCCGGTGCCGTATTGCCTGGCGCGCATCCCCAAGGCCGGGGAAACGCGGGGCAATCTCGCGGTCGGCGGCACCGGCGTCGCCCAGGCGCTGACGGCGCGTGACCGTGAAATCGCCGAAACCCTGGGTCCGGTCCTCCGCGAGCGCGGTCTGCTGCTGGTCGGCATCGACGTCATCGGCGACCACCTCACCGAAATCAATGTCACCAGCCCGACCTGCATGGTCGAGATCCGGCAGCAGACAGGCTTCGATTCGGCGGCGGCCTTCATCGCGGCCCTCGAACGGGAATGCGCCAGTTCCTGATTCTCGTCGGCGCGCTGCTCGTCGCCGCCTGTAGCCGCACACCCCTGCAGGAACAGCAGGCTTACGTCTTCGGCACCCGGGTCGAGGTACTCGTCGTCAGCGCCGACCCGGAACGGGGGCGCACGGCGATCGCCAGTGTCCTGCGCGAGTTCGACCGGCTGCACCGCGCCTATCACGCCTGGCAGGAATCGGAGCTGACCGCCCTGAATCAGGCCATAATTTCCGGTCGACCGCACCAGGTCGAGCCGGAGCTGGCCGAATTGATCCGCGAAGCCCAGGCGTTGTCACAACAGGGCGAGCGCCTGTTCGATCCCGGCATCGGCCGGCTGGTGCGGCTTTGGGGCTTCCACGCCGACGAATTCAAGGCCGAGCTGCCGCCAGCCGCGGACATCGCCGCCTGGCTGGCGGCGGGACCGGGCATCGCCGACCTCACCGTCACCGGGCGGACGATCAGCAGCCGCAACCCGCAGGTGGCCCTCGACTTCGGCGGCTACCTGAAAGGCGTCGCGCTCGACCGGGCCGCGGCAATCCTGCGCAGCCAGGGCATCGCCAATGCGCTGATCAACATCGGCGGCAACGTCATCGCACTGGGCAGCAAGGATGGCCGGAAATGGCGCGTCGGCATCCAGCACCCGCGCCGGCCCGGCGCGATGGCCACGGTCGAACTCGCCGACGGCGAAGCGATCGGCACCTCCGGCGACTATCAGCGCTTTTTCGAGGTGGACGGCAAGCGCTACCCGCACCTGCTCGACCCGCGGACGGGCTATCCGGTCGATCATACCCAGGCGGTGACGGTGCTGATTCCGGCCGGCGCGCGGGCAGGGACGCTGTCGGATGCCGCCTCGAAGCCGATCTTCATCGCCGGCCCCGGCGACTGGCGTGAAATGGCGAAGAAGATGGAAATTGCCCTGGTAATGCGGGTTGACCGCGACGGACGGGTTTTCGTCACCGAAGCGCTCAGCCGGCGGCTGGTGTTCGCCGGCGAGCGCCCGGCCGTCAGCATCGTGCCCTGAACACCGGCCGCGCAGCCGTCGCGTCGCCATCCGTGAATTCACCCAACTTTGACGTGCGTCGCGGTACGACGCACGGTAAACTCCCCTTTCATCCAGGAAACTTGGCGATGCCCGCCCCCTTCGGCTCCGATGCTGACCATTCGTAACCTCCTCCCCGCCGACATCGATTCGGCCATTGCCCTCCAGAGCCGCGTCTATCCGACGATTCCGCCTTTCCGCGCGGACCAGTTCGCCAACCTGCTGACGATCTTCCCGCGCGGCCAGTTCGCCGCCGTTCTCGACGAGCGACTCGTCGGAATCGCCGCTTCGCTGGTCGTCGTCTGGGAGCACTACGGCTTGCGCCACACCTGGGCCAGCATCACCAACGACGGCGATTTCGACACCCACAACCCCGACTTCGGCCACACGCTTTATGGCGCCGAGGTTTGCGTCAGCCCCGACGAGCGCGGCCACGGCATCGGCCACGCGCTCTACGAGGCGCGCCGCAACCTGTGCCGGGCAATGAACCTCAGGCGCATCATCGCCGGCGGCCGTCTGGCCGGCTACGCCCGCCATGCCACGAGGATGACGCCGGGGGAATACGCCAAGCGCGTCATCTGGGGCGAATTTCACGATCCGGTGCTGCGCTTTCAGCTCGACGAAGGCTTCGACTATTGCGGCATCCTGCACGGATACCTGCCGTCGGACCAGGAATCGCTGGGCAACGCCAGCCTGATTGTCTGGCTCAACCGCGAATATGACCCGTCGCGGCCCACCCAAATGCCAGGAAAGGATTTCCCATGAAGGTTCGCATCGCTTCCATCCAGTACCAGCTGCGCCATATCGAGGACTGGGACGGCTTTGCCCGGCAGGTCGATTTCGTCCTCAACGCCGCCGCCGACTACTGCCCGCAGTTCGTCCTGCTGCCCGAGCTATTCACCACGCAACTGCTGTCGTTCATGGACAACGACGATGTGCCGAGCGCCGTGCGCGGGTTGTCCGAATACACGACGCCCTATATCGAGCTGCTTCGCGCGCATGCCGTGCGCCACGGCTACTACCTGATCGGCGGCACGCATCCGAACATCCGCGACGGGCAACTGTTCAATACGGCTTTCCTGTTCACCCCGCGCGGTGTCGTCCATCTCCAGGACAAGATCCACCGCACGCGCTGGGAGAAGGAGAAGTGGAACAGCGACCACGGCGACGTCCTCAACGTCTTCCAGACGCCCCACGGCAAGATCGCCATCCTGATCTGCTACGACATCGAATTCCCCGAACTGGCGCGGCGCGCCGCCGAGGAAGGCGCCGAGATCGTCTTCGTGCCCTCATGCACCGACGACCGTCAGGGCTTTCTGCGCGTCCGCTACTGCTGCCATGCCCGCGCCATCGAAAATCAGATCTATGTCGCGATGACCAGCACCGTCGGCAATCTGCCGGTCGCCGGACTGCGCCTGCACTATGGCCAGGCGTCGATCATCACGCCTTCGGACTTTCATTTCGCGCGTGACGGGATCGCCGCCGAAGGCGTAATCAACGAGGAACAGATCGTCGTCGCCGACGTAGACCTGGCCCTGCTCCACGAAAACCGGCTCAAGGGCACGACGATCCCGCTGCTCGACAAGCGCCACGAGTTCTACGGCAACCGGCCGGTCACCGTCGTCGCCGACTGATCCCCCGGCCCGTCCGTAATGCGCCGGCTCACTCCGGCGAGCGCGAATCGATGTACAGCGTCACCGGCCCGTCATTGACCAGACTGACCTGCATGTCGGCGCCGAACACCCCGGTCGCCACCGGCCTGCCGAGTTCCTGCGCCAGTCTCGCGACAAAGCGCTGGAACATCGGCTGCGAAACGTCGCCCCGCGCCGCCCTGCTCCACGACGGCCGGTTGCCCTTCCGCACCGAGGCGTACAGCGTGAATTGCGAAACCGCGAGAATCTCGCCGGCGACCTCCCGAACGCTGCGGTTCATCACCCCCGCGTCATCGGCAAACAAGCGCATCCTGACGATCTTCCCGGCCATCCAGGCGATATCGCCGTCATCGTCCGCGTCCTCGAAGCCGGCGAGCACCAGCAGACCATTCCCGATTTTCCCGTAAATCCGGCCGTCGACCGCGCCCCGCGGCGAGTCCCCCGCGACGGTGACAGACGCCTCGCGAACCCGTTGCACAACGACGCGCATGCTTCGTCACCCGACCCGAAGCCGCTAGCGGCGGACGCGCCGTCCGTCGACCATGCGCCATTCCGGTGGCGCACGCACCTCGGCCTCCTGCGCCACCGGAACCTCCCTGACAAGGGCCACGGTCAGGATTGCAGCCGACAAGGTAAATGCGGAAGCTTTCATGCTTTCACCCCCGGATAAACGATCAGGGCATGACTCGCTCGACAAGCGAAGGCGATCGGTCTCTCAGGGGGTTGGCACAACCCTGTAGTAGACGCCGTTGGCGCCGTACGTCGGCTTGAACCAGGTGTTCCCGCACAGATAGTAGGCCGTACCGCCGACCGTCGCGTTGGTGCAGCCGGCCGGCAGCGCCGCGTAGTTGTTGCCAATCACGTAGGCGCCGGCGGCCGATGCCGCGCCGGCGGCGACACCGGCATTGTAGGCGCCCGCCGTGTTGGCGCTGCCCGCTGCAACGCCCGCCGCATAGGCATTCGACGAAGCCGCCGCCGAGTTGGCCGAGGCGACCGCGGCCCCGGCGGCGACGCCGACCACCGCCCCCGCCGCAGCCGCGCAGCCGTAGCAGCCGGCGGTGTAGGCAGGAACCACCACCGGGGGATGATACCCGGGATACACCGGGGCCGCCGGATACCCGGGCGGACGATAGGCCGCTCCAGCCGGCCCGGCGTGATAGGCGCCCTCGCCGTAACGGCCGGCGGTCGTCCCGCCATACACGTTGGTGTGTTCCGTGCCTTCGCCCGCGACGTGCTCGGTGCTGCCGCCCCAGCGGTTTTCGTGGCTGGTCTCACCCCAGGAATGCTGGGTGGCGCCACCGAAGCGGTTGGCACTGGCCCAGGCGTTGGCCTCGGACGCCCAAAGCGCCGCCGCAAGCAGGGCGGAAATCGCTGCGAGTCCTCTCATCAATGGTTGTTCCCGATTCATTTCGCGCTCCCTGTAGACTTGGTGGCATTGGCCGGAGCCTGCTTCCTGACCGTGATCGGCGCCGCTCCCGCCGGCGGCTTCGCCGCCGGGTGGCCGAACTCAATCTTCTGCGCGCCCTGTGCCTTCTGCGATACGAAGGTGTCGGCCGGCAGCTGGGGATCGAGCTTCCAGTTCGACAACTCCATGTCGTGCCGCAGGCGCAGCGGATCGGCGCTGAACACCGCGCGGATGCGCCGCGGCAGCTTGTCTTCGGCGCCAAGCCAGATCTGCATGAACACGTCGTCGGTCGCCACCGCCACCATCTCGGTGCGGACACCGCCGACGATTCCTGACGGCCCGATGTAGAACGCCGTCTTCACGCCCTCGGCGAGCGCCGCATACGGGTCGGCGACAAGCAGGTCGGTGAACGGGAAGTAGATGCCGGCTGCCAGGAAGGCCTGCTTCAACGCGCCGTCAATGGTCGGCGGCGCCTCCGCGACAGCAACCAGGTTCTCCGCCGGGGCGTAGGCCATCATCGCCTTGCCGTCGAAGTAGAACTCCGAGGCCGGGCCGTCACCGAGGTTGACAATGCGCAGCCGGTCGGGGCGCTGCATGGCGACGTCGTAGCGGGTCGTGTAGACCA
>CAZKSD010000179.1:0-5281 GCA_964555315.1 uncultured Dechloromonas sp.
ACGTCCGGCAGCCGGCCGGCATCGAGCGCATCCATCAGGGCATCGAGCGCCGACGGGGAAATGTTGCCGCAAGCGCTGGCCGGCACACCGGAACCGTTCAGCAGGTGGGCGGTCAGCGCCGTCGTCGTCGTCTTGCCGTTGCTGCCCGTGATGGCGACAATTTTCGAGCCCTGCGCCTGCTCGCGGACGCCGGCGGCGAAGAATTCGATTTCCGAGACCACGGGCACGTCGACCGCGGCAATCTGTGGCGTCGCTCTGGGAACTCCGGGCGATAGCGCGACGAGGTCGATCCCGGCAAAGGTCGCCGCGGCGAAGCGGCCGGTGATCACTTCGGCGGCCGGCGCGACACTGGCCAATGCGCCCAGATTCGGGGGGTTGTCGCGTGAATCGGCAACCCGCACGAGGGCGCCCTGACGATGCAGCCACTTGGCCATCGCCAGTCCGGACTCGCCGAGCCCGACCACCAGAACGCGTTTGCCCTTGAGTTCCATCAGCGCAATTTCAGTGAAGAAAGCCCGATCAGCACGAGCATGATCGTGATGATCCAGAAGCGGACGACGACCTGCGTCTCCTTCCAGCCGGTCTGTTCGAAATGGTGATGCAGCGGCGCCATGCGCAGGATGCGCCGGCCCTCGCCGAACTTCTTCTTGGTGTATTTGAAGTAGCTGACCTGCAGCATCACCGACAGGGTCTCGGCGACGAAAACGCCGCCCATGATGACGAGCACGATTTCCTGGCGGATGATGACGGCGACGGTGCCGAGGGCGGCGCCGAGCGCCAGGGCGCCGACGTCGCCCATGAAGACTTCCGCCGGATAAGCGTTGAACCACAGGAAGCCGAGCCCCGCGCCGGCGATGGCCCCGAGCAGGATGCACAGTTCCCCCGCCCCCGGCACATAGGGAATCAGCAGGTACTTGGCATAGACCGCGTGGCCGGTGACGTAGGCGAAGAGCGCGAAGGCCGCGGCGATCATGACCGTCGGCATGATGGCGAGACCATCGAGGCCATCGGTGAGGTTGACCGCATTGCTGGTGCCGACGATCACGAAATAGGTCAGGGTGATGAAGCCGACGACGCCGAGCGGATAGGCGATCGTCTTGAAGAAGGGCACGATCAGTTCGGTCTGCGCCCCGGATTTGGCCGAGAACGCGAGGAACAGGGCGGCGCCGATGCCAAGCAGCGACTGCCAGAAGTACTTCCAGCGTGCCGACAGCCCCCTGGGGTTGCGGTACACGACCTTCTTCCAGTCGTCGTACCAGCCGACGATGCCGTAGCCGAGGGTGACGATGAGCACGGTCCATACGTATTTGTTGGTCAGGTCGCCCCACAACAGGGTGGTGACGACGATCGCGATCAGGATCAGTACGCCGCCCATGGTCGGCGTCCCGGACTTGACGAGGTGAGTATCCGGCCCGTCGTTGCGCACCGCCTGCCCGATCTTCCTGGCGGCCAGCCAGCGGATCACCCGCGGGCCGGTGGCGAAGGAAATCAGCAGCGCCGTCATCGCCGCCAGCACCGTGCGCAATGTGATGTAGTTGAAGACGTTGAAGAAGCGGACGTCCTGGGCCAGCCATTGGGTCAGCGCAAGCAGCATCAGCCGTTCTCCTCGCTGACGATGGCATCCGCCACGCGCTCCATCTTCATGAAGCGCGAGCCTTTGACCAGCACCGTGGTTTCCGGCCCCAATTCCTTGTTGACCGCGACAATCAGTTTCTCGATGTCGCAGAAATGCCGGGCGCCCTCGCCGAAGTTGCGCACCGCCTGCTGGCTGGCATCGCCAAGCGCCAGCAGACGGTCGATCCCCTGGCTCTTGGCGTAGCCGCCGATCTCATCGTGATACTGGCCGCTGGCCTCGCCGATTTCGCCCATGTCGCCGAGGACGAGCACCTTGCGTCCGACGGTGGCGGCCAGCACGTCGATCCCGGCGCGCACCGAGTCCGGATTGGCGTTGTAGGTATCGTCGAGCACCATCGCGCCGGCGCGGCCCTGGCGTCGTTGCAGGCGCCCCTCGAGGCCGGCGAACCCCTCGAGCCCGGCGACCACGGCCGCGAGCGGGATTCCGGCGGCGAGGCAGGCGGCAGCCGCGGCCAGCGCGTTGCGCGCATTGTGGCGCCCCGGCACCGCCAGTTTCAGATCGGCCTGGCCTACCGGCGTCCACAGGCCGACGAGCGTGGTCAGCCCCTGCTGGCGCACGACGGCCTGCACATCGGCTGCCCGCTCGATGCCGAAGGTGAGCAATGGATTGCGTCCCGCCATCCTCCGCCAGAGTCCGGCATACGCATCATCGGCGTTGACCACCGCCACGCCGCCGGCGCCGAGGCCGGCGAAGATGCTGCCTTTTTCGCGCGCGACCCGGTTCAGGTCGCCCATCCCTTCGAGGTGGGCCCGCTGCGCGTTGGTAATCACCGCCACGGTCGGCGCGCCCAGCGGCGCCAGATAGGCAATCTCGCCGGGGTGATTCATCCCCATCTCGATCACCGCCGCGCGATGGCCGCCATTCAGGCCGAGCAGCGTCAGCGGCAGCCCGATGTCGTTGTTCAGGTTGCCGCGGGTGGCCAGCACGGCGTCGCCGAAATGCGCCTTGAGAATGGCGGCGATCATTTCCTTGGTCGTCGTCTTGCCGTTCGAACCGGTCACGGCGATGACCGGAATATCGAAGCGGGCGCGCCACGCCGCAGCCATCCGGCCGAGGGCGAGCCGCGTATCGGCGACGACCAGCGCCGATGCGCCCGCCGGCAGACGCTTCTCCACCGCCACCAGCAGAGCGCCAGCGCCGGCGGCGATGGCCGGTTCGAGAAAGTCATGGCCATCGAAACGCTCGCCACGCAAGGCCACGAACAATTGTCCGGGTTCGATCGAGCGCGTGTCGGTGGAGACGCCGGCGATCGCCCGATCGGGACCGCACAGGACGCCGCCGACGGCGCGCTGGATCTCGGAGAGTCGCCAGTTGATCATGCCACCACCCGCGGACATTCGCGGCGCAAGGCAAGCGCGGCCCGGGCCTGGTCGACATCGGAGAACGGCGTCCGGATGCCGGCGACTTCCTGGTAGGGTTCGTGTCCCTTGCCGGCGAGCAGGACGATATCGCGGGCGCCCGCGCCGGCGATGGCGCGGCGGATGGCGGCGGCGCGATCGACAACCGACTCGACCGGCGGCATGCCGGCCTGGATATCGGCAATGATCCGCGCCGGATCCTCGCCGCGCGGATTGTCGCTGGTCAGCAGCACACGGTCGGCCAGCCGGGCAGCAACCTCGCCCATCTGCGGCCGCTTGCCACGGTCGCGGTCACCGCCGCAGCCGAAGACGACACAGAGGCTTCCATTGCGCGCCTGCGCCACATCGCGCAGGGCTCGCAGGACGTTCTCCAGCGCATCCGGGCTGTGCGCGTAGTCGACGACGATCAACGGCTCGCCGGCGCCTCCCAGACGCTCCATCCGGCCGGCCGGCGGGGTCAGCGCCGACAGGCGGCGAGCCACATCGCCGGCTTCGGCCCCGGCATCGTGGAGCACCGCCGCCGCGGCCAGCAGGTTGGCGATGTTGTAGCGCCCGAGCAGGCAGGTATGGACCTCGGCGCGCCCTCCCGGCAGGACCAGACTGAAGCGCTGCCCGCCCGGCGTCGCGACCGGATCCTCGGCGCGCACCGCCACGCCGCCTGCCGTCGCCGCGTCGCCGATGCCGTAGCCGAGAACGGAGCGCGCTGTCGTTTCGCGCATCAGCTTGCGCCCCAGTTCATCGTCGGCGTTGATGATCGCCGTGCGCAGGCCGGGCCAGACGAAGAGGCGCCGCTTGGCGGCGGCATAGGCTTCCATGCTGCCGTGGTAGTCAAGGTGGTCGCGGGTGAAATTGGTGAACACCGCGACATCGACCCGCGCGCCATTCAGGCGCCCCTCCTCGATGCCGATCGAACTGGCCTCGAGCGCACAGGCCTCGGCTCCGGCGCGGCGAAAACCGGCCAGCAGGCGCATCAGCGTCGGCGCTTCGGGAGTCGTGAAGCCCGTATCGGCGAGCGCCCCCTGGAAGCCGGCGCCGAGAGTGCCAATCACCGCGCACTTGCGCCCATCGGCGCGGGCGATGAACTGGCTGACGGTGGTCTTGCCATTGGTACCGGTGACGGCGATCAGCGACAGGCCGGCGCTCGGCTCGCCGCAGACCAGATGGGCCAGTGGACCGGCGAGCGCCCGCAACCCGTCGATCTGCATGTTGGCTGCGGTCCACGCCGGATTCCAGGCAAAATCACCGTCCGCCTGCCAGAGCACGGCAACCGCCCCGCGGTCAAGGGCATCGCCGATATAGCGGCGTCCGTCGGCAAGGCCGCCGGGATAGGCAAGGAAGATATCGCCGGGACGCACCTGGCGGCTGTCGTCGGCGACTCCCCCGGGAATGATGCCCTGCGCCGCCAGGCGGTCGAGAATCATGCGCGCAGCGTTCACAGGCGCCCCTTTCCGGCAGCCGCATCGGCCACCTGCAGCGGGTCGTCGGGCGGAATTCCGAGCGTGCGCAGGGAGCCGCCCATGATCTGCGAAAACACCGGGCCGGCCACGTCGCCACCGTAATGCGCGCCACCCGTCGGCTCGTCGATCATGACCGCCACCACCAGCCGCGGGTCACCGATCGGCGCCAGGCCGATGAAGGAAGCGATGTACTTCCTGACATAGACGCCACCCTCGATCTTGTAGGCTGTGCCCGTCTTGCCGCCGACCCGGTAGCCGGGCACCCGCGCCTTGGGCGCGGTCCCCTCGGGCTGCACCGCCATCTCCAGCATCGTGCGGATCTCGCGCGCCGTCTGCTGCGAAAAGACGCGGGCGCCGTGCGCCGGCGGCTCGTCGCTGCGGATCAAGGTCAGCGGCACCGTCTCGCCGTCACGGGCAAAGATGGCATAGGCGCGTGCCAGCTGGATCAGGCTGACCGCTACGCCGTGCCCGTAGGACATCGTCGCCTGTTCGATCGGCCGCCAGTTCTTCCACGGCCGCAAGCGGCCATGCACCTCGCCGGGGAACCCGAGGTTGGGCGCCTGGCCGAAACCGACGCTGTCGAGCATTTCCCACATGTCCTTGGGCGGGAAGCCGAGGGCCATCTTGACCGTGCCGACATTCGACGACTTCTGGACCACCTGCGCCACGGTCAGCGCCCCGTGGGGATGGGCGTCGGAGATGGTCGCCGGGCCGATGCTCAGCTTGCCGGGCGCGCAGTTGATCACGGTTTCCGGCCGGACCTTGCCGAGTTCGAGGGCCAGCGCGGCGGTGAACGGCTTCATCACCGACCCCGGCTCGAAGGTGTCGGT
>CAZKSD010000180.1:0-5253 GCA_964555315.1 uncultured Dechloromonas sp.
AAGGCCAATTCCGCAAGACCTTCGCCGAAGCCGATCGCCGCAAGGGCCAGACCGGGGAAAACCTGCTCCAGCTTCTGGAAGCCCGCCTGGACTCCGTCGCTTTCCGTATGGGATTCGGCGCCTCGCGCGCCGAGTCACGCCAGGTTGTCCGCCACAACGGCGTCCTGGTCAATGGCAAGCGGGTCAACATCCCGTCGTACATCGTCAAGCCGGGCGACGTTGTCCAGTTGACTGCCCGCGCCCGCGCTTCCCTGCGCTGCAAGGCTGCCCTCGAAGCAGCCGAGTCCCGTGGCTTCCCCGAGTGGATCGCGGTCGACGTCAAGGAAGGCAAGGGCACGTTCAAGGCGATGCCGCAGCGCTCGGAGCTGCCGGCGACCCTGAACGAAGGTCTCGTCATCGAACTTTACTCGAAGTAACAACTTCGCAGAGGAAGCAAGCCCATGCAAAGCAGTGGACTTCTGAAACCCCGCATCATCGATGTGCAGAGCGTTTCGCCCGTGCAGGCCAAGGTGGTCATGGAGCCGTTCGAACGCGGCTATGGACATACCCTCGGCAATGCGCTGCGCCGCATCCTGCTGTCATCGATGCCCGGCTATGCGCCGACCGAGGTCGGCATTGATGGCGTGCTGCATGAATACTCCACGGTCGATGGCGTTCAGGAGGATGTCGTCGATATCCTGCTGAACCTCAAGGGCGTGGTGTTCAAGCTGCACAACCGTGACGTGGTCAACCTCAAGCTCGCCAAGGAAGGCGAAGGCGCGGTCCGTGCGGGGGACATCGAGTTGCCGCACGACGTCGATGTCATCAATCCGGAGCATGTCATCGCTCACCTTTCTCCCGGCGGCAAGCTGTCGCTCGAGATCAAGGTCGAGAAGGGACGCGGCTATGTGCCGGGCAATGTGCGCAATCTGGATGACTCGAAGACCATCGGCAAGCTGGTGCTCGACGCTTCGTTCAGTCCCATCCGGCGCGTCGCCTACACGGTCGAAGCCGCCCGCGTCGAACAGCGCACCGACCTTGACAAGCTTATCGTGGAGATCGAGACAAACGGTGTTGTCGAGCCTGAGGAAGCCATCCGCTTCGCTGCCCGCGTGCTGATGGAACAACTCTCCGTCTTCGCAGATCTCGAAGGAACGGCGCCGACGGCCGAGCCGTCGCGACCCGCCCAGGTCGACCCGGTGCTGCTGCGGCCGGTGGACGATCTCGAGCTGACTGTCCGCTCCGCCAATTGCCTGAAGGCCGAGAACATCTACTACATCGGTGACCTGATTCAGCGTACCGAGAACGAACTCCTGAAGACGCCGAATCTCGGCCGCAAGTCGCTGAACGAGATCAAGGAAGTGCTGGCCGCCCGGGGCTTGACCCTGGGCATGAAACTGGAAAACTGGCCGCCGGCCGGTCTGGAAAAGGTCTGACGGCCAATTTCGACCCGGGCAGTCAAGGGACGCCTGTAGAACATAGAAAGGATTAACCATGCGTCACCGTTTGGGACTTCGCAAACTCAACCGCACCAGCAGCCATCGCTTGGCGATGCTGCGCAACATGACCGTCGCCCTGCTCCGGCACGAGGCGATCAAGACCACTCTGCCCAAGGCGAAGGAATTGCGCCGGGTCGTCGAGCCGATGATCACCCTCGGCAAGACTCCGACCGTTGCCAACAAGCGTCTGGCCTTCGACCGGCTGCGTGACCGTGACGTCGTCGTCAAGCTTTTCGGCGAGATTGGTCCACGTTATACCGCCCGTCCCGGTGGTTATCTGCGCATCCTCAAGTGCGGCTTCCGTGTCGGCGACAATGCGCCGATGGCGTTTGTCGAACTGGTGGATCGTCCGGAGCCGACCGAGGCGGTGGAACTGGACGAAGCAGCCTGACGTCTGCCGAGGGACGGCGGGAAGAAAGGCCGGGGCATCCCGGCCTTTTCATTTTCAGTGTTGCAGTATTTTCGAAAGAAACTGTTGCGCCCGTTCCGAGTGCGGGGTGCCGAAGAAGTCCTCCTTCGCCGCGTCCTCGACGATCCTGCCCTGGTCCATGAAGATGACGCGGTTCGCCACCTTGCGCGCGAATCCCATCTCGTGGGTGACGCACATCATGGTCATGCCTTCCTTGGCGAGTTCGACCATGACATCGAGCACCTCGTTGATCATTTCCGGGTCGAGCGCCGAGGTTGGCTCATCGAACAGCATGCAGATCGGATCCATCGCCAGGGCTCGGGCAATCGCCACACGCTGTTGCTGGCCACCGGACAGTTCGCCGGGGAACTTGTTCGCTTGTGCCTTCAGGCCAACCCGGTCGAGGAGCTTGAGTCCCTTCTCCAGCGCTTCGTCCTTGCTTCGGTTGAGAACCTTGATCTGACCGATCGTCAGGTTCTCGGTAATGCGCATGTGCGGGAACAGTTCGAAGTTCTGGAAAACCATGCCAACATGGGCGCGCAGCTTCGGCAGGTTCGTCGCCGGGGCGCCAACCGATGTTCCCTTGACCAGGATTTCGCCCTGCTGAAAGGGTTCGAGGCCGTTGACGCATTTGATCAGCGTCGATTTCCCGGAACCGGAGGGTCCGCAGACAACGATGACTTCGCCCTCCTGGACGCTGGTGGTGCATTCGGCCAGTACCTGAAACTGCCCGTACCACTTTGAAACGTTCCGGATATCGATCATGAACTGAATCTCGCTTGAAGGTGCTTCACCAATCGAGAGACGGAGAAGCAGATGACGAAATAGACGGCTCCGGCAAAAAGCAGCAGTTCGACGAGTCGACCGTCACGGTCACCGACTTTGTAGGAAGTGCCGAAGAAGTCAGAAAGGCCGATGACATAGACCAGTGACGTGTCCTGGAACAGAATGATCGCTTGCGTCAGGAGGAGCGGCAGCATGTTGCGGAAAGCCTGCGGCAGGACGATCAGGCGCATCGTCTGCCCGGGGGTAAGGCCGAGGGCAAGTCCCGCGGACACCTGTCCCCTGGTGACACTCTGAATGCCGGCGCGCGCGATCTCCGAGTAGTAGGCTGCCTCGAAAAGCGCGAAAGCGACCAAGGCCGAAGTCAGCCGGATGTCGCCGATCTCCTCGCCGAACACGGCCTTGAGCGCCTGCGGAACGATCAGGTAAAACCACAGGATGACCATGACCAGTGGAACTGAGCGGAAAAGATTGACGTAGCCGGCAGCCAACCAAGAAAGAACCTTGTTCGTGCCGAGTCGCGCGACGGCCAGCACGGTACCCCAGACGATACCGACGGCAATCGCGGTGAGGGTGATTTCCAGCGTCACCAGCATGCCCTTGGCGAGCAGGGGAATCGCGCCCGGGATTGAAGTCCAGTCGAATTCATACATGCTCATTTTCCTCCGACATATCCGGGCACCTGGACCTTCTGCTCGACCTGACGCATCAGGAACATCACGATTACATTGATCAGGACGTAGAGCAGGGTCACGGCGATGAAGGCTTCGTACGGCTGGGCGGTGAAATCGACCAGTTGCTGCGCCTGTCGCGAGAGCTCTATCAGGCCGATCGTCGTGGCGACCGCGGAGTTCTTGAAGATATTGAGAAATTCCGAGGTCAGCGGCGGCACGATAATGCGGTAGGCCATGGGCAGCAATACGTGGCGGTAGACTTGCGCCAGCGTGAAGCCGAGCGCCAGCCCCGCATTCCTCTGCCCGCGCGGCAGCGAATTGATTCCCGAACGGACCTGTTCGGCAACACGTGCCGCGGTGAACAATCCGAGACAGACCATCGCCGAAAAGAACTGCTGTGCCAGCGGGTTCATCTGCTTCAGGGCGTCGCCCATCGTCGGCGGGAGCAGTTCAGGCAGGACGAAGTACCAGATGAACAATTGCACCAACAACGGGATATTGCGGAAGATCTCGACGTAGGCTGCGGCGATCAGCGACAGCCAGCGGTTCGGAACGGTGCGTAGCACGCCGATTACCGAGCCGACGACCAGCGCGATCATCCACGAACTGAGGGACAGCGTCACGGTCCATTTCAGACCTTCCAGCAGCCAGGTGAGATAGGTTCCCTCACCGGTCGCGCTGGGTTGGAGAAAGACCTCCCAGTTCCAGTTGTAAGCCATGTTCCCCCTCCCCAATCAATGCCCGGCCACCGGAGAGGATGTCCCCGGTGATCAGCCGGCCGCAACCTGTGGGATTACTCGAACGCCTTGTCGTTCGGCGCCTTGTACAGCGCCTTGATCTCATCCGGCAGCGGCATGCTCAGGTTCAGCCCCTTTGGCGGAATCGGGTTGAGGAACCACTTGTTGTAGATCTTCTCGGCCTCACCGGAAGTCATCGCCTTGGTCAGCGCGGCATCGACGACCTTCTTGAAGCCGGCGTCGTCCTTGCGCAGCATGCACCCGTAGGCTTCCTCGGACATGGGCTTGCCGACGACGACCCAGTCACCCGGCTTCTTGGCCTTGGCGATTTCGCCGTAGAGCAGCGCGTCGTCCATCATGAAGGCAACGGCGCGGCCGGTTTCCAGCGTCAGGAAGGATTCACCGTGGTCCTTGGCCGAGATGATGTTCATTTTCATCTGCTTGTCTTCATTCAGCTTGCGCAGCAGGCGCTCGGACGTCGTTCCAGCGGTGACGACGACGTTCTTGCCGGCGAGATCCGGGAAATCCGAGATCCCCGAAGTCTTCTTGGTCAACAGGCGGGTGCCAACGATGAAGATGGTCGTCGAGAATGACACCTGCTTCTGGCGCTCGAGGTTGTTGGTCGTCGACCCGCATTCGATGTCGACTGTCCCGTTCTGGACCAGCGTGATGCGGTTGGCCGAAGTCACCGGCATCATCCTGACATCGAGCTTGGCCAGCTTGAGGTCCGCCTTGATCGCATCGACCACCTTCATCATCAGTTCCTGCGAATAACCGATGACCTGCTGCTGGTCGTTATAGTACGAGAAGGGAATGGACGACTCGCGGTGGCCAAGGGTGATCGACCCGCTGTCCTTGATCTTCTTGAGCGTGCCGGCATCCTGGGCGAGGGCGGGCAGGGCGCTGACGGAAGCAGCCATCACGGCCGCGGCGACGATCCTTGTTGCTTTCATGCGGTCTTCTCCTCCGGGAATGTGGGGGGTCACCCCGTGCCGGGACCATCCGGTGCGGGGCAGTATAGAGCAGATTCACGTCGATTCGGATGACTGTTCCTGCTGCTGTAGCCACCACATCCCGGCGTAAATTCCGCCGGCATCGAGCAGCGCGGTGTGGCGGCCGCGCTCGACGATGCGGCCTTCCTCCATGACGAGGATCTCGTCGGCGTTCATCAC
>CAZKSD010000181.1:0-5221 GCA_964555315.1 uncultured Dechloromonas sp.
ATCGACCTCTCCTACACCGCCGCCTACAAGCTCGGCCTGATCAACGGCGGCAGCGGCCAGGTCGACGTCGAAGCGATCATTCCGGGCGAACCGACGACCACCACCTATGCGCAGGTAACGCCTCCACCCCGGCCGGCGTCGGCGGAAGTGGACGAGATCGAGCGGCTGGTCAGGCGCATGGCGCTCGAAGAGCGTCCGGTTCAGACGGCGGCCATGGCCGGCATGGGCAGCGACAGCGTCCCGCCGAAGGGCGTCTATCTGCAACTCGGCGCCTTCGCCAGCGCCGACAACGCCGACACCCTCAGGAACCACCTGGTCCGCGAACTGGACTGGCTGAGCGAGCCGATGCGCGTCTACGCCGGCGGCGGCATCCATCGCCTCCAGCTCGGTCCCTACGCCAGCCGCGCCGATGCCGACCGGATCGCCGAGAAGATCCAGGCCATGCTCGGCTCGCGGCCGACCGTCGTCATCCGTTAGCGGCGGCTGGGCTGGGAACAAACTGCCGGTCGTTTGACCCGAATCAATGGCGGCCAGGAACCGCCGGCTATACTGAGCCGTTCAGCCCACCGACAGCAGCGCCATGACCCCCTTGCCCGACCTGATCTGCCCGGCCGGCAGCCTGCCGGCACTCAAGGCGGCCGTCGACCACGGCGCCGACGCCGTCTATCTCGGCTTCAGGAACGACACCAACGCGCGCAATTTCGCCGGCCTCAACTTCGACCCGAAGACCATGGCCGAAGGCATCCGCTACGCCCACGGCAAGCGCCGCGAGATCCTGCTGGCAATCAACACCTTTCCGCAGGCCGGCCGTGTCGCCGACTGGCGCAGCGCGGTCGATGCCGCGGTCGATCTCGGCGCCGATGCGATCATCCTCGCCGACGTCGGCCTGCTCGACTACGCCAGCCGCAAGCACCCGCAGCAACGCCTGCACCTCTCGGTTCAGGGTTCGGCCACCAGCTACGAGGCGATCAATTTCTGCCAGCGTGAGTTCGGCATCCGGCGCGCCGTGCTGCCGCGCGTTCTGACGCTGGCGCAGGTCGAGCACGTCATCAGGAACACCAGCGTCGAGATCGAGGTCT
The DNA here is from genome assembly GCA_964555315.1 of uncultured Dechloromonas sp. Taxonomy (GTDB): domain Bacteria; phylum Pseudomonadota; class Gammaproteobacteria; order Burkholderiales; family Rhodocyclaceae; genus Azonexus. The sequence goes on from CAZKSD010000181.1 coordinate 1,080, forward strand.
TCGGTTTCGGCAGCCTGTGCGTGATGAATGAAGGCCGTTGCTGGCTTTCGTCATACGCCTGCGGCGAGTCGCCCAATACCGTCGGCGCCTGCTCGCCGGCCAGGTACGTCAAGTGGGACAAGGTGGCGGCTGCGCCGGGGCAGCCGGGGCGCATGGACACCCGCCTCGACGGCATCCTCATCGACCGCTTCGGCGACGACGAACCCGCCGGCTATCCGACGCTGTGCAAGGGCCGCTTCGACGTGCAGGGCGAGACCTATTACGCGCTGGAAGAGCCGACCAGCCTCAACGTGCTGGAAATCCTGCCCGAAATAGTGAAGATCGGCGTTCGTGCGATCAAGGTCGAGGGCCGGCAGCGCAGCCCGGCCTACGTCACCCAGGTGACGCGCACGCTGCGCGCCGCGCTCGACTCGCTCGCCGCCGGCGGCGAACGCTACCACGTCAAGCCGGGCTGGCAGGCCGAACTGGCCAAGGTTTCCGAAGGCAGCCAGGCGACGCTTGGCGCCTACAGCCGACCGTGGCGCTGAAGAGGAAGCGCGCATGAAGCTCGCCCTCGGCCCGCTGCTCTGGTTCTGGCCCAAGGCCGAAGTCCTCGAGTTCTACGCCGAAATGGCGCAGAACCCAGCGCTCGACATCATTTACGTCGGCGAAGTCGTCTGCTCGCGCCGCCAGCAACTGCGCACCGCCGACTGGATCGGCCTGGCGCGCGACCTCGCCGACGCCGGCAAGGAAGTCGTCGTTTCGGCGCAGGCCCTGCTCGAATCGGAAAGCGATCTCAAGACGCTGCGCCGCCTGATCGACGAACTGTCGGAAAATCCCGGCTGCAAGGTCGAAGCCAACGACCTCGGTGCGGTCAACCTCACGCAGGGCAAGAATTTCGTCGCCGGCCCGCATCTCAACATCTACAACGAAGCCACCCTCGCCACCTTCGCCCGCTACGGCATGCGGCGCTGGGTGCCGCCGCTGGAAGCAACGCGCACGCTGGTCGAAACCCTGCACGCCAGCCGCCCGGCCGGGGTCGAGACCGAGGTCTTCGTCTACGGCAAGCTGCCGCTGGCCTTCTCGGCGCGCTGCTTCACCGCCCGCCACTACGACCTCAACAAGGACGACTGCCAGTTCAAGTGCCTCGACCATGCCGAGGGCCTGACGCTGAAGACGCGCGAGGGGCAGGATTTCCTCTGCATCAACGGCATCCAGACGATGTCGGCGCAGAGCTACAACCTGCTGCACGAAATCCCCGACATATTGCGGATGGGCATCGATATCGTCCGCATCAGCCCGCAGAAACAGCACATGGCCGCGATCATCGCCGCCTTCGACGCCGCCCGGCGCGGCGAGCCGGTCGATGTCGACAGCGGCGCCTGGAACGCCAGCGGCCAGGTCGACGGTTACTGGTTCGGCGACGCCGGCATCCGCCAGCACCATACCCAAGCCCTCGCCCACCAGGGAGCCAACGCATGAGCGATTTCACCATCCCCAAGTTCCGCCTGCCCGGCTTCGTCGCCGCCCTCGGCCGGAAACTGCCGCAATGGCCGCACGGCCTGGCGCTCGTCGCCGGCCTCAACGCGGCGCTGAAGATGAAATTGCTCCCCGAAAGCGAGTTGACCGCGCTCGACGACAAGCTCTTCCGCGTGCACGTGCTCGATACTGGCGGTACCGCCCACTTCACCTATCGCGGCGGCCTCTTCCGCCCGGTATTCCGCGCCGAACGCGACCCCGACCTCGCCTTCGCCGCGCATCTCTCGGCCTACCTGCAACTCCTCGCCCGCCAGGAAGACCCGGACACGCTGTTCTTCAACCGCGAACTCGAAATCACCGGCGACACAGAGTTGGGACTGATGGTCAAGAACATGCTCGACGCCGTCGAGTGGCCGAGCCTGCCGCGTTTGCCGCTGCCGTCGCGCTGATTGACGTGGCGCAAACTGTGCTCTGTTGTTTATTTTCTCACAGGAGTCCTGTGTTAAATTGCCCAGCCCGTCGTTCCACCGGACCTTGCGCAAAAAGCCACACAAGGCCGATGATTTCCAACGTAGGTCCACGCAGGTCGGGCGGTTGGCCGGTTGGGCACTTCGTGACATCGGCGACTCAAGTGGACGGAGAATCCTGCTCCACACACTCTTAGGAGCGGACGCATGGCGTGGATACTGCTGTTGATCGCTGGCTTGCTTGAAGTGGGTTGGGCCATTGGGCTCAAGTACACAGAAGGCTTCACCCGGCCATGGCCAAGTGTCCTCACATTGGCAGCCATGGCCGGAAGCGTCGTCCTGCTAGGGATCGCCATGAAATCGCTCCCTGTGGGGACCTCCTATGCCGTATGGGTAGGAATCGGCGCTGTGGGAACGGCCATTTTGGGCATCATCTTGTTTGGTGAGTCGGCGAGCGCTGGCCGCCTTGCAAGCCTCGGACTCATCGTGGCGGGTATCGTTGGGCTCAAGCTGGCAACGCCGGGGTAGCTAGCGGCATAACCGGGCACCTGATTAGCATAACCGGGGACATACCCCGGTTTCCCATTCCACCCTTATCCGCAAGCAAATCGACAGGTCCTCTCAGCAATCCTCTTTTTCCGCCGTGCGCGGTACGTCGGCGGTTTCATAGATGTCATCCATGTTCAGGCGCAAATCGAGGCTGCGCAGGGACAGCATTTCGCCGGGCAGGATGATTTCGTGGAACCAGCCTTCCTCTCCGCGCCGGAAGACTTCGGCCCACTGGCGCTCCTGATCGACGAGCACGTATTCGCGCAGGCTGGGGAGTTGCCGGTAGTTCATACACTTTTCGCGGCGGTCGACTTTTTCGGTGCTGGCGGAGAGGACTTCGACAACGACCTGGGGCGCTTCGAGGTGGTTTTTGGGCGCATCGGCGGCGAGATCGCGCTCGCTGCAGGTGACAACGACATCGGGGTAGTAGTAGGCGCCGGCGCTCTCGACATGCACCTTCATGTCTGCTGCCCAGGTGCGGCATGGGGTTCCGCGCAGATGGGCGTGGATGACGGAAAAAATATTGCCCACAATCGTTCCGTGCGCCTTGCTTGCGCCGGTCATGGCGAAGATTTCCCCCCGCACGTATTCGTGGCGCAGACCGGGAAGCTCTTCACCGGCCAGGTAGTCGCTTTCGCTGATGAAAGAGAGTTGTGCTTCGCCCATGATTGTTCCTCGCTTGCGGAACATCGAATATAGCATCCGGCGTGCCGGCGATGAATCGGGAAGGCCGTCGCCGTCCCGGAATCCGCTGCGGTTTTTGCCCGATTGTCGCGGTCGACCGCGACAATCGGGGCATTTTCATGGGCCGACCGAAATTACCGCCTCGCCGTCTTCGCCCGCGACGGTAGGCCCGGCGACATCGACGTGGACCAGGCCGACTGGACAACTCGGGTTGGCGACGGCAATGATGCTGACGACTTCCTCCTGCTCGACCGGCATCACCAGGCTTTCGCGCCCGTGCAGCACCGCGCCGCCGAAGTAGACGGCAAGGCCGTCGGCCAGGCTGCCGTCGGCGCAGAACAACGATTCGCCCAGGGCCGGATACTCGTGACCCACCGCCTCCAGAACCTCGCCGACGGTCTCGCCGCTGGCCATGACTTCGTCGCGACCATCGGCAAGGGGGCGCAGGATGGGAGGAATGTGAACCGAGACGACGGGATACTCGCTCGCCAACATTGCGCACCTCCTTTCAGTTACGTCAATTTGACAGGCGCCGCAGCGAAAGTTCACAAAAAACGGGAGGCCGCGGCCTCCCGTCGTTTGCTCGCGGGCAGTCGACTCACTTCTTCTTCTGGGCATCCAGACGGAACTTGACGTACGACCCAGGGGCGGGCTCGATGACGGCGAGCGGACCATCCTCGGGATTGCGCGCCTTGACCTTGGCGCTGCCGCCCGGCAGGCTGTTCATCCATGCGCTCCAGTGCGTCCACCAGGAGCCCGGATTCTGCGTCGCGCCGGCAAGGAAGTCCTGGGGATCTTCCGGCAGGTTGCCGTCGGTCGCGTCGTTGGTCCAGTAGCCATACTTGTTTGCCACCGGCGGGTTGACGATGCCGGCAATGTGGCCGGAGCCGCCGAGCACGAACTTGGTGGCGCCGGTCGGCAGGCGGGCGCCCATGTAGGTGCTCTTCCACGGAGCGATGTGATCTTCCACCGTCGAGATGAAGT
>CAZKSD010000182.1:0-5196 GCA_964555315.1 uncultured Dechloromonas sp.
AAGAAATTCCTGCTCTACCGCACCTACCACGGCTGCGCCATGGCGCCCCCGGTGCAGACGGCTTCGATCGCCGCCTGGAACGACGAGGCGCATGTGCTGGACAACCGCAACCAGTACCGCGAGAAGTTCGCCGCGTGCACGCCGCTGACCGCCGAAGTGCTCGGCACCGGCATGCCGGATGCCAGCTTCTACCTGTGGGCGAGGACCCCCATCGCCGATACCGAGTTCGCCCGCGGCCTGCTCGAACACTATAATGTCGTCGTTCTGCCCGGCAGCTTCCTGGCCCGCGAGGCCGGCGGCGTCAATCCGGGCGCCGGATTCGTCCGCATCGCGCTGGTGGCCCCGCTGGCCGACTGCGTGGACGCCGCCAACCGGATTCGCCAATTTGCCAAACAACTGTAATCAGAGAGAGCCCTCATGACTCACCACCTGCAAGCCACCATCGAAGAACTCTGGGAACGCCGCACGGAGTTGTCTCCGCAGTCGCCGCCGACGACCATCGCCGCGATCAACTCGGTGATCGGCGACCTTGACGCCGGCAGGTTGCGCGTCGCCGAGAAGATCGGCGGCGAATGGTTCACCCACCAGTGGATCAAGAAGGCTGTCCTGCTCTCGTTCCGCGTCCGCGACAACCGCATCCAGGAAGCCGGCGACATCCGCTTCTTCGACAAGGTTGACACCAAGTTCGAAGGCTGGAGCGACGAGCAGTTCCGCGAGGGCGGCTTCCGCGTCGTACCGGGCACCATCGTCCGCAAGGGTTCATTCGTTGCCCGGAATGCGGTGCTGATGCCGTCGTTCGTGAACATCGGCGCCTATGTCGATGAGGGCACCATGGTCGACACCTGGGTCACCGTCGGTTCCTGCGCGCAGATCGGCAAGCACGTGCACCTCTCCGGCGGCGTCGGCATCGGCGGCGTGCTCGAGCCGCTGCAGGCCAACCCGACCGTGATCGAGGACAACTGCTTCATCGGCGCCCGCTCGGAAGTTGTCGAAGGCGTCGTCGTCGGCGAAAACTCGGTCGTGTCGATGGGCGTCTACCTGGGCCAAAGTACCCCGATCTACGACCGGGAAACCGGCGAGGTCAGCTACGGCCGCATCCCGCCGGGTTCGGTCGTGATCAGCGGCAGCCTGCCGAAAGCTGACGGCAAGTACAGCTTGTACGCCGCGATCATCGTCAAGAAGGTCGATGCGCAGACCCGCGCCAAGACCAGCATCAACGAACTGCTGCGCGCCTGATCCAAGCCCAACGACACCGGAGGTCCTGAATGATCCTCGACAAACTATTCCAGCTGATGGCAGAAAAGCAGGCCTCGGATATCTTCATTTCCGCCGGCACGCCGATCCACATCAAGATCCAGGGCAACACCATGCCGGTCAACCAGCAGGTGATGCTGCCGGACATGATCGAAAAGATCGCCTTCGAACTGATGTCGGCGGATCAGGCCAAGGCCTTCGAGACGACGATGGAGATGAACCTCTCCTTCGGCGTGCCGCAGATCGGCAACTTCCGGGTCAATATCTTCCGCCAGCGCGGCTCGATCAGCATCGTCGTCCGCTTCATCCTCGGCAACATTCCCAAGCTCGATGCGCTCGAACTGCCGCCGGTGCTGGCCGACCTGATCATGGAGAAGCGCGGCCTGGTCCTCATCGTCGGCGCCACCGGCTCCGGCAAGTCGACGACCATCGCCTCGATGCTCGATCACCGCAACGCCAACCGCGCCGGACATATCCTGACCGTCGAGGATCCCATAGAATTCCTGTTCAAGCACAAGAAATCGATCGTCAACCAGCGCGAAATCGGCATGGATACGCTGGACTGGGCTTCCGCGCTGAAGAACGCCATGCGCCAGGCGCCGGACTGCATCCTGATCGGCGAAATCCGCGACAAGGAGACGATGCAGGCGGCGATTGCCTACGCCCAGACCGGCCACCTCTGCCTGGCGACGCTGCACGCCAACAACAGTTACCATGCGCTGAACCGCATCATCAGCTTCTTCCCGCTGGAAAACCGTCCGGCCCTGTTCCTCGACCTTTCCGTCGCCATGCGCGCGATCATGTCCCAGCGCCTGGTCAGGAGACCGGATGGCCTGCGGCTCCCCGCCTGCGAGGTGATGATCAACACCCGTCACATCAGCGAACTGATCGAGCGCGGCGAGGTGCAGGGCATCAAGGATGCCATGGAGCAAACGCTCGCCCCGGGATCGCAGACTTTCGAGCAGGACCTCTTCCGGCTCTATCGCGAGGGCAAGATTTCGCTCGACGAAGCGCTGACCAACGCCGATTCGCCGACCAACCTCTCCTGGCTGATCAACAACTCGGAAATCAACCAGGGCAACAAGGATGAACGCAAGACCGACGCCGCGCTGGAGTTCGACAGCACCGACGCGAGCGGCGTATCGTTCAAGGAGTTCTCGCTCAACCTCGGCGACGGCGAACCGGACACCTGATGCCCGATCCGACCCTTGCGCTGGCCAGGCAGATCATCGCCCGGCCGTCGGTGACCCCCGACGATGCCGGTTGTTGCGACCTGTTCGCCGCGCGCCTGCGAGCACTCGGCTTTTCCAGCGAATTCATCAGCCGCAACGGCGTCACCAACCTCTGGGCGCGTCGTGGCGCCGCCCGGCCGTTGTTCGTCTTCGCCGGTCACACCGACGTCGTGCCGACCGGGCCACTGGACATGTGGACTTCGCCTCCCTTCGCTCCGGAAATCCGCGACGGGATGCTTTACGGACGCGGCGCCGCCGACATGAAATCCTCGCTGGCCGCGATGTTGACCGCAACCGAGGCCTTCGTCGCCGCCCATCCGCGGCACCCCGGATCGCTCGCCTTCCTCCTCACCTCGGATGAGGAAGGTGACGCGGTCGATGGCACGGCCGCCGTCGTCGACGCCCTCAAGGCGCGCGGCGAGACGATCGATTTCTGCGTCATCGGCGAGCCGACTTCGGTCGACACCCTCGGCGACATGGTCAAGAACGGCCGCCGCGGCTCGTTGTCGGGCAAGCTGACGGTCAAGGGCATCCAGTGCCACATCGCCTACCCGCACCTCGGCCGCAACCCGATCCATCTCGCGGCGCCGGCGATTGCCCAACTCGGCGACACCGAATGGGACCAGGGCAACGAGTATTTCCCGCCGACGACCTGGCAGATCTCCAATATCCACGGCGGCACCGGCGCCACCAATGTTGTGCCCGGCAGCGTCGAGATCAAGTTCAACTTCCGCTTTTCCACCGCCAGCAGCGTCGACAGCCTGAAACAGCGCCTGACCGCCATTCTCGACAAGCACGAGCTGGAATACGACATCGACTGGACGCTCGGCTCCCGTCCCTTCCTGACCGGCCGCGGGCCCCTGGCCGAAGCCGCAAGCGCCGCAATCCGCGAGATCTGCGGCATCGACACCGAACTGGCGACCACCGGCGGCACCTCCGACGGCCGCTTCATCGCCGAGATTTGCGACCAGTTGCTGGAAATCGGCCCGGTCAACGCGACCAGCCACAAGATCGACGAGTGCGTCGACGTGACCGCCCTGCCCAGGCTTTCCGCCATCTACACCCGCATCCTCGAGCAACTGCTTAGCGCATGACCGACTCCGCCGCCAAAAGCGAACTCTCGACCGTTCGCGACTACCTTCGCTATGCGGTCAGCCGCTTCACCGCCGCCGGCCTGTTCTTCGGCCACGGCAGCGACAACGCCTGGGACGAAGCCGCCTACCTGACGCTGCATACCCTCAGCCTGCCGCTCGACCGCCTCGAACCCTTTCTCGATGCGCGACTGTTGCCGCAGGAACGCGAGGCGCTGCTCGAGATCTACCGCCGCCGCTGCGAGGACCGTCTGCCCGCCGCCTATCTCACCGGCGAGGCCTGGCTCGCCGGCCATCGTTTCCATGTCGATGAGCGCGTCATCGTGCCGCGCTCGTTCATTGCCGAATTGCTCCAGGAACACCTGGCGCCTTGGGTCGACGACGCCTGGTCGATTCAGACGGCGCTCGACCTGTGCACCGGCTCGGGCTGCCTGGCGATCCTGACCGCCCTCGCCTTCCCTGAAGCACGCGTCGATGCGGTCGACCTCTCGCCCGAGGCGATTTCCGTCGCCGAACGCAATGTCGCCGAGTACGGCCTGCATGACCGCGTCGAACTCATCCGTTCGGACGCCTTCAGCAAGTTGCAGGGAAGGCGTTACGACCTGATCATTTCCAACCCACCCTACGTCAATGCTGACTCGGTCGCCGCGCTGCCCCCGGAATACCTGCACGAACCGGTGATGGCGCTCGGCTCGGGCAAGGACGGCCTCGACTTCACCCGCATCATCCTGCGCGAAGCGAAGCGCCATCTGACCGAGGACGGCCTGCTCGTGGTTGAAATCGGCCACAACCGCGCTGAACTGGAGGCCACCTACCCGGCGCTGCCCTTCACCTGGCTCGACACCGCTGCCGGTGACGAATTCGTCTTCCTGCTGCGGGCGGGCGAACTCCCGGACTGAACACCCGGCGCGCGATGGCCGAGCCTTCGCCACGGTGCTGATGCGGAAACCGGACTCGGACCGGCACGCCGGGAATTCTGGCGTGAACGCCGAAGCTACCTGTCGCCGCCGGCCTGCTCGGCGTGTTTCTGCGCCTGCTGGTTGGCCTGGTCGATCTTCTGCTGCATCTGTTCCATCGTCTTCCTGCCCTGCTCGAGCTCCTGCTTCTTGATGGCGGCGCCCGTCGCCGCCGTTGTTGCCGTTTCGACACTGCACGCACTTACCGCCAGAACGGCCACCAGCGACACAAATCGTTTCATCTTCCGGCCTCCCCGAGAAATCCGTTCAATCGACCGCGGCAAGAATCGCCCGCAACAACTGCCAGCAGCGCCCGACAGACTCGATCTCCACCGCCTCGCCCGGGGCATGCGCGCCGCGGATGCTCGGACCGAAGGAGACGACATCGAGCCCCGGATATTTCGCGCCAATGATGCCGCATTCCAGCCCGGCGTGGATCACCTGCACCAGGGAATCGCTGGCGAATTCCCGGCGATAGACCGCCTGGCACAGCGAGAGCAGCCATGAATCAGGATTCGGCGCCCATCCGGGGTAATGTCCCGCCTGCACGGCAACGGTCCCCGACAGCGCAAAAAGGCTGACGATCTCGTCCGCCAGCGCCATGCTGCCGCTATCCAGCAGCGAGCGGACCATGAAATTGCACGAGCCGCCGCTCGCCGCGAG
>CAZKSD010000183.1:0-5164 GCA_964555315.1 uncultured Dechloromonas sp.
GGCGTTTCAAGTCGCCCGGGCAATCCTGGCGGGCAGCATCAGAATGGCGTCGCGGTTGGTCCACGAGAAGCAAGATTGTGCGGCCTGCCGCCAGGGCATCCAGGCCCAGTTGCGATGTTCGCCGGGAGCTGTCGAAATCGACTGCACTTCGGGAAGCAACATTCCGAACACGTGTTCGGTGTTGCGGGTGATTCCGGGCGCGTAGCGCTGGCGCCACTCGGAGAAGATCTCGAAGGTGTTGGTGAGGCGCCAGTCCTGCAGTTGATGGCGCGTGCTGTCGATGCCTGTCTCCTCGCCCACCTCGCGCCGCGCCGTGTCGGCAAGCCCTTCGTCTCCCTCGCGGCTGCCGGTGACCGACTGCCAGTACCCCGGATGCGCGCTGCGTTCGAGCAGCAGGACATCAAGCGCCGGGGTATGGATGACGACCAGTACCGACACGGGCTGCTTGAAGCCGGTCATTTCTCGGGCAAAAGGTTGACCCCCGGCGCGTGCGTGTCAAGCAGGATCCACATGGGTGTGCCGGCTGCCCTTCGCTCGCCGGCCGCCGCCTGCAGGACATCCAGCAAAGTCGCGAACGCCTTGGGATCGCCCAGGCGCAAGGTGGCGGCACCATCGACAAACAGCACATGGCCTGTGCCAGGAAGGCACTCGGGATCGGTGAGGCAATCGACAAGCGCATCGAAGTTGGCGCCGTACCAGTCCGGGAAGCTGAGGGCTTCGCCCAGTCGCCTGAGTGCTTCACCGGCGCTGGCTGCCCGCGAGAGGTCCACGGGAATCGAACGGAGCCGGAGCTTGGCGGCGGTTGCGGCGACGGCGTCGCGGCGGCTGGCCGGCAGGTGGTAGACAGCGGCCTTGTCTGCCTTGCCGAGGAATTTCTCGCTCATCGGCTATTCCCGAATGCGCCTGAAGCTGCGGTAGTGATCGTCCGTATAGTAATACTCCTGTTCGCTGCCGGCGACGATCCGTCGTGCTCCCCGGCCGCGGCTGCCAGGGGTCTTGACGGTGTATTCGCGGTAGTAGCCGCGCTGGCGCAGTGGCAGCCGTCTTTCGTAGTTGCCGAAGACGACGCCGTCGCGAGAGTAGGGAAACGGCCCGCCGTCCTTGATCAGCACCAGTGTCTGGCGCGCCTCGCGCGGCAAATCGGCCAGCACGACCCAGTCGACCGCGACATTCTCGCGGGCCAGCCCCAGCGCGCCGCCAATCGCCAGCCAGGCGACGATCAGCAGGCGCAGCCACGGCCTCATGGCCGATCAGCCCGGACTGACTTCGACCCGGGTCTCCACTTTCTGGCGCAGGCGGATGTGCAGTTCGCGCAACTGCTTCTCGTCAACCGCGCTCGGCGCATCGGTCAGCAGGCACTGGGCGCGCTGGGTCTTGGGGAAGGCGATGACGTCGCGGATCGATTCGGCGCCGGTCATCATGGTGACGATGCGGTCGAGGCCGAAGGCCAGTCCGCCATGCGGCGGTGCGCCATACTTGAGGGCGTCGAGGAGGAAGCCGAACTTTGCCTGCTGCTCCTCGGGGCCGATGTTCAGGGCCTGAAAGACCGCTTCCTGGACTTCGGCGCGATGGATACGGACCGAACCGCCGCCGATTTCCGAACCGTTGAGCGCCAGGTCGTAGGCCTTGGCCAGGCACTTGCCCGGATCGATCTTGAGGAGGGCGACGTGCTCATCCTTGGGGCTGGTAAACGGGTGGTGGGAAGCCGTCCACCGCTTGTCTTCCTCGTCGTAGTCGAACATCGGGAAGTCGACGACCCACAGCGGCTCCCATGGCCGGCCGTTGAGAAAGCCCTTCTCGTGGCCGAGCTTGACGCGTAGCGCGCCCAAAGCGTCGTTGACCACCTTGGCCTTGTCGGCGCCGAAGAAGATCAGGTCGCCGGATTGGGCGCCGGTGCGGTCGACGATGATTTTGAGGGCATTTTCGTGGAGATTTTTGACGATCGGGCTTTGCAGGCCGGTTTCGTTCAGTTGCGTGACATCGTTGACCTTGATGTAGGCCAGGCCTCTGGCGCCGTAGATGGCGACGAACCTGGTGTACTCGTCGATCTCGCCACGCGTCAGGCTGGCGCCGCCCGGCACCCGCATCGCCGCGACGCGACCGTTGTCGCTGTTGGCGATGCTGGAGAAGACCTTGAAGGAAACGTCCCTGACGGCATCGGTGACCTCGGTCAGCTCGAGGGTGACGCGCAGGTCCGGCTTGTCGGACCCGAAGCGGCTCATCGCCTCGGCGCAGGTCATGCGCGGGAAGGGATTGGGCAGATCGACACCGATCGCGTCCTTGAATACGTAGCGGATCAGGTTCTCGATGAGGCCGGTGATCTGCTCCTCGCTCATGAACGAGGTCTCGATATCGACCTGGGTGAATTCCGGCTGACGGTCGGCGCGCAGATCCTCGTCGCGGAAGCATTTGACGATCTGGTAATAGCGGTCGAAGCCGGCGACCATCAGCAACTGCTTGAACAGTTGCGGCGACTGCGGCAGGGCGAAGAACTGGCCCGGGTGGACGCGCGACGGTACGAGATAGTCGCGGGCGCCTTCCGGGGTCGACTTGGTCAGCATCGGCGTTTCGACGTCGATGAAGCCGTTGTCGTCGAGGAAGCGGCGGAAGGCGCGCGCCGTCTTGTAGCGCAGCAGCAGGTTGTTCTGCATCTGCGGCCGGCGCAGGTCGATGACGCGGTGAGTCAGGCGGACGTTCTCGGAAAGGTTGTCGTCATCGAGCTGGAACGGCGGCGTCACGGACGGGTTCAGTACCTCGATCGCGTGGCAGAGAACCTCGATCTCGCCCGACGCGAGGTTGGCGTTGGTCGTGCCAGCCGGACGCGGCCTGACCTTGCCGGTCACCCGCAGACAGAACTCGTTGCGGACCGACTCGGCGATGGCGAACGAGTCGGCGCGGTCGGGATCGCAGACAATCTGTGCGAGGCCCTGGCGGTCGCGCAGGTCGATGAAGATGACACCGCCATGGTCACGACGACGCTGCGCCCAGCCGCAGAGGGTGACAATCTGCCCGTCGAGGGCGGCGCTTAGCTGTCCGCAGTAATGGGTACGCATGAAACCTTCCGCTTGAATCAGGTTTTGGTGATGACAGGGGAGTGCGGCGGCGGCGCCACGACGCCCATTGAGATGATGTATTTGAGCGCTTCGTCGACGGTTATTTCAAGCTCGATGACGTCGGTCGCCGGCATCATCAGGAAGAAACCCGAGGTCGGGTTCGGGGTGGTCGGCACGTAGACGCTCAGGTAGTCGCCCTGCAGATGGTTGACGACATCGCCGCCGGGCTTGCCGGTCAGGAAGGCGATCGTCCAGCAGCCTTGACGCGGATACTGGACGAGCAAGGCCTTGCGGAACGCATTCCCGTTTGACGAAAAGAGGGTATCGGAAACCTGCTTGACGCTGTGATAGACCGAATTGACGAAGGGGATGCGGGCGAGCAACATCTCCCACCAGACGACCAGTTTCTGGCCGATGAAGTTGGTGGCCAGCAGGCCGGTCAGCAGGATGATCGCGAGGGTCAGAAGCGACCCGGCACCTGGAATCGAAAAGCCGACGAGCGTCTGCGGATGAACCGCTTGGGGAAGCAGGTGCAGCGACTGGTCCAGCGTACTGACGATGAACGACAGCACCCAGCCGGTAATCACCAGTGGTACCCAGATCAGGAGCCCGGTAAGGAAGTAGCGTTTGATCAACTGGCTGCGCACGGAGTGCATGCTCCGGTTCCGCCCTGGCAGGGCGGGGCGCTTTCGGCCCTGGCCGGGGGTTTGCCGCCGTCCTTGAAATCCGTGGCATACCAGCCGTTGCCCTTGAGCTGGAATCCGGCAGCCGACAGCAACTTGCCATAGCTTTCCTTGCCGCATTCCGGGCAGGTCGTGAGCAGCGGCTCGCTCATTTTCTGCAGATGCTCTTTCTGGAAGCCGCAGGAGTCACAGCGATATTCGTAGATCGGCATGGGAATCCTCAAAAACCTGAAATTATAAACGAGAAGACATCACGGCCTAACTGGTGATGCAGCCCTGAATTTTCAAGTCATCAGCCCGAGATAGCTGCGGGTCAACTGTGGCCCCCAGAACAGGGCAATGATGCCGGCAGCGGCAAGATAAGGGCCGAAGGGGATGGGCGTGTTGCGTTTGTGGCGGCTGAAGACGATCAGGCCGATGCCGACAACGGCGCCGACGACCGAGGACAGCAGAATGATTGCCGGAAGCATTTGCCAGCCGAGCCAGGCGCCGAGTGCGGCGAGAAGCTTGAAATCGCCATAGCCCATGCCCTCCTTGCCGGTCGCCAGCTTGAACAGCCAGTACACCGACCACAGGGTCAGATAGCCGGCCATTGCGCCGATGACTGCCGAATGGACATCGACATAGGTGCCGGCGAGATTGAGTGCCAGTCCGAGCCAGAGCAGGGGCAGGGTGATCGAATCGGGAAGGAGTTGGGTGTCGAAGTCGATGACGGTCAGGGCGATCAGCGCCCAGATCAACACCAGCGCACCGCCAGCCTGAAATGTCGGCCCGAAATGCCAGAGCGCATAAGCCGAGAGCAGGGCAGTGACTGCCTCGACGATCGGGTAGCGCGGCGAGATCGGGGTGGCGCAATTCGAGCATCGGCCGCGCAGAAGCAGGTAGCTGATGATCGGGATGTTCTCGAGGGCGGTGATCTGGTGGCCGCAGGACGGGCAGCGGGAACGCGGGCGGGCCAGCGACAGGGGGGCTGCTGCGGTCGACGGCGTTTCACCGCGCAAATCCGCACATTGCGCATGCCACTCCTGCTCCATCATCTTGGGCAGGCGGTGAATGACGACGTTGAGGAAACTGCCGACGCACAGACCGAGCAGCCCGGCAACGGCAGCCAGGCCGCCCAGTGACTCGAAGGGCATCAGATCACGGCGCCCAATTTGAAGATGGGCAGGTACATGGCGACCACCATGCCGCCGATCAGGGTGCCGAGCACCACCATGATGATCGGCTCCATCAGGCTGGACATCGCCTCGACGGCATCGTCGACTTCCTGTTCGAAGAAGTCGGCGACCTTGGAAAGCATCGAATCCAGCGCGCCAGATTCCTCGCCGATGGCTACCATCTGGGTCACCATGTTGGGGAAAAGATTGACGTTCGTCATCGCATTGGTGAGGCTGGTGCCGGTAGAGACCTCGCCTTGAATCTGCTTGG
>CAZKSD010000184.1:0-5135 GCA_964555315.1 uncultured Dechloromonas sp.
GTCATGATGATTGCCAGCGCTATGGTGCCCGGTCGGCGACGCAATGGCTCCGGGCAGTTGGGAGGTGCCGTTGGGCGGGAACGACGGCAGTTCCGTCGTCAAGGTTGAAAGTATCGCCGGCCATGGTCGCGCCGGTCAAGCTGGTCTCCCCCTGGAGGGGAACAAGGTCAGGCGGCGGCGCCGGCTTCAGACGATGCTCTGATAGGCGACGTCGACGATGTCGAGCTCGCGGATCCCCAGTGGTGACTGGAAGCGCACGCTGTCGCCGGCGCGCGCCTTGATCAGCGCCCGCGCCAGCGGCGACACCCAGCTGATGCGGCCGCTCGCGGCATCGGCTTCGTCGACGCCGACAATCGTGTAGGTGTTCTCGTTGCCTTCGCCGTCGGCGACCGTCACCCGGGCGCCGAAAAAGACCTGATCGTTGTCGCCCTGGCGCGCCGGGTCGACGACCTCGGCGATCTCGAGGCGGCGGGTGAGGAAGCGGATGCGCCGGTCGATCTCGCGCAGGCGGCGCTTGCCGTAGATGTAGTCGCCGTTTTCCGAGCGGTCGCCATTGGAAGCGGCCCAGGCGACGACTTCGACGACCTTGGGTCGCTCGCGCTTGACCAGTTCCTCGAGTTCGCCCCTGAGCCGGGAATGCCCGGCCGGGGTGATGTAATTGCGCGTTCCCGGCGGCAGTTTCAGCGACGGTTCGAGACTTTCGTCATCGTCGCCGTCTGCCTCCCTGACGAACGCCTTGTTCATCAGTAGCCGATAAGGTAGTTCGGGACATCCACCCGGATCAGGTCGCGGCCGAGGATGGCGGCGGCGTTCCTAGCGAACTGCTCCGACCAGGCATGCTGGTCGCGAAAGCGCGCCTCGCCGGCATATCGCGCGACGCTGAGGATGCGGTCGACGGCAAGGATCTTCCCGGTCGGCGTGACAACGTCGCATTCGAGCGCCTTGAACTCGCGCTCGAACCACTTGCGCGCCTCGTCGACATGGCCACCGCCGGCGAACCTGAATTCGTATTCCCTGTTCCGGCCGAACGACACGATGACGTGATGCTGCATTTGTCCCTCCTCCCGAGAAGCGTTCGGTTATTCTAGCAAAACATCGCCCACCGCAAGGAATGCACCATGCCCAACCACACGCTCAACGACGCGGAAATCGCCGATCTCCGTCATCAGCTGCAGGAACTCCAGGTCGAGCACCGCGATCTCGATCTGGTCATCGCCCACCTGACCGACAGCCCGTCGCCCGACGACCTGCTGATGCGCCGTCTGAAGAAGCGCAAGCTGGCGCTGAAGGACAGGATCCTACACCTGGAGCAGATGCTGGTGCCCGACATTCCGGCCTAGTCGGGAACGCGACAGACCCCGCATGCAGCGGTCCGCATTCAGCGCCGACGCCTTCGGCGACCGCTTCACCCTCGGCGACCTGCCCCTGCCGCGCCCGCCAGCCGGCTATGCCGTGCAGATGCTGGACACCGACACCCTGCTCGACCGGGCGTCCGGCCATTTCCTGCCGGTGCGCGCGGCGGAGCTTGACGGCCTCTTCGCCAGCTTCGACGATGCCTTCGCCGCCGCGTGCCGCTGGGTCGAGGCGCATTGCACTGCGCCGGAAGACCATCGCCTGGCGATCGTCCCCGCCGGTATCGACGAAGTCCGGCAGCGCCATGTCCTGATTTACGGCGTCCTCTGCGGTCGACCCTGAAAAACGCCCACTTTCCGGAGCAAGCCATGCCCAGCCCGTTCAACCCCCGCCCGCTCGGGCGCGGCAATCTCGTCGTTCCCGATGTCTGCCTCGGCACCATGACCTTCGGCGAGCAGACGAGCGAGGCCGACGCCCACAGCCAGCTCGATTTCGCGCTGGCCAGCGGCGTCAACTTCCTCGACACCGCCGAGATGTACGCCGTGCCGCCGCGCCCCGAGACCTGCGGCGTCTCGGAAAGCATCGTCGGGCGCTGGCTCAAGCGCCAGCAGCGCGACCGGATCATCGTCGCGACCAAGGTCGCCGGCCCCTCGCGCAATCTCGGCTGGATCCGCAACGGGCCGCCGGCGCTCGACCGCACCAACATCCGCGCCGCCATCGACGGTTCCCTGCAACGCCTGCAGACCGATTACATCGATCTCTACCAGTTGCACTGGCCGGAACGCAATCAGCCGATGTTCGGCCAGTGGCAGTTCGATCCCGGGCAGGATCGCGAGTGCACGCCGATCCGCGCGCAGCTCGAGGCCCTCGCCGAACTCGTCGCCGAAGGCAAGGTACGCGCCATCGGCCTGTCCAACGAACACCCGTGGGGCGTCATGCAGTTCGTCCGTCTCGCCGACGAGCTTGGCCTGCCGCGCGTGCTGTGCACGCAGAACGCCTACAGCCTGGTCAACCGGACCTTCGAAACCGCGCTCGCCGAAGTCTGCCACCGCGAGCAGGTCGGCCTGCTCGCCTATTCGGCACTCGCCTTCGGCCATCTCACCGGCAAGTACCTCGCCGACCCGGCGGCGCCCGGCCGGCTGACACAATGGCCCGCCTTCGGCCAGCGCTACGGCAAGCCCAACGTGGTCCCCGCTGTCACCGCCTACGCCGCGCTGGCGAAAAGGCACGGCCTGACGCTGACCCAGCTCGCCCTGGGTTTCGTCCGTTCGCGCTGGTTCGTCGGCAGCGCCATCATCGGCGCCTCGTCGCTGGCGCAATTGCAGGAGACGCTGCCGGCCACGCGGACGCCGGTCGCTGGCGAACTGTTGTCGGAAATCGACGCCATCCACCTGCGCTACACCAACCCGGCGCCATGAGCGCCTCGTTGTTCGTCGCCCTGGCTTCCGCGCTGGCAACGCCGGAAATCGACCAAAAACTGGCGTCGACCGCGGCAATCGCCAGCGACTGGCAGGCGGGCAGGCTGGACTGGCGGGATGCGACACCGGTCGGCCTGGTTTGCGGCCGGCCGTCGCGGCCCGAACTGGTGCCGCCGCGGCAGGTGCCGCAACGCGGCGCAAAAAGCCCGGAGGGCCGCGCCCGGCTGTTGCATGCCATCGTCCATATCGAGTTCTCGGCGATCAACCTGGCGCTCGATCACGCCGCCCGCTTCCGTGGCATGCCCCGGCAGTACTACGCCGACTGGATCGGCGTCGCCGCCGAGGAGGCCCATCACTTCACCATCCTGCGCCAGCGCCTGCGCGAACTCGGTCACGACTACGGCGACTTTGCGGCCCACGCCGGCCTCTGGGACATGGCCGAGAAGACGACCGGCGACGTCCTGGCCCGGATGGCGCTGGTGCCGCGCCTGCTCGAGGCGCGCGGACTCGACGCCACGCCGCCGATCCGGCAGAAGCTGGCGGAAGCCGGCGACCACGCATCCGCCAGCCTGCTCGACATCATCCTGCACGACGAGATCGGCCACGTCGGCCTCGGCGACGCCTGGTTCCGCCGGCTCTGCGGCGAACGCAATCTGGAACCCGAAGGCACCTACCGCCACCTGCTGAAGGCCTTCGACGCGCCCCGGCCGCAGGCGCCGCTGAACGAAAGCGCGCGCCTCGCGGCGGGCTTCACCGCCGGCGAACTGGCGGCCCTGCTCGAAATCGAGTAAACTCGCAATTTCAATGGGTTGATGCAGCGCCCGCAGGTCTCCAGAGCAGCCACCGCTTTCCGCTTGTTTTGCAGGTTCCAGTTCACCATTGACTCGCCCCCGGGCTGGCTGCCTCGGGGAACTCAGGCCGCCCGACCATCGGGCCAACACGTCGCCCAGCAGAACAAAAGAAGGCGCGACGTCGAAAGGAAACAGCATGTCATCTCCCGCTGAAAGCTTTGCCGATTTCGGCTTGAGCCCGGGGCTCCTGCAGGCGCTCACCGACATCGGCTACGAAACCCCGTCGCCGATCCAGGCCGAGTGCATTCCCGTCCTCCTCGCCGGCCATGACCTGATCGGTCAGGCGCAGACCGGCACCGGCAAGACCGCCGCCTTCGCGCTGCCGCTGCTCGAGCAGATCGATGTCAGGACCGCCCGGCCGCAGGCGCTGATCCTGACGCCGACGCGCGAACTGGCGATCCAGGTCGCCGAGGCGCTGCAGAGCTACGCCCGTCACCTGCCCGGCTTCCACGTCCTGCCGATCTACGGCGGCCAGAGCTACACCATCCAGCTCAAGCAACTGGCGCGCGGCGCGCACGTCATCGTCGGCACCCCGGGCCGCGTCATGGATCACCTCGAGCGCAAGACGCTCGCCCTCGACCACCTGAAGACCCTCGTCCTCGACGAAGCCGACGAGATGCTGCGCATGGGCTTCATCGACGATGTCGAATGGATACTCGAGCGCACTCCGGAGAAACACCAGACCGCGCTGTTCTCGGCGACCATGCCGGACCCGATCCGCCGCGTCGCCCAGAAGTACCTGGCCGACCCGCGCGAGGTCAAGATCAAGTCGGCGACGACGACGATCGCCGCCACCCGTCAGGTCTACTGGCAGGTCAGCGGCCTGCACAAGCTCGACGCGCTGACCCGCATCCTCGAGGTCGAGGACGATTTCGACGCCGCCATCATCTTCGTGCGCACCAAGACCGCCACCGTCGAACTCGCCGACAAGCTCGCCGCCCGCGGCTACGCCGCCGCCGCGCTCAACGGCGACCTCAACCAGCAGATGCGCGAACGCGTCATCGAGCAATTGAAGTCGGGCGCGCTGGACATCGTCATCGCCACCGACGTCGCCGCCCGCGGCATCGACGTCGCGCGCATCAGCCATGTCGTCAATTACGACATCCCCTACGACACCGAGGCCTACGTACACCGCATCGGCCGCACCGGCCGCGCCGGCCGCACCGGCAACGCCATCCTCTTCGTCGCCCCGCGCGAGATCCGCATGCTGCGCACCATCGAGCGCGCCACCCGCCAGCCGATCGCGCCGCTGACCCTGCCCAGCCGCGCCGACGTCACCAACAAGCGCGTCGCCGGATTCAAGGAGCGCGTCGCCGAGGTACTCAACGCGGAGGGCCTCGAGTTCTTCGCCAACATCGTGTCGCAGATCGCCGAGGAACAGGATGTCGGCGCCGAGGAAATCGCCGCCGCGCTGGCGATGATGGCGCAGGAAGCCAGGCCGTTGCAGATCGCCGGCGAGGATCCTCCGCCCTCCCGCCCTGCCGCGGTCGACAGCCGCCGGCCGGCAAGTTTC
>CAZKSD010000185.1:0-5129 GCA_964555315.1 uncultured Dechloromonas sp.
ATGATCTCGCTCTCGAGCGCCATCACCGCCTGCAGCCCGAGGTCGTCGGCGCTGCTATCGGCAAACGGACTGGAACCGTAGAGCATGATCCCTGGCCGCACCCAATCGGCATGCGTCCGCGGGTAGCGCAACAGCGCCGCCGAATTGGCCAGGGTGACCTGCCCCGCCCAGTCGCCGGTCATCGCGGCAAAGCGCCTCATCTGCTGGTCCACGCCGCGTTCGCCGTCAGCCTCGGCGAAATGGGTCATCATCGTCACGGTGACGTTGTCGGCTCCGGACAGCATTTGGCGTGCCCTGGCGAGGTCGACCGCATCCAGTCCCAGCCGGTTCATTCCCGTATTGAGCTTGAGATGGATCGCCAGCGGCGAACCCCGGGGAACCGCGGTCAGCAGCAGATCGAGTTGCTCCAGGCAATGGATGACCGCGCTCAGGCCGTATTCGGCCACCGCCCGCGCGTCGCGCGCGCCGAAGATCCCCTCGAGGAGCAGGATCGGCTGGCTGATGCCGGCCAGACGCAGGTCAACGGCGTTCTCGCATTCGAGAACGGCAAAGCCGTCCGCTTCCGCGCGCAGCGTGTCGACGGCCCGCCACTGGCCGTGGCCGTAGGCATCGGCCTTGATCACCGCCCACGCCCTGGCCTCCGGCGCCAGCCGCTTGGCCAGCCGGTAGTTGTGCAGGAGCGCCGCGCCTGAAATCAGCGCCCGGATCGGTCGCGAGGTCGTCATGAAGCGATATCCTTCCACTGTTGACGCACGAATTGGACAAATGCGCCGACCAGCCGCGACTGGAAGCGGTCTTCCGGCTGGATCAGGTACAGTTTGCGCCGCAGCGGCGGGTGAAGCGGAATCGCCAGCAGCGTTCCGAGTCGCACCTCCCGCGCGACCTGGGTGCGCGCCATGATCGAGAACCCGAGCCCGGCCGCGACCACGGCCTTGATCGCCTCCGGGCTGCCGAGTTCCATCGGCGTCCTGAGCCCCTCGGGCGGCACCCGGTTGTCCCGGAAGTAACCGGCGACCATCTCCCGCGTTGCCGAGCCCGGCTCGCGCGAGACATAGTCATGGCCGGCCAGCGTCCGCGGCCCGACCTTTTTCGATCCGGCCAATGGATGATCCGGGGCGCAGATCATGGCGAGTTCGTCATCGCGGCAGACGTCGCAGGTCAGCCCGGTCTGCCGGGCTGCCGCCTCGATCAGGCCGACAGCGACCGTGTGGCCGGCGACAAGGCTGGCGATTTCCGCCGAATTGGCAACGACCATCTGCGGCTTCACCTGCGGATAGCGTGCGCTGAAATCCACCAGAACGCCCGCCATCAGGCATTCGGCGACCATGGCGCTGGCCCCCAGCGGCAGCACTCCACGCACGTCGCCGGTCATTTCGCCAAGGCGCGTATCCATTTCATCGCCGAGGTCGAGAATCCGTTGGGCGTAGGAAAACACCAGTTCGCCGGCCGGCGTCAGCGCGATGCCGCCACGCCGGCGCTCGAATAGACGGGTGTCGTATTGCTCCTCGAGTTGCCTGATCTGGAACGTGACCGCCGGCTGGGTCATGAACAAGGCTTCGGCCGCCCTGGTGAAGCTGAGCTGTTCCGCCACGGCATGAAAGACCTGCAAACGCCGATCCGCCATCGTATTTCTCCCTGTGAATCGCGCCTGCCATTCAATCACAAGAGACGGCCCGATAGCCACCCGCACCCGGAAAGACGGCCATTTTCCGGGGTCGACCGCGCGCTCCGCCGCCTTGCGTCGCCACGGTTCCGTGGTATAACCTGCGACCAAAGCGATATAACGAGACAAGAGCCCAAGTGCCATTCGGCTTCTACATCATCATGGCCGCGCAGTTTTTTTCCGCGCTGGCCGACAACGCCCTGTTGATAGCCGCCATCGCCGCCTTGCGCGAGATGCGCGCGCCATCCGAATACGAGCCCTTGCTCAAGACCTTCTTCACGGTTTCCTACGTTGCGCTCGCCGCCTTCGTCGGCGCCTTTGCCGACTCGATGCCGAAGTGGCGCGTGATGTTCATCAGCAACGCAATCAAGATCGCCGGGTGCAGCATGATGTTCTTCGGCGCCCACCCGCTGGTCGCCTATGCCGTGGTCGGCCTCGGCGCCGCCGCCTACTCGCCGGCCAAGTACGGCATCCTCACCGAATACCTGCCGCACCGCCTGCTGGTCGTCGCCAACGGCTGGATCGAGGGCCTGACCGTCGGCGCCATCATCCTCGGCGTCGTCATCGGCGGCATGCTGATCAAGCCCGAAATCGCCCAGATGCTGCTGTCGTTCGATGTCCCGCTGATCGACACCGGCATCGATACGCCGGTCAAGATGTCGATCTCGATCGTCGGCGTCCTTTACGTGGTCGCCGCGCTTTTCAACCTCTACGTACCCGATACCGGCGTCGATCACAAGCCGCTCAAGAAGAATCCTTACTACCTGGCCCACGAATTCAGGCATTGCTTCAGCCTGCTCTGGCGCGACCGCCTGGGACAGATTTCGCTGGCCGTCACCACGCTGTTCTGGGGTGCCGGAGCGACGCTGCAATTCATCGTCATCAAGTGGTCGGAGGTTGCCCTCGGGCTCGACCTGTCGAAGTCCTCGATGCTCCAGGGTGTCGTCGCCGTCGGGGTGGCGATCGGCGCCATCGTCGCGGCCAAGTTCATTACCTTGCGCAAGTCGGTCCGGGTCATTCCGCTGGGCATTGCGATGGGCCTGATCGTGCTGACCATGAACTTCGTGCGCGAGGTCTGGCTGGCCGTGCCGCTGCTGATACTCATCGGCGCCCTCTCGGGCTTTTTCGTCGTACCGATGAATGCGCTGCTCCAGCACCGCGGCCACATCCTGATGGGCGCCGGACACTCGATCGCCGTGCAGAATTTCAACGAGAACCTGTCCATCCTGGTCATGACCGGCCTGTACTACCTGATGATCCGCCTAGATGTGTCGATCTACATCGTGGTCACCCTGTTCGGGCTTTGTGTCAGCGGGCTGATGTACGTGATCCGCCAGCGCCATCTCGCCAACCAGCGCAAGCGGGATGACGTCCGCCACCTCGACGACAGCGCCCACCACTAGGCAGGACGTCTAGAAAGGCAGTTCCCCGCTGCCGGCAGCCATCGACTCGCGCAGGCAGCGCCGCGCGAAGAGCAGGTCTTCCCAAGCCTTGGCCTTTTCCGGCAGGTTGCGCAAGAGGTATGCCGGGTGGTAGGTGACGATCACCGGAATGCCCTGATATTCGAAACGCCTGCCCCGCAACGAAGCGAGCGACTTGTCGTCGTGCAGCAGCGAATGCACCGCCGCCTTGCCGAGCAGGACGATCACCCGCGGCCGCAGCAAGGCGATCTGGCGCTCCAGCCACGGGCGGCAGGCCGCCATCTCCGCCGCCTCGGGAGTGCGGTTGCCGGGCGGCCGGCACTTGACGGCATTGCCGATGTACACCTTGTTGCCGCGGGCGAGGCCGAGCGCCGCGAGCATGTTGTCGAGGAGCTTGCCGGCCTGGCCGACGAAGGGTTCGCCCTTGACATCCTCCTCGGCCCCCGGGCCCTCGCCGATGAACAGCCAGTCCGGGTCGAGATCGCCGACGCCGAGTACCGCCTGCCGGCGCTGCTCGCCCAACGGACAAGCCCTGCAGTTGGCCACGGCGGCCGCCAGATCGGGCCAGTCCAGAGCGTCGACCGCAACCGCCTCCCGTGCCGGGGCGGCCCTGGCAGCGGGTACAGCGGCCGTGGCCGGCGCTGCGGCCACCTGGTCCCCTGGCAAACCGGCCGGGGCCGCTGCGCGCGGGCGCCAGATCGGCGTAATACCCATTTCGGCCAACATCTGTTCGCGGGTCAGATTCATCGCAGTCCGATCTCAAATACCAGCGCGTCCTCGCGCCCGGTGACCGCCGGATAATAGCCCCGGCGCACACCAATCTGCGCAAAACCGAGACCGTGATAGAAGGCGATCGCCTGCGTGTTCGCCGCCCGCACTTCCAGCAGCAATCTCACCGCGCCACCGGCGCGTGCGGTTGCGATGACCTGCTGCAGCAGGCGGACGCCATGCCCGTGCCGCTGATGACGCCGGTCAACGCCGATGACCAGCAGATGCGCCTCGTCGACGATGGACATGAGCACGGAGAAGCCGACGAGATCGCCACCCAGCCGGAGAACCCGCATTTCGTGGCCGGCGGCGAGCGAATCGGCAAAGTTGCCGCGCGACCACGGAAAACTCTGCAGCGATGCTTCGAGCGCGACCACGGCGTCGAGATCCTCCGCGGTCATCCGGGAAATTTCGGATTGCCCCGCCGGGGTCATGCCTTGCCCCCGCTGCCGAGGCGCTCGCCGATCGTCCGGGCAACCTTGTCGCGGACGTAGAGCGGCGCCGCCAGCGCCGGATCGATGCCACCGCCGTGCCGCAAGCGGCGCGCCGCCAGTCGCGCCACCGCGTCAGCCTGCGGCAGAATCCCTGGCAGCAGGCGGATTCCGGCATCGAGCAAGCGCCCGGCAAGGGCCGGATACACCGCCGGCGCGTTGCCGCAGGCGACCCAGCCTTCTCCCGCCGGCAGTTCGAGCATGGCAGGAAGCCCGAGGCGAATCTCCCCGAGCGGTTCATGGGTGTCGGCGCGCAGCTCGTAGGCCGCCAGGTAGACCTCGCCCATGCGCGCATCGAGCAGGCTGACAACGCGGTCTGCGCCAGCGGTTTCCGCCATCGCCGCGAGCCCGCAGACCGGCAGCAGCGGCAGATCGGCGCCGACCGCCAGCCCCTGGGCGACGGCACAGGCGATGCGCAAGCCGGTAAAGGCGCCCGGTCCGGCACCGAAGGCAATCCCGTCGAGTTGATTGAAGCTGATTCCCGCGCCGGCCACCAGATCCCTGAGCAGCGGCAGGAGGGTTTCGGAATGCGGACGGCCGGGCGGACAGATCCGCTGCTCGAGCACGCCGTCCCGCCACAATGCGCAGGTTCCGAAATCCGTCGATGTCTCGATGGCGAGGATCTTCATCCCCGGCATTTTACCGGAGTGGCGGCGCTACCGCTCAGCGCCACCCTCCCCGTTGCCCGCGACCGCCACCTCCACCGCCATGCCCGGGCGGAGGTCCATAGCCGCGCATCTCGTCGCGCATCCGCTGCCGGTCGTCGTGCGGCATCGGCCGCCATTG